>NZ_JAAQWU010000006.1:0-294277 GCF_012985695.1 Pseudomonas sp. WS 5027 | reverse complement strand
TCCTTATCGGCGCTTAGGGTAGAAAGGGCGGGACGAGAAGTCTCCCACGGTCCGTACTGGCTAGAGTCGGAATCGGGCTTTTAGTCGCCGCCCACCCCTTCAAGTCTAAACATACAAGCGGGCTTGCCCGCGATAGCGGCGTGTCAGTCAACTTTAATATCGACTGATACACCGTCATCGCGGGCAAGCCCGCCCCCACACAAGCCTGCACATACATGTATTGCCAGGATCAGCCGCGCTCTGGCTGGAAACGCACCACAAAGCCCTTGAGGTTCTGCTGACGCCCCAACAGGTCACGCAAGCGGTCAGCCTCGGCACGCTCGATCAGCGGCCCGACAAATACCCGGTTCTTGCCATCGGCGGTACGGATATAAGCGTTATAGCCCTGGCTACGCAGGGTTTTCTGCAAGGCTTCGGCACTTTCGCGATTGGACAGGCTGGCAAGCTGCACCGACCAACTGATCGGCAGGCCGTTGGGATCGATACGGCTTTGACCCACATCCGGTTTGCCGGGAGCTGCTGGCTGCGGAACGACCGGCTTGGGTGCCGGGGCCGGCGCCGCCGGCTTGGCCGCCACGACTGGCGCAGGTTTGACCACAGGAACGCTGGGCTGAATCGGCGCTGTGGGCGCCTGTTGCTGGGCAATCTCAGCATCAGTCGGCACCGGTTCTTCCTCGGGCAACGCCTGCGGCTCAGGCACTACCACTGGCTCGACCTGGACCTGCGGCATTACCGGGGCCTGGGGCGCCGCCGGCGCTTCAACCGTGACCTGGCGCTGCTCGTCCTGACGGGAAAACAGCATCGGCAGGAAAATCACCGCCAATGCCACCAACACCAGGGCTCCAACCATTCGCTGCTTGTATGCGCTATCCAGTAATGCCATGTGCAGCTTCCTCCGTGGAGCGCCGGGCCAACCACTCAAGTGCCTCGGCAACACAATAAAATGATCCGAACAACAGAATCTCGTCCTCGGCCGTCGCCGCCGCGCATTGAGCCTCCAGCGCAGCGGTCACGCTTGCATGGGACGTCACCGTCGCACCAAGGTTCTGCAACAGCGCCTGTACATCATCGGCCGAACGACTGCGAGGTGTGTCCAGCGGCGCAACCGCCCATGCCTGCACATTGCTCAGCAAGGGCGCGACCACACCCTCCAGGTCCTTGTCCGACAGCAAGCCAAACACCGCCAGGCGTCGACCCGCCGGCACATGGGAGGCCAAACGGCGCGCCAGATATTGCGCAGCATGCGGGTTATGACCAACGTCCAACAACAGGTTCAAACGCTTGCCTCGCCATTGGAACGAACGACGATCCAGACGCCCGACCACCTTTGTACGCTGCAAGGTATCGGCAATCTGCCCGGCATTCCATGGCAGATCCAGCAACAGGTAGGCCTGCAGGGCGAGTGCGGCGTTTTCCATGGGCAGGTTCAGCAGCGGCAGGCCATGCAACTCGACGCCCTGGCCCCGCGCATCAATACCGCGCCACGACCAATGATCGTCCGCCACGTCCAGGGAGAAATCCCGCCCCCGCAGGAAGAACGGGCAATCCAGCTCGCGCACCTTGTCCAGCAAGGTATGCGGCGGATCCAGGTCACCACACAGCGCCGGCTTGCCTGGGCGCAAGATCCCAGCCTTTTCATAGGCCACCGATTCGCGGGTATCACCCAGGTAATCGATATGGTCCACGCCAATACTAGTGATCAACGCGAGGTCAGCGTCCACCACATTGACGGTATCCAGGCGACCACCCAGGCCGACTTCCAGCACCACCGCATCCAGCTGTTCGCGCTCGAACAACCAGAACGCCGCCAGGGTGCCCATCTCGAAATAAGTCAGGGAGGTTTCGCCGCGCCCGGCATCCAGCGCCGCAAAGGCTTCGCACAATTGCTCATCGGTGGCTTCGACACCGTTGAGTTGCACACGCTCGTTGTAACGCAGCAAATGCGGCGAGCTATAGACACCCACCTTCAAGCCCTGGGCCTGCAGCAACGCAGCGACAAAGGCGCAGGTAGAACCCTTGCCGTTGGTGCCAGTGACCGTGATCACTCGCGGCGCAGGCCGACCCAATCCAAGGCGGGCCGCTACCTGTTGCGAGCGCTCCAGGCCCATGTCGATGGCTGACGGATGCAACTGCTCAAGGTAGGCGAGCCACTCGCCCAGGGTTCGTTGGGTCATAGGTTTGCAGGCACCGGCGGAACGACGATAGGTTCGACTTTAGGCGCGACGTATTCTGGTGTCGGCAAGCCCATCATCTGTGCCAGCAGGCTACCCAGACGTGGACGCAGCTCGGAACGGGCGATAATCATGTCAATCGCCCCGTGCTCCAACAGGAATTCGCTGCGCTGGAAGCCTTCCGGCAGTTTTTCACGTACGGTCTGCTCGATCACACGCGGGCCGGCAAAGCCAATCAGTGCCTTGGGCTCGCCGACGATCACGTCGCCGAGCATCGCCAAGCTGGCGGAAACGCCGCCGTAGACCGGGTCGGTCAGCACGGAGATGAACGGGATACCTTCCTCACGCAGACGCGCCAGTACCGCAGAGGTCTTGGCCATTTGCATCAGCGAGATCAGCGCTTCCTGCATCCGCGCACCACCGGAGGCGGCGAAGCAGATCATCGGGCAGCGGTTTTCCAGGGCGTAGTTGGCAGCCCGTACAAAACGCTCACCGACAATGGCGCCCATCGAGCCGCCCATGAAGGAGAACTCAAACGCCGACACTACCACTGGCATGCCCAGCAGCTTGCCGCTGACCGAGATCAGCGCGTCTTTCTCGCCAGTCTGCTTTTGTGCAGCGGTCAGACGGTCCTTGTACTTCTTGCCATCGCGGAACTTGAGGCGGTCTACCGGCTCCAGGTCAGCGCCCAGCTCGGCACGGCCATCGGCGTCGAGGAAGATGTCGATACGGGCGCGGGCGCCGATACGCATGTGGTGGTTGCACTTGGGGCAAACGTCCAGGGTCTTCTCCAGCTCTGGGCGGTACAACACCGCATCGCAGGATGGGCACTTGTGCCACAGACCTTCAGGGACCGAGCTTTTCTTCACCTCGGAACGCATGATCGAGGGGATCAGTTTGTCTACTAACCAGTTGCTCATGCTTTCTTTCTCCAGTACCGGTGGCTTGAACACAGCCCCGCGTATGCCCTTGAGCTAAATTCATTGATGTGGCGATAACAGCTGCAGGACGGGGTCAGACGTTCGACCAGCCATTTCCTGCACCTGCCCTCAGCCTTCCAGACAACCCGCCAGTGCGTGGCTGCCACTTCATTGGCGCTGCCCGAGGGCAACGCCGGCCTGTTTTACACAGTGGTAGTTACTGACGGCGGCAGACTCCCAGCCGTCACATCGCGCCACTGCTGCTGCGCACTGCCTGCATGAATGCGCGAATCTTGCCGGAGTCCTTGATGCCCTTGCCCTGCTCCACCCCGCCGCTGACGTCCACCGCATAGGGGCGAACCTGGGCAATGGCCTGCGCCACGTTGTCGGCGCACAGGCCGCCGGCCAGGATGATCGGCTTGCTCAAGCCCTGGGGAATCAGCGACCAGTCAAAGGCCTCGCCCGTACCGCCAGGAATGCCCTCCACATAGGCATCGAGCAAAATCCCGCTGGCCCCGGCGTAGGCGGCGCAACTGGCGGCGATATCGTCACCGGCCTTGACCCGCAAGGCCTTGATATACGGACGATGGTAGCCGGCGCACTCGTCTGGGGTTTCGTCACCATGGAACTGCAGCAGGTCCAGGGGCACAGCATCCAGGGTTTCATTGAGCTCACAGGCGCTGGCGTTGACGAACAGCCCGACCGTGGTCACGAACGGCGGCAAGCCGGCAATGATCGCCCGGGCCTGCTGCACGGTCACCGCGCGCGGGCTTTTGGCATAAAACACAAAACCAATGGCGTCAGCCCCCGCCTCGACTGCCGCCAGCGCGTCTTCCATGCGGGTAATCCCGCAAATCTTGCTGCGAACGCCTGACATATCGTCGAAACCTCAGGGGGCTGTCCAGGAAAGTCCCGGATGGTAACAAATGCTTTTCCGGGCGTCAGCCGTCAAGTTCAGCGAAACCCGTAAGGAAGTGTGGCCCGATGAAACGCTGCGGCAGTTCGAACTCATCGCGGTACTCCACATCCACCAGATACAGGCCGAATGGGTGTGCCGTCACCCCGCCGGTACGACGCACCCGACTCTCCAGCACTTCCCTGGCCCACTCCACCGG
This sequence comes from Pseudomonas sp. WS 5027, assembly GCF_012985695.1. Lineage (NCBI taxonomy): Bacteria > Pseudomonadati > Pseudomonadota > Gammaproteobacteria > Pseudomonadales > Pseudomonadaceae > Pseudomonas > Pseudomonas sp. WS 5027. Next base: position 290,071 of record NZ_JAAQWU010000006.1, on the reverse strand, counting down.
GCGCTCGCCAGTGCCAATGGTCATCAGCACCCCGGCGATATTGCGCACCATATGGTGCAGGAACGCACCGGCGCGGATATCCAGGACAATCATCTTGCCGTGGCGCGTCACGCGCAGGTGATGGACTTCCTTGATCGGCGACTTGGCCTGGCACTGGCCGGCCCGGAACGCGCTGAAATCGTGGATCCCCACCAGGTGCTGGGCCGCTTCGGCCATGCGCTCGGCGTCCAGCGGGCGGTGGTTCCAGGTGATCTCTTCGTTCAAGTGTGCCGGACGGATCTGATCGTTATAGATCACATAGCGGTAGCGCCGGGCAATCGCCTTGAACCGCGCATGGAAGTGCGCCGGCATGACTTTGGCCCAGCTGACGCTGACATCGTGGGGCAGGTTGATATTGGCGCCCATGACCCAGGCTTTCATCGAACGCTCGGCCTGGGTGTCGAAATGCACCACTTGCCCGCAGGCATGCACCCCCGCGTCGGTACGCCCGGCGCACATCAATGAAACCGGGGAGTCGGCGACCTTCGACAGAGCCTTCTCCAGGGTTTCCTGCACAGTCGGCACGCCAGAGGCCTGGCGCTGCCAGCCGCGATAGCGCGAGCCTTTGTATTCAACGCCCAGGGCGATTCTGAAAAAGCCGGCGGCCGCCATTTCGGCGGCCGCGTTATCTATATTTGCCAAGAGCTGAGAGCCTGATGAGTTACGCAAAGGCAGCCATTATATATGGCTTGAGGCTTTTTGTAGGAGCGAGCTTGCTCGCGAAGATCGTCAACGATAACGCGCTCATCCTGAAAGAACGCAGCGTCCTTGAGTTTTTCGCGAGCAAGCTCGCTCCTACAGGAGTTGCGCAATGGCTTTAGGCCAGGTTGCTGAGCATTTCCTTGGCTTCATCCTGTTGTTTTTCATCGCCTTCGGTAAGGACTTCGGCGAGGATGTCACGCGCACCATCTGCATCACCCATGTCGATGTAAGCCTGGGCCAGGTCCAGCTTGGTAGCGACTTCGTCGGTGCCCGACAGGAAGTCGAACTCCGGCTCATCGTCGCCCTTGGCGGCATCTTCAGCAGTGAAGCTCGCTTCGATCGACGGGCTTTCCAGGCTCTGCGACAGGCGCTCCAGCTCGGCGTTGACATCATCAAGCTCAGTGGCGAATGCGTCTGGCTTGGCCGATGGCGCGGGCTCGTCCGCCAGGGACAGGTCAAAGTCTTCCGGCAGGTCAAAATCATCCAGCGCGGCCGGCGTCAGGGTGGGCGGATCTACCGGCGGCAGATCCTTCATCTGCTCTTCCAGGCCCGAGAGGAAGTCGTCGTCGGACTGGGAGGCCGGCGCATCCAACTGCAAGTCGAGGTCAAAATCGGACAGATCATCCGGGCTGGCCTTGGCCTCGGTCTGTTGTTGCAACACCGACTCAAAGCTCAGGTCATCAACCTCGGGCTCGACCACGGCCGGCGACGCGGCTTCCAGGTCATCCAGACTCAGGTCGAAGTCGGTGTCGAACGCATCGGCTTCAGGCGTGGCGGCAGGCGCCGGCTCCTCCTGGAGCAGATCCTTGACGTACTGCGCATCCAGCGCGGCGGCGGCGACTGCCGCACTGACACCCGCAGCCAGCACGGCCATGGCCGGATAGCGATTTTTCAACAGCTCGACCTGAGCATGATTCTCGCCATTGGCGACCAGTTGGCGCTCCTGGGTCACGAAGCCATCCTTGTCGCCCTGCTGACCATAGACTTCCAGGAGTTTGAGACGCAGATCACTGCGCGCGGGCTCCAGCTTGATCGCTTCTTCCAGCACGGCGGCCGCCTGGTTCAGGTGGCCACGATCCAGGTGGGACTGGGCCAGCGCCAGGGCGTCGGAGGAACCAGGTTCGATAATCGGCTTGCTCGGCGGCGCCATGCTGGTCACCGGTGCAGGTACAGGCGCCACGGCAACCGGTGCTGGAGCTGGAGCTGGAGCTGGAGCTGGAGCCAGCTTGACGTTTGCTGCGGGGACTTCAAGGCCTTCGAAACTGTCCGACGGCATGTCCTGGTCAATGCTTGGGGAGAACTCCGGCTCCTCGGCCAGCGCCCGTGCCATGCGCAGGTGTTTTTCCTCTTCCAGGCGCGCATTGCGATGACGCGCCCATAGCAGCAGGAGCAACAACACCAACAGCCCAGCAGCACCGCCAATCACCCCAAGAACGATGGGATTGGTCAGCAGCTCATTGAATTTGCCTTCGGTGCTGGCCACGGGCGCGGGCTCAGCCGGGCTTTCCACCGGAGCAACCACCGGCGCTTCGGCGGCTGGCGCCGGGGCAGCAGGTGCTGGTGCAACGGGCGCAGCCGCCAACTCCGCAGGCATGGCCGCCGGCTGCGCCGGTGCACCACCCTCGGCCTGCAACTTGGCCAATTGGTTGTTCTTCAGTTCAATCAGCCGCTGCAACTTGTCCAACTGACTTTGCAGGTCAGTCATGCGGCTTTTCAGTTCTTCATTTTCGCGGCGGGTCGAATCCAGGCTTTCCTGGGTCACCGCCAGCTTGTTGTTCAAGGCCTTGCTATCGCCTGCGGCGCCTTTGACTCCGGCCTTGGCGGCCTCGGCCGAGACCAGGCTCAGATTGTCTTTGGCAGCCGTTTGCGACGGCGCGGCACCGGCCTGGGTGCGTTTGGTGGCGTCCAGTTGCTGACGCCCCGCCGCCTGATTGTTGGCGCCGCGACGCCCCTGGCGCCAGGCCGCATTCTGCGCAGTCACTTCGGCAATCGCCTGGGGTTGCGGCAGGCTGGTGCTTTGTACCGGGTCCGGCAGGCGCAATACCTGGCCGGTTTTCATGCGATTGATATTACCGTCGACAAAAGCCCCCGGGTTAAGCGCCTGGATCGCCAGCATGGTCTGCTGGATTGAGCCACCATTGCGGTTTTTCGCGGCGATTTCCCACAGCGTGTCCCGGGCAGTCGTCGTGTGTTCAGCCGCTTTGCTGATGCCGCTAGTCGCAGGCGGGGCAAGGCGCGGCGCCGGGGCGCTGGCCTCCGGGGCCTTTTGCTCGAACTTGGCCGGGTCCAGCAAGACGCTGTAGTCGCGCATCAACCGGCCATTGGGCCATTGCACTTGCAGCAGGAAACGCACGTAGGAATCGGGCAATGGCTTGCTGGAGGTAACGCGCACCACGCTGCGACCGCTGGGGTTGAGCACCGGGGTAAAGCTCAGTTCATCAAGGAACGCCTGGCGATCCACACCCGCATCCACAAAGGCCTGGGAAGATGCGAGGCTGGGCACGATGTCGGAGGCGCTCAGCCCGCCTACGTCGAGCAGCTCGATCTCGACCGACAACGGCTGGTTCAACTTCGACTTGAGGGTCATCTCCCCAAGTTGCAGCGCTTGCGCCATACCGGAGGACAGCGCCGAGGCGGCCGCTATTGCTAACACCAGTTTGCGAACTTGAACCATAGCCTCATCCTTTGTTTGAACACTCCTCGGCCCGCGAGAAGGTTGGGTACCGCTGCCATTCGGCATGGCGAGCCGATAGGTCACCGACGCGCAACTTTTCGTGCATGGGGCCAAGCATAGCCCTTAGCTAGAATCAATCTACAAATTGCCGCCAAGTATCTTTTACGCAAGGTCTTTTATCAACAACTGTGCCAGTTGCACCGCGTTAAGCGCCGCGCCTTTACGTACGTTATCTGACGTCAGCCACAAGTTTAGTTCCGCCGGGTCGTCAATGCCGGCTCGCACCCGCCCCACGTAGACCACATCCTGACCGACCGCATCCCCAACAGCTGTAGGGTAATCACCCTCTTCCACCAGCTCGATACCCGGTGCCGACTCCAACAGGCGATTGACGGCGCCAAGGTCCACAGGGCTCGCCAGTTGCAGGGACACGCTCAGGCTATCGCCAAAAAACACCGGAGCTTGAACGCAGGTCGCGGAAATCTTCAGCAACGGTAAATCAAGCAAGGCGCGCAGTTCGTGCACCAGACGTTTTTCCAGGGCCGTGTGGCCCTGAGCGTCCGGCGTACCGACCTGGGCCAACAGGTTGAAGGCCATTTGCCGATCGAAGAACTTTGGCTCCAGGGGGCGCACATTCAATAACTCGGCGGTTTGCCGAGCCAGCTCGCTCACGGCTTCGCGGCCCTGGGCAGATACGGCCAGGTTGGCGGTGACGCTGACGCGCTGAATGTCCAACAAGCCCCGCAACGGCGCCAGAACCACCGCCAGATGAGTGGCGCACGGGCTTGGGCTAGCGAGCTGGAAGGGCTTTTTCAAGCCGTCCAGGACGTGGGCGTTGGCTTCCGGCACCACCTGAGGTGCTTGCTCGGCCGGCAAGGCGCCAGACAGGTCGATCAGCGAGCAACCTGCCGCCGTGGCGCGCGGGGCGAAACTCAAGGTGACCGGAGGGCCTGCCGCGAAAAAGGCCAGTTGCACCTTGCTGAAATCAAACTCGTCGACTTCCCGCACCCGCACGTTCTTGCCGCGAAATGGCACCGAAGCGCCGGCCGACTCACTGCTGGCCAGCAGGTGCAGGGTGCCGACCGGGAAATCCAACTCTTCGAGGATCTGTACCAGGGTTTCGCCAACGGTGCCGGTGGCGCCGATCACGGCGATATCAAAGGTCTGGGTCATGGAGGCTGCCTCGGGCATTGCGGGGGGAGCGGCACTTTACCGGGTGGTTGGGGGTGAGGCAATTAACCCAGGTTTTGTGGTGTGGCTGATGACCCTTTCGCGAGCAAGCCCGCTCCCACATTTGATTGCATTCACACATCAAAATGTGGGAGCGGGCTTGCTCGCGAAAGGGCCCTAAAGAGCAATAAAAAACCCACGCCTGTCACCAGAACGCGGGTTTGTTCAACACGCCAAAGCGATCAACGCTCCAGCAGGATCCGCAACATCCGGCGCAACGGCTCGGCCGCGCCCCACAGCAGTTGGTCACCAACGGTGAAAGCGCCCAGGTACTGGGTACCCATGTTCAGCTTGCGCAGACGCCCCACCGGAACATTCAGGGTGCCGGTGACCTTGGTCGGGCTCAGCTCCTGCATGCTGATATCACGGTTGTTCGGCACCAGCTTGACCCACGGGTTGTGCTGGCTGATCAGCCCTTCGATATCGGCGATCGGCACGTCTTTGTTGAGCTTGATGGTCAGCGCCTGGCTGTGGCAGCGCATGGCGCCGATCCGCACGCAGATACCGTCCACCGGGATCGGGTTCTTGAAGCGCCCGAGGATCTTGTTGGTCTCAGCCTGGGCCTTCCACTCTTCGCGGCTCTGGCCGTTCGGCAGTTCCTTGTCGATCCACGGGATCAGGCTGCCGGCCAATGGCACGCCGAAGTTCTCGGTCGGGTAGGCTTCGCTGCGCATGGCCTCGGCCACACGACGGTCGATGTCGAGGATCGCGCTGGCCGGGTCGGCCAGTTGATCGGCGACGGCGGCGTGGGTTGCGCCCATCTGCTTGATCAGCTCACGCATGTTCTGCGCACCGGCACCGGAGGCCGCCTGATAGGTCATGGCACTCATCCACTCCACCAGCCCGGCTTCGAACAGGCCACCCAGGCCCATCAGCATCAGGCTGACGGTGCAGTTGCCGCCGACATAGTTCTTGGTGCCGGCGTCGAGCTGCTGGTCGATGACCTTGCGGTTGACCGGGTCGAGGATGATCACCGCGTCGTCCTGCATACGCAGGCTGGACGCCGCATCGATCCAGTAACCCTGCCAGCCGGCTTCACGCAGCTTGGGGAAGACTTCACTGGTGTAGTCGCCGCCCTGGCAGGTCAGAATGACGTCGAGGGTCTTGAGCTCTTCAATGTTGTAGGCGTCCTTGAGCGGGGCGATATCCTTGCCCACGGACGGCCCTTGGCCACCGACATTCGAAGTGGTGAAAAACACCGGCTCAATAAGATCGAAATCCTGCTCTTCCAGCATCCGCTGCATGAGCACGGAACCGACCATACCGCGCCAACCGATCAGACCTACACGTTTCATCGCAACTACACCTTGTTAAAAAGTGGGCCGCCTTGCAGCAACAACTGCAAGCGGGCCCGAGAGATTACAGATTCCGCAGCGCGGCGACTACTGCGTCGCCCATTTCCTGCGTACCGACCTTGGTGCAACCCTGCGACCAGATGTCGCCCGTGCGCAGGCCCTGGTCCAGCACCCGGCTCACCGCCTGCTCGATCGCGTCCGCCGCTTCGCTCAGGTTGAAGCTGTAACGCAGCATCATCGAGACCGACAGGATGGTTGCCAGTGGGTTGGCAATGCCCTGGCCCGCGATATCCGGCGCCGAACCGTGGCACGGCTCGTACATGCCCTTGTTGTTGGTGTCCAGGGACGCCGACGGCAGCATGCCGATGGAACCGGTGAGCATCGAGGCCTGGTCGGACAGGATGTCGCCGAACAGGTTGTCGGTGACGATCACGTCGAACTGCTTGGGTGCACGCACCAGTTGCATGGCGGCGTTATCGACGTACATGTGGCTCAGCTCGACGTCCGGGTAGTCCTTGGCCACTTCTTCGACGATTTCCCGCCACAGCTGGCTGGAGGCCAGGACGTTGGCCTTGTCCACCGAGCAGACCTTTTTGCCACGCACACGGGCCATGTCGAAACCGACCCGGGCGATACGGCGGATTTCGCTCTCGCTGTACGGCAGGGTGTCGTAGGCCTGGCGCTCGCCATTTTCCAGCTCACGCACACCCCGTGGCGAGCCGAAATAGATACCGCCGGTCAGCTCGCGCACGATCAGGATATCCAGGCCCGCCACCACTTCCGGCTTGAGGCTCGACGCGTCGGCCAGTTGCGGGTAGAGGATGGCCGGGCGCAGGTTGCCGAACAGGCCCAGTTGCGCACGGATTTTCAGCAGGCCGCGCTCCGGGCGGATGTCGCGTTCGATCTTGTCCCATTTCGGCCCACCCACGGCGCCGAGCAGCACGGCGTCGGCAGCACGGGCACGATCCAGGGTTTCGTCGGCCAGGGGCACGCCATGCTTGTCGATGGCCGCGCCGCCGATCACGTCGTGGCTCAACTCAAAACCCAGGCTGTACTTGCTGTTGGCCAATTCCAGGACCTTGACCGCTTCGGCCATGATTTCCGGACCAATGCCGTCGCCAGGGAGAATCAGAATCTGCTTGCTCATGCTTTCCTCATTTCATCGGGCGACCTGCCCACGGGCAGGTCGGGAAAATTATTAGCGTTCGGCCCAGACCACCAGCACGTCGGTGCTGAAGGTGCCGTCGGCTTGAATCTCGAAATAATCGCGGACTTCCTGGCCCATCGCCTTTTGCAGTTCCAGGATCGCTGCGCGCAATACCTCTGGCGTGCGCATGCGCTCGACCCACGAGGTGTATTCCAGGCGCAGGCGCTGGCGACTGCTGTTGCGCACATGCAGGCCGGCTTCGCTGAGCTGGCGCATCCACTCGCCAGCGGAGTAATCGCGCACATGGCTGGTGTCGCGCAGCACTTCGACGGTTTGCAGGTAAGTGTCCAACAGCGGGCTGCCCGGTGACAAGACGTCGACAAATGCCGCCACGCCGCCCGGCTTGAGCACCCGGCGCACTTCGCGCAGGGCCAGGCCCAGGTCGCTCCAGTGATGGGCCGAGTAGCGGCTGAACACGAAGTCGAACTCGCCATCGGCAAACGGCAGACGCTCGGCGGCGCCGTGCAGGGTGCGGATATTGTCCAGGCCACGGTCTGCGGCAGCAGCGGCGACCACATCGAGCATTTGCTGCGACAGGTCGTAGGCCACCACTTCTTTGACCAACGGTGCCACGTGAAAACTCACGTGACCGGCGCCACAGCCCAGGTCCAACAGGCGCGCATCACCCTGCCCGGCCAGCTCGGCCTGCAGCAGTGCGAATTCGGTGCCCTGGGCGTGCACGGCACTGCTCAGGTAGGCCGAGGCCTGTTCGCCGAATTGTTTTTGCACGACTTGGGAGTGGGCGGTGCTGGTCATGGTGATGCTCCTGGCTTTTGTGTTGTTCATACCGGCCCTTTCGCGAGCAAGCCCGCTCCCACACTCGACCGAGTTCCTTCAGTTGAAATGCGATCAAATGTGGGAGCGGGCTTGCTCGCGAAGGGGCCAGTCCAGCCTACATAGAATTACGCGTCACGAAACAACCAAGGCTGGCTCGCCCGGTGCTTGGCTTCAAACGCTGCAATGGCATCGCCGTCCTGCAAGGTCAGGCCGATATCGTCCAGACCGTTGATCAGGCAGTGCTTACGGAACGCATCCACTTCAAAGTGATACACCTTGCCGTCCGGACGGGTCACGGTTTGCGCCGCGAGGTCGACGGTCAATTGGTAGCCCACATTGGCTTCCACTTGCTGGAACAACTCGTCCACTTCGGCATCGCTCAAGATGATCGGCAGCAAGCCGTTCTTGAAGCTGTTGTTGAAGAAGATATCGGCGTAGCTCGGCGCGATGATGCTGCGAAAGCCATATTCTTCCAGGGCCCAGGGCGCATGCTCACGGCTGGAACCGCAACCGAAGTTTTCCCGGGCCAGCAGCACACTGGCGCCCTGGTAACGCTCAGCGTTGAGCACGAAATCCTTGTTCAACGGGCGCTTGGAGTTGTCCTGGTAGGCATAGCCCACGTCCAGGTAGCGCCACTCATCGAACAGGTTCGGACCAAAACCGGTGCGCTTGATCGACTTCAAGAACTGCTTGGGGATGATCTGGTCGGTGTCCACGTTGGCACGGTCCAACGGTGCGACAAGACCTGTGTGTTGGGTAAAAGCTCTCATCGGGTATTCCTCAGATCAATTCGCGAACGTCGATGAAACGACCGTTGACGGCAGCCGCAGCGGCCATGGCCGGGCTGACCAGGTGGGTACGGCCACCGGCGCCCTGACGCCCTTCGAAGTTACGGTTGGAGGTGGACGCGCAATGCTCGCCAGACTCCAAACGGTCCGGGTTCATCGCCAGGCACATCGAACAGCCCGGCTCGCGCCATTCAAAACCGGCTTCGAGGAAGATCTTGTCCAGGCCTTCGGCTTCGGCCTGGGCCTTCACCAGGCCCGAACCAGGTACCACAATGGCTTGCTTGATGGTCGAGGCCACCTTGCGGCCCTTGGCGATCACCGCCGCGGCGCGCAGGTCTTCGATCCGCGAGTTGGTGCAGGAACCGATAAACACGCGGTCCAACTGGATATCGGTGATCGCCTGGTTGGCTTTCAAGCCCATGTACTTCAAGGCACGCTCAATGGAGCCGCGCTTGACCAGGTCAGCTTCCTTGGCCGGGTCCGGCACGTTCTGGTCAACGGCCAAGACCATTTCCGGCGAGGTGCCCCAGCTGACTTGTGGCTTGATCTGGGCCGCGTCGAGCTCGACCACGGTGTCGAACACTGCATCTTTATCGGAAACCAGGTCTTTCCAGGCCTCCACAGCGGCATCCCAATCGGCGCCTTGCGGAGCGAATGGACGGCCCTTGACGTATTCAACAGTCTTTTCATCCGCCGCCACCATCCCCACGCGCGCACCGGCTTCGATGGACATGTTGCAGATGGTCATGCGGCCTTCGATGGACAAATCGCGAATCGCGCTGCCGGCGAACTCGATGGCATGGCCGTTACCGCCGGCGGTGCCGATCTTGCCGATCACGGCCAGCACGATGTCCTTGGCGGTCACGCCGAAGGGCAAGGTGCCTTCGACCAACACCAGCATGTTCTTCATTTTCTTCGCGACCAGGCACTGGGTGGCGAACACATGCTCCACCTCGGAGGTGCCGATACCGTGGGCCAGGGCGCCGAACGCACCGTGGGTCGAGGTATGGGAGTCGCCGCAGACCACGGTCATGCCCGGCAAGGTTGCGCCCTGCTCCGGGCCGATAACGTGGACGATGCCCTGGCGCACGTCATTCATCTTGAACTCGGTGATGCCGTACTCATCGCAATAGTCGTCGAGGGTCTGGACCTGCAAGCGCGAGACCTGGTCGGCAATGGCTTCGATGCCGCCTTTGCGCTCCGGGGTGGTCGGTACGTTGTGGTCCGGGGTGGCGATGATCGAGTCGACGCGCCAAGGCTTGCGCCCGGCCAGTCGCAGGCCTTCGAACGCTTGGGGCGAGGTCACTTCATGGATGATGTGACGGTCGATGTAGATCAGCGATGACCCATCATCGCGCCGTTTCACTTCATGGGAATCCCAGAGTTTGTCGTAAAGCGTTTTGCCGGCCATCAGTCGGTCCTCATCAGCGTCTTTCTATGCCCTGGGCGTTGAACGATTCAATAACCCTTTGGCTTGTGAGGCTGATGCTATGGCGTTACATTAAATAACTCAAATTCATATTTTTCATGCTTTGGATAACCAACTGGAATACAACCATGGACCTGGCCAACCTCAATGCCTTTATTGCTATCGCCGAAACCGGCAGCTTCTCCGGGGCCGGGGAACGCCTGCACCTGACGCAACCGGCAATCAGTAAGCGCATCGCCGGCCTTGAGCAGCAACTGAAGGTGCGCCTGTTTGATCGACTGGGCCGTGAAGTCGGCCTGACAGAGGCCGGGCGCGCGCTGCTGCCTCGCGCCTATCAGATCCTCAATGTGCTGGATGACACCCGTCGTGCCCTGACCAACCTGACCGGCGAAGTCAGCGGGCGCCTGACCCTGGCGACCAGCCATCACATCGGCCTGCACCGCCTGCCCCCGGTTTTGCGTACTTTCACCCGGGAATACCCGAACGTGGCCCTGGATATTCAGTTCCTCGACTCGGAGGTGGCCTACGAGGAAATCCTCCATGGCCGTGCCGAAGTGGCCGTCATCACCCTGGCGCCGGAGCCGCACAACCTGGTGCGGGCCACCCCGGTCTGGGACGACCCCCTGGATTTCGTGGTGGCGCCCGAGCATAGCCTGGCCAATAACGGCACTATCAGCCTTGCCGACATCGCCCGCCATCCGGCGGTTTTCCCCGGCGGCAATACCTTTACCCACCATATTGTGCACCGGCTGTTCGAGGCCCAGGGCCTGACGCCGAACATCGCCATGAGCACCAACTACCTGGAAACCATCAAGATGATGGTCTCCATCGGCCTGGCCTGGAGCGTGTTGCCGCGCACTATGCTTGATGATCAAGTGGCCAGTATCGCTTTGCCGGGCATACAGCTCAGTCGCCAGCTAGGCTATATCGTGCACACCGAAAGGACGCTGTCGAACGCTGCGCGGGCTTTCATGAGCCTATTGGATGCACAGGTCGATCCGGCTGGGATGCCGGCATGAGGCCGTGCCGCCTGTAGACCCTGCTCCCGCGCCGAATGCCCATCGAGCCAAGGCCCCTTGATAATGCCCAACCCCGTCGATCCCATGCCGCCGCTGCCTCGTATTCACGCCCTGGACCCCCAGCAGGCGGAACAAAGCTGGGAAAGCGCCCCGCAGCTGCTGGCGGCGCTCAATGCCGCACGGCTCGGCGCCTGGAGCTGGGATATCGACAGCGGGCGGATCAGTTGGTCGCGCGGCACCCAGGCGCTGTTTGGTTTCGACCCCCGCCAGCCGCTGCCCAAGGACCTGGATTACCTCGACCTGCTGCCCCACGAGGACCGCGGACGGGTGATCCGGGCGTTCCATGCGGCACTCACAGGCGAACCCTTCGGGCAGGCCATGCACCATCGCATCCAATGGCCCGACGGCAGCCTGCACTGGCTGGAGATCAACGGCAGCCTGCTGCCGGACCCGTCCGGGCGACGCCGCATGATCGGGGTTATTCGAGAAATCACCCATCAGCGCGAGCGCGAACAAGCCCTCAGCCACTCCGAAAAACGCTTCGCCACGCTGTTTCATCTGTGCCCGAACATGGTCCTGCTGACCCGCCAGGAAGACGGCCTGATCAGTGAGGCCAACGAGTATTTTGAAAGCCTGTTTGGCTGGCCGGTAACCGATGCCATTGGCCGCACGACCCTGGACCTGGGGCTGTGGGTGCATCCGGAACAACGAGCCCTGCTGGTCAAGGCCACCCAGCGCAAGGGCGAACCCATCACCATGGAGGTGCAGTTTCGCGCCAGTAATGGGCAAATCCATGACGGCACACTGAGCGCGCAAAAGGTCGAACTCGACGGCCAGGCCTACCTGATCAGCACCTTCCTCGACACCACCGAGCGCAAGAACGCCGAACAGGCCCTCAAGGACAGCCAGGAGCGCCTGGACCTGGCCCTGGATTCGGCCCAACTGGGCACCTGGGACTGGCATATCCCCAGCGGCATGCTCTATGGCTCGGCGCGGGCCGCACAGTTGCACGGCCTGGAACCGCACCCGTTCCATGAGTCCTTCGATGCCTTCTTTGAAGGTATGCCCGATGAAGAGCGCGCCAGTATGCGCGACGCCTATCGCACCTTGCGTGAAGGCCCGGCAGGCAATTACCAACTGACCTACCGCGTGCAACTGGAAGACGGCCGCTCGCGCTACCTGGAAAGCCGCGCCCGCCTTTACCGTGACACGCAGGGTGCACCACTGCGCATGGCCGGCACGCTGCTGGATATCACCGATCAGGTGGAGCGTGAACAACGCCTGAGCGCCTCGGAAGAGAAGTTCGCCAGCCTGTTTCTCGCCAGTCCCGACCCGATCTGCGTCACACGCCTGGCCAGCGGTGAATTCATCGAAATCAATCCCAGCTTCAGCCAGACCTTTGGCTGGAACGCCGCCGAAGTCATCAATCACACCGCCGAGCAGATCGGCTTGTGGGATGAGCCGACCCAACGCCTGCAGCGCATCGAGCAGGTGATCCGCGAACAAGCGCTGAACAACGTGGCGATCATCGTCCACCACAAGAATGGCCAGCGTCTGACCTGCATGATTTCCAGCCGGCTGATCACGGTCGGCAACCAGCCCTGCGTGGTCACCACCCTGCGCGATATCACCCAGCAACAGCGCTCGGAAGCGGCGCTCAAGGCCAGCGAGGAAAAATTCGCCAAGGCCTTTCACTCAAGCCCCGACGCGGTATCCATTACCGAGCGTGACACCGGGCGCTACGTGGAGGTCAATGACGGTTTCTGTCGCCTGACCGGCTACCGCGCCGAGGAAGCCATTGGCCTGACCCTTTACCAGATCGGCATCTGGGCCGATGACAATCAACGCGCCGCCCTGCTGGCCGAGCTGCAGATCAAGGGCCGTATCCACCACCTGGATATGCTCTGGCGCAACAAGCGCGGCGAGTTGCTGGCAGTGGAAGTGTCGGTCGAGCCCATTACCCTCAATGAAACGCCGTGCCTATTGCTCACGGCACGGGATGTCAGCCTGTTGAAAAGCGCGCAGGCGCAGATCCGCCACCTGGCCTATCACGACCCGCTGACCAACCTGCCCAACCGCGCGTTACTGATGGACCGCCTGAGCCAGCAGATCGCTTTGCTCAAACGCCACAACCTGCGCGGCGCGCTGCTGTTTCTGGACCTGGACCACTTCAAACACATCAACGATTCCCTCGGGCACCCGGTGGGCGATACCGTGCTGAAAATCGTCACCGCGCGCCTGGAAGCCAGCGTACGCATGGAGGACACCGTGGCGCGCCTGGGCGGTGATGAATTCGTCGTACTGCTCAGCGGCCTGGAAGGTTCGCGAATGGAGGTCAGCAAACAGGTGCAGGTGCTGTCCAACACCCTGCGAGAACTGCTGTCGGAACCGATGTTCCTCGATGGCCAACGCTTACAGGTCACCCCCAGTATCGGTGTTGCGCTGATTCCCGACCACGGCTCGACCCCGGCGGACCTGCTCAAGCGCGCGGACATTGCCCTGTACCGGGCCAAGGACTCCGGGCGCAACACCACGCAGATGTTCCATAACAGCATGCAACGCACCGCCAGCGAGCGTCTGCGCATGGAGACGGACCTGCGCCTGGCGTTGTCGCGGGGCGAGTTCAGCGTGCATTACCAACCCCAGGTCGATGCCCGGGGCAATCGCATTGTCGGCGCCGAAGCCCTGGTGCGCTGGCAACATCCACAGTTGGGCGCACAATCACCGACAGAGTTCATCAAGGTCCTGGAGGACAGCGGTCTGATCCTCGAGGTGGGCACCTGGATCCTCGATGAAGCCTGTGCCACCTTTGCCAGGCTGATTGCCGAGGGCCTGGTGAAGCCCGAGAGTTTCAGCCTGTGCGTGAACATCAGCCCCCGGCAGTTTCGCCAGAACGATTTTGTCGAACGGGTGGAACACAGCCTCAAGCGGCACCAGTTGCCCTTTAGCTTGCTGAAACTGGAAATCACCGAAGGCATCGTGATTCAAAACCTGGACGACACCATCAACAAAATGCGGCGCCTGAAAAAACTCGGGGTCAGCTTCGCCATGGACGACTTCGGCACCGGTTACTCATCATTGACCTACCTCAAGCGCCTGCCGGTCGACGCCCTGAAAATCGATCAGTCCTTTGTCAGGGACGCCACCCACGACCCGAACGATGCAGAGATCATCCGCGCAATCGTAGCCATGGCGCGCAGCCTCAACCTTGAAGTGATTGCCGAGGGCGTGGAAACCCCCGAGCAACTGGCGTTCCTGCAAGGCTTGGGCTGCCACCTGTATCAAGGCTACTTGCACAGCCGACCATTGCCCGTGGAGACGTTCATGCAACTGTTGAGGGACGGCGCGCAGACCTGAAAACAACCGGACGTCAGACCAATTTCAACGCTCGCACGAAGTAGCCCTTCCAGTCCGAGGCTTCCAGGCTGCGTTTTTGCCCATACAGGTCGAACATTCCGTCAACGACCGTCACTGAGTGACTGGTATCAGCCAGCGTTCCAATGGCCCCGTCAATCAGTTCTTGAACCGTGCTTTCCCGGACATAGGCATGCAGCCCCAGCCTGCGAAGCGCCGACCCGGGATACTCGCCGTCACTCAAGGTTTGCATGGCGATCTCATAACTCTGGTTTGCACGACCGTCGTTGTTCTCCAATTGCGCCCGCTTGGCACTGACGGCGTACAAGAAATTGGCATCGGCCAAAAGTGCCTGGTCGCTGCCCTTCAAACCGGAGTGCGCCTTGGCCTTTTTCAACTCATCGTGGGTCACAGTCAGTTTGTAGCCATCTCGCATGACCACTTCGTATCCATCAGCGGTGGCGGAGATTTTTTTATAGATGCCTTGCGGATTTTGCCCAAACCTCATCATGGCGGCCTTGATCGCGGACACCGTGACGCAGTTGCCTTCCACGCCCTGGTAAAAACCACTCCAGATATTAGCGGGACGAACACCCACACGCGCATTTGAGATAAGCAGATCATTTGTATCAGTGGTTTCAACGGGCGCATCTGGCGCCTTCTTATCATTGAACAACATATAACCGTAACTTCTGTCGACCTTGCGCTGCTCCGAATATACATGCTGGGTATTATCCATCACGAACGCAGAGCCAAAGTTATGGGTTTCTACGATCCCCAATGCGCCACCCGCCGCCATATAAGTTGTAGGCAAAAACTGCGCAAAACCCATCATCCCCATACCACGCAGGCAGTTCTGCGTGGTTTCACCTTCAAGACTCTTGAGCAAGACACTCTCGAAACGTTCATGATTGCCGGTGAGCTGCTTGCGCTTGATAAAAGCCGCAAGCACAACGTTGGCCTGCGAAATAGCCGTCCCATCACTCCCGGAAAATCGTGACGCCTGTGCGGTCAGCCTCAGCTCCTCGGCAGACACATGAACTTTAAACTCATCCTTCATAGTGATCTCATAACCGTCGCCCACCGCCTTGACCTTCTCGAACATATCATGGGGACTTTGACCAAACGTCATCATCATCAACTTGATGACTGCAGCATGAGTACTGTTATCAAAGGACTCGCCAAAGTTGCCTCGAGTGGCGGTAAACGCTTTCAAAATACCATGGGGTTTCGCCCCTTCCGCCGCCGACAAGGTCACTGAAGACAAACGCTTGATGGGCTGGTGATCCGCCCTGAAACCATCAAATACTGCTCGACCCAACAGTCCTACATTCATAAAAACCTCCTACCCAATCCATTATTAAAGACGCGACAAAGCACACATCGCCGACAAGCGAAGAACTTCACAACTTAAAAAACAGTAACAAGCAAAAACCTGCGCAGGATAAAGACAGCCAACTTTATTATTAAAAACAACATCCACTGCAAAAACGATTACTTACCAACAATATTAATCAATCAACTAACGCCACTGCATGCCCATGGGTTGGCGTCTTTCCTTTTCTCCCCCACCACTCTTCCTTACCGCCAATCACCGCAACTGAATGCCCAGTCCGGTTGACCATACCGACTTGCCCCTTGGCCAGGACACTTACAGCCACGCGCCGCATGTATTTCTTCAACCCCAAGCGCAGAAACCCTTCTCCCGCCCCTCTCTCATCTTCACCGTCATTCAGGCTACGGATTGCCGCGCTAAAACTTCTCGCCGCCCGGCCATCGTTGTTTTCCATCTGCGCGCGCTTGGCGCTGACAGCAAACAGGAATTGAGCATCCTTGAGCATTCCCCTGTCTCGTCCAAAAAAGCGCGCCCCCGTTGCCGCTTGCTTCAACTCTTGCTCGGTAAGCGTCAGCTGAAAGTCATCTCGCATGGTGATGGCATAGCCGCGCTCGGTCTTACTGACTTTTTTATAAATGTCCGTCGGGCTTTGCCCAAACTTATGCATGGCCGCCTTGATTGCCGATACCGTTACGCAGTTACCATCGGGACCTTGACGAAAACCGCTCCAGATATCATCGGCCTTCGCCCCATTACGTTTATCCGAGAGACAATCAAGAGGCGGGGTGGGTGGAGTTACTGCGGGTGTAGGCTCCACCTTGGGTAAGGCCAGATCGGGGGTGGTCTCGTCAAAAACGAGCTTCTCTTTGTTCCGGCCAGACAACAGGACTGACATCTGATTGAAAAAAGCCCTGAACATTGAGACAAGGCCCTTTAATTCCGCCTCCAGGCTTTCCGAGTAATTACTGAAACCCGTTGATTTGTTATTTTCAGCAAGATGGCGGGATACGCCAATGACACTCGCGTTATGCCGCAGGGGTGTTTGGCTCACAGTTTTTAAACTACCCTGCGTCCTTGCTGAACAATCGCACATAGCATTTGAAGTACTGTAAACACTTAAAACAGACATCATTTGTTCTCCCACAAAGTGCCCCTCCGGCCGTCACTTGACCGGAGAAGCAACTGATTGAAACCAACAACTGGAGTTGGTGCTTATTGCTGCAATGGATGCCCTAGACCCGGCGAGAAAAACCCCGTGCCCTGCCTATTTCATCTGGGCCACGACCAGGGCCCGGGGACGTCAGATCCGGTTCTGGTACAGGGTTGTGCTGCGGCACCGCAGGTGTTGGCCGGGGGAGAACCTCAGGACGTACGTGCACGTGGGGCTCCGGTACTGCCCGATCAGGCACTAAACCGGGCTTTATGTGTTTGTCGTTCACGAATACTGTCGGCCTGTGCACCAGGTCGGGCCTGATATGAGTGTCGATCATCGGCGAGGGCCGGGGATGGGGTCGCACTGGCACCGTAGGTCGAGGGTCCTCCGGGCAGTGGCAATTGTTTATGTTGAGATCGAGGTTCACCCGCACCACGGTGTCAGACGACACCTTGGAATCGGTACCTGCAACCTTTGGCATAATCGTGATATCGGGCACCACCACAGATTGCTTGCCGCCCTCCAACTTCACTCTGGCATCCGCACCTGGGATCGCAGGCTTGCTGTCGGACAGCACCTTGAGGTCCTTGCCGGGCGCCACCGGTTTGTCCGCGATTAGTCCATTCTTCTGCGGACGCTTGTCCGCTTCGACCTGCACTTTTGCGTCCTGTCCGGTGGTCAGCACTTTGTCAAAAAGTGTGGGTTCAAGTGAAGGTTTCTTGCCAGACAACATGTCTCGCATCGCTTTGAAAACAAGCTCAAACATATCAAACAGCTTTGAAAATGCTTCCGCACTGAAGGCTACGCCGTTACGGCCGACCTCTACAGGGCGATTATTTTCAGGCAAAACCGTTGGTTTATTACCCAGTAACTTATTCCCCTCCCCAAGGGGCATGGGTACTGGCATCGGTGACGGCAGGTCAAGTGGGCGATTGGGGACAATAACACTTGGAGGATTATTAAAAGACAGATAAGACATTATTCATTCCTCTTCTCAGAACAGCACCAGGGTGTTCAAACACCCCTAACGAATACTAGTTACTTAAAACTTGAAACGGCGGTCACCGCTTCGAAGTCCCTAGTTTCGTGGAGCAAAAAACGTTCGAGTTCCAGAAATCGCGGAAAACATAAGGACACCAAAAGAAAACTTCAGACTTTTACCCATGGACATCTGCAAAAAACCTGCTACCCAAGGGCTTCCTCTGAAAAAAGCGATGTCATACCCGCTAATAAACAGCGCCCATGAAAAAAAAACGATATGATTACTTGAACTTCCTTTACCGCGCCCATGCTATTCACCGCGCGTTAATACTGTTGCCGCTCTATAAAAAATCGAAAAACAAATAGTCGTACTCACCCCCTCAACTGGCTGGCACTACAATTACGTTACATATACCCGCTCTTAATAAACCAGACTGAACAACAAAACCAAACATGAACCTCACCGGGAGCGACTGAATTACGTGCTCATCCAGCAAAGCCTTAAACAAAAAAAGGGCGCCAGAGGCGCCCTTTTCAGAGGAAGTGAAAAACTTAAAAACATGAACTCAATGTTGCAAAGCCGGCTTCTGCGCGCCATTGATTGGAATGCGCTTGGCCTTGGCTTCTTCCGGCACCACCCGTAACAGGTCGATACTCAGCAAGCCGTTGCTCAGGTCCGCCGCCTTGATTTCAATGTGATCCGCCAAGCGGAACGACAATTTGAAGGCGCGCTGGGCAATGCCTTGATGCAGATAAGTGACACTCTCAGCCTTGGTATCGCGCTTGCCGCCACTGACGGTCAATACGCCCTTCTCCACCTGCAGCTCTAGGTCATCTTCCTGGAAGCCGGCAGCCGCGATGACAATGCGGTACTCGTCGTCGCCGTGCTTCTCGACGTTGTAGGGTGGGTAGCTGCTGCCCGGCTCATTGCGCAGTGCAGTCTCGAACAGGTCATTGAAACGGTCGAAACCCACCGACGAGCGGAACAGCGGCGCCAGGGAAAATGCAGTACTCATGGTCAAATCTCCTGAAATATCAGCAAGGTTCTTTATCTCCACGACCCGAATTCGGCATCGTGTAATCCCTAGATAAGGACCGCCAATTACATTTCAAGAGAGGCCGTAGGAAAAATTTCAGGCCACTTGCGGGTGGGGCATTCCGAGTAAACGGCTGACCTGCTGAAGGTCGGTTTCCCTGCGCAACGCGGTAAACAGCTCCACGGCTTGCGGGTAGTTACGCGTCAGCATGGCCAGCCACTGCTTCAGGCGACCCGGTGCCTGGCGCTCAGTCAATTGCGCCACGGACTGCCTCCAGAATTCCTGGAGCATGGGCTGCATGTCCTCCCAGGTCATTTCCACCACCTCGTGACCTGCGCGCGCAGCAGCGATCTGTCGGGCCAGGTCGGGACGCGCTACCAGGCCGCGACCCAGCATGATGTCTTCGACCCCGCTGATCTCACGGCAGCGCCGCCAATCCTCGACACTCCAGATATCACCATTGGCAAATACCGGCACCTTGACCACGTCCTGCACCCGCGGGATCCATTCCCAGTGCGCAGGCGGCTTGTAGCCATCGGCCTTGGTTCGCGCATGCACCACGATATGCGCTGCGCCGCCTTCGGCCAGGGCCGTGGCGCACACCAGCGCGCCATCCGGGCTGTCGAAGCCCAGGCGCATCTTGGCGGTCACTGGGATATGCGCAGGCACTGCGCGACGCACATGTTCGACGATCTGGTTGAGCAGCTCCGGCTCCTTGAGCAGCACCGCACCGCCACGGGATTTGTTGACGGTCTTGGCCGGGCAGCCGAAGTTAAGGTCAATAACCTCAGAACCCAACTCACAGGCCAACGCGGCGTTTTCCGCCAGGCACACTGGGTCGGAACCGAGCAACTGCACGCGCAACGGCACGCCCGCAGCGGTCTTGGCGCCGTGCAGGAGTTCAGGAGCAAGCTTATGGAAATAGGCCGGGGTCAGCAGGCGGTCGTTGACCCGGATAAATTCGGTCACGCACCAATCGATACCGCCAACCTGGGTCAGCACGTCCCGAAGGATGTTGTCGACCAACCCCTCCATGGGCGCCAAGGCAATTTGCATGGAAAACACTCAACGAAAAACGTGGCGCAGTTTACTGGGTTTCCCACAGCAACCGTTAACCCTACCGCCCATGTAGGAGCGAGCTTGCTCACGAAAAGCGCCCAGACGACACGGTAAAACTGATCGACCGCGTTATCGTTGACGTTCTTCGCGAGCAAGCTCGCTCCTACATGGACGATGCCGTAAGCGCTACGCCATAGCCCTCGACAAACTCTGCGGGCATGCGCTTGGGCTTGCCGCTGGAGAGCTCGATACAGACAAAGGTGGTTTGCGCACGCAACAAGGTAGTGCCATCGCTGGGGCGCATCAGTTGAAAGCGCCGGGTCATTTTCAGGCGCTGGTCCCAGTCGACAATCCACGTGGCCAATTGCAACTCGTCGCCTTCGTAGCCCGCCGCAAGGTAGTCGATCTCATGGCGCACAACCGCCATGGCCCGGTCCAGGCGCCGGTACTCGGAGAGATCCAGGCCCAGGCGCTGGGAGTGGCGCCAGGCGCAACGCTCCAGCCAGGACACGTAGACGGCATTATTGGCATGCCCCAGGCCGTCGATGTCCTCAGGGGCCACCTGCAGATCGATGATAAACGGCTTTGCCAAGTCCCAGCCCATGCCCTGCTCCCGGTCGATTAATGTCGGCGGGGAGCAGTGTAACCCATCGTTCGGCTCAAGCGGTTTGCCGGGCCGGCTCACGGCAGCCGGCGAGCAGCGCCAGCACACCTTCGATCACCCTTGGATCGGCCAGGACTTTCTGGTGCCCGCCCTGCTCCAGACGCAACAGGCGACTGTCGAACCAGGCCTCATGGATCATCTGAGAGGCTTTTACCGGAACGAAGGTGTCATCTTCGGCATGCACGATCAGCCCCGGGATGTTCATTTGATAGTGGGCGACATCCAGATGCTTGAGCGGGATGCCCAGCGAGTACTCGACCTCTTGGATAAACGCCGTGCGCGCCCGCTCCGGCATGCCGACCACCCCGGCAAAGCCACGCAATACATCAAGCAAGCGTGAAGGGGCAGCAATGCTCACCAGCGCATTGGTGCGCAGGCCCAACTGGATGGCCAGCATCGCACTGGCGCCACCCATGGAGTGGCCCACCACCGCGTGCAAGGGCGGCAACTCAGCGGCAGCTTCCAGCATCGCCCGGGCAAACAGCACCACATGGGCTTCGCGGCCCGGCGAACGACCATGGGCCGGACCGTCGAGCGCTATCACCGAGTAACCCGCGCCCACCAGTGCGTCGATCAGGCTGGCGAACTGGGTCGGGCGCCCTTCCCAGCCATGCATCATCAGCACCGCCGGGCCCTGGCCCCAGCGCAGGGCCGACAGGCCAAAGCGCAAGGTGACGCGCTCGGCCTGCGCCAGCAATGGCAACTCCCAATCACGCGGCGGCAAGTCCCGCGGCGTCATGAAGGCGCGACGCATCTGATTGGCGATAGTTTGCGGGGCCAGCCTGCCCAAGGTGCCGTTGACGCGGCGAATCCAGCTTAAGGTGCTCATCCATTCACTCCCCAGGCTCACAAGCCTTGTTCAGCGCACTGCCGACTTGGAGGCGCGCAATACACGATCCGATAATTCGCCTGGCCCCAAGGCCCGGGCCAATGCCAGGCCACCAATCATCAAGGCCATGTCGGCCAGGGCCTTGTCGGTGTCTTCCGGGCTGGCGGCCAGCTGTGCGGCCATCAACTCGACATGCTGGTTCAATACATTGCGAAACTCATCCGGCAGGCGGCTCATCTCGCCAACCGTGGCCGGGATCGGACAGGCTTGGGCGGTAGAATCGCGGTGCTTGCGCGAGAGGTAGAACGCAGCGACCAGGGCTCGGCGTTCTTCGCCTGTCAGACTGGGGTCCATATCGTCGATAGATGCCCGACGCCGCGCCAATAGTTGCTCGAACGCCTCCAGCATCAGGGCGTCCTTGCTTTCAAAGTGGGCGTAGAAGCCACCAACGGTCAGCCCCGCCGCCCCCATGACTTCACCCACACTCGGTTCGGCCGGGCCACGCTGGATCAGCGCGGAGCTGGCGGCCTGCAGAATACGTTCACGGGTTTGCGCTTTTTTATCGCTCATGACGGCCTCCGAATATTACGGTTAAAATATTATCTGCATAATAATTTTTAGCAAGCGGTGAATTCGACCGTTGGTCAGAAGAGGTATTTTGAAGAGGGTGGGAGAAAACCCAAACGCCAGACAAACAAAAGGGCCATTCAATAATTGAATGACCCTTAAAAATCCCGCATAGCGGGTAATCGTGGCGTCCCCTAGGGGACTCGAACCCCTGTTACCGCCGTGAAAGGGCGGTGTCCTAGGCCACTAGACGAAGGGGACACAAACCTTCTATACACATGATCAGGCTGAGACTGATCGATCCAAGGACGGTGTGGCCGGAACCTTGAACCTGTAAATTGGTGGAGCTAAACGGGATCGAACCGTTGACCTCTTGCATGCCATGCAAGCGCTCTCCCAGCTGAGCTATAGCCCCGGATTTTTCGTCTCGCGACGCAGCAGACCTTGCGAACTGCTTGTTGAAACTGGCGTCCCCTAGGGGACTCGAACCCCTGTTACCGCCGTGAAAGGGCGGTGTCCTAGGCCACTAGACGAAGGGGACAAAACCTTCTGTACAACTGATCAGAGCTGAGTTCTGATCGATTCAAGGACGGTGTGGCCAGACCTTGAACCTGTAAATTGGTGGAGCTAAACGGGATCGAACCGTTGACCTCTTGCATGCCATGCAAGCGCTCTCCCAGCTGAGCTATAGCCCCTCATCGGTGAGGACGGGGCGAATCTTAATGGTGGTTTGGAAACGTGTCAAATTTATTTTCAACAATTTCCAAACTTTTTTGCCGGGATAACAATCACTTACCGACGAAACCCCGGAAAACCTGGGTTTCGTCGTTTCAACAGGCTCCTTAAGCGATAGCGCCCAGCAGCTTTTCCCATTCCTTGTTTTCTTTCTTCGACACACCGCCAAGCAAATCAAGGGCTTGGCGCAGACGGAAACGGGTCAGGTCAGGACCAAGGATTTCCATCGCATCCAGTACCGACACCGAACTGGCTTGCCCGGTAATCGCAGCAAACATCAGCGGCATGGCATCGCGCAGTTTCAATTCCAGGGATTCGACCACGGCTTGGATGGTGGCGGTGATGGCATCCTTTTCCCACTGGCGCAGGCTTTCGAGTTTCCACAGGATCAACTGCATCAACTGGCGAACCTGGTCACCCGAGAGCTTCTTGGACTCGAATAGCTTGGCATCCGGGTTCACGCCACCGGCAAAGAAGAAGCTGGCCAACGGTGCGACCTGGCTGAACGTCTCCACCCTGCCCTGCACCAGCGGCGCGATCTTCATCATGTACTCAGGGTTCAACGCCCATTGCTGCACACGGCTGGCAAACTCTTCCACTGGCAGGTCACGCAGCCATTGGCCATTGAGCCACGACAGCTTCTCGATATCGAAGATCGGCCCGCCCAGTGAGACGCGGGATAGGTCGAAGTTATCGACCATTTCCTGCAGGGAGAACTTCTCGCGCTCGTCCGGCATCGACCAGCCCATGCGGCCCAGGTAGTTGAGCATCGCTTCAGGCATAAAGCCCATGCGCTCGTAGAACGTCACCGAGGTCGGGTTCTTGCGCTTGGACAGCTTGCTCTTGTCCGGGTTACGCAGCAGCGGCATGTAGCACAACTGCGGCTGCTCCCAGCCGAAGTATTCGTAGAGCAGGATCAACTTGGGTGCCGACGGCAGCCATTCTTCGCCACGCAGCACGTGGGTGATGCCCATCAGATGGTCATCGACCACGTTGGCCAGGAAGTACGTCGGCAGGCCGTCGGTCTTCATCAGCACTTGCATGTCCATGCGATCCCACGGGATCTCCACATCACCGCGCAACATGTCCGGCACCACGCACACGCCTTCGCTCGGCACTTTCATGCGGATCACGTGAGGCTCGCCCGCGGCCAGACGCCGGGCTACTTCTTCCTTGGACAGCAGCAGCGCACGACCGTCGTAGCGCGGGGTTTCGCCACGGGCCTGTTGCTCGGCGCGCATCTGGTCCAGTTCTTCGGCGGTGCAGAAGCACGGGAAGGCGTGGCCCATATCGACCAGTTGCTGGGTGTACTTCTTATAGATGTCGCTGCGCTCGCTCTGGCGATAGGGGCCGTGTGGGCCGCCCACATCCGGACCTTCAGCCCAGGTAATACCCAGCCAGCGCAGGGCATCGAAAATCTGCTGTTCCGACTCACGGGTCGAACGCACTTGGTCCGTGTCTTCGATCCGCAGGATGAATTCACCGCCGTGCTGCTTGGCAAAGCAGTAGTTGAACAAGGCGATGTAGGCAGTACCGACGTGGGGATCCCCAGTAGGCGATGGCGCGATGCGCGTGCGGACGGTGGTCATGGCGGGTCTCGAATGGGCAATAAAGCTGAAAATAAAACAAGGGGCGAATGGTAACAGCCCCAAGCCCCCCGGCTCCAGCGTGGGCCGATCAACAAAGGGCATATAAGCCAAGGTTGGGGCTGCAAGCGTGAGATAGCTATTTGCCAGATCGTTAGCTGGCTATATTCCATTACCTTTTGTAACTGACACTGCGCCGCCATGCCTGCCCAACTCAAACGCCGCCTGTTTATCTTCCTGTTCATCGTCGCCTTGATCGCCGCGGGCTTCTTCGCCCACTGGTTCTTCAAGGGGCGCTTTTATGAAAGCACCGACAACGCCTACGTGCAGGGCGAGATCACCCGGGTCTCCAGCCAGCTCGGCGCACGCATTGCCGAGGTCAAGGTGGGCGATAACGAGCACGTGGAAAAAGGCCAGTTGCTGGTCATTCTGGAACAGGACGACTTCCTGCTGGCCATCGACCGCGCCAACGCCGCCCTCGCCACCCGCGAGGCCGAACGCTTGCAGGCCACGAGCAAGCTGACCCAGCAGGCCAGCCTGATCGCCGCCGCCGATGCCCAGGTGTCGTCCAGCCAGGCGACCCTGGGCCGCGCGCAGATCGACTTGTCCCGCGCGCAAACCCTGCGCAAGCCCGGCTATGTCTCGGAAGAACGCGTCACCACCCTCTCAGCCGATAACCATATCGCCCGCTCCCAGGTCGCCAAGGCTCAGGCCGACCTGCAAGGCCAGCGCCAACAGGTCAGCGCCCTGAACGCCGAAATCAAGCGCCTAGACGCGCAGATCGCCAATGCCCGCGCCGACCTCGCCCAGGCAGAACTGAACCTGACCCGCAGCGAAATCCACGCGCCCATCAGCGGTCTGATCGGTCAACGCGCCGCGCGCAACGGCCAATATGTGCAGGCCGGCGCGTATCTGCTGTCCATCGTTCCCGACCAGGACATCTGGATCCAGGCCAACTTCAAGGAAACCCAGATCGGCCACATGGCCCCTGGGCAAAAAGCCGAACTGACCTTCGATGCCTATAGCGACACCCCTATCGAAGCCCGCGTCGACAGTTTGTTCGCCGCCTCCGGTGCGCAGTTCAGCCTATTGCCGCCAGACAATGCCACCGGCAACTTCACCAAAGTCGTACAGCGTATTCCGGTAAAACTCACCTTCGCCGCCGACAACCCACTGCACGGCAAGATCCGCCCCGGCATGTCGGTGACCGTCAAAGTGAAGATCCAAGACCCTGACCATGGCCGGTGATCAACTGCTGCGCCCGGTCGGCGAACCGACCCGGCGCGACTGGATCGCGGTGATGAGCGTGATGCTCGGCGCCTTTATGGCGGTGCTTGATATCCAGATCACCAACTCCTCGCTCAAGGATATCCAGGGCGCGTTGTCGGCCACCTTGGAAGAAGGCTCGTGGATTTCCACCTCCTACCTTGTCGCCGAAATCATCATGATCCCCCTCACCGCCTGGCTGGTGCAGTTGCTGTCGGCACGGCGCCTGGCGGTGTGGGTTTCGGTGGGTTTCCTGATCGCCTCGCTGATGTGCTCCATGGCCTGGAGCCTGGAAAGCATGATTGTGTTCCGCGCCCTGCAAGGTTTTACCGGCGGCGCGCTGATCCCGCTGGCCTTCACCCTGACCCTGATCAAACTGCCCGAACACCACCGCGCCAAGGGCATGGCGATGTTCGCCATGACCGCCACTTTCGCCCCGTCCATCGGCCCGACCATCGGCGGCTGGCTCACCGAAAACTGGGGCTGGGAATACATCTTCTATATCAACGTACCGCCAGGCCTGTTGATGATCGCCGGCCTGCTATACGGCCTGGAGAAAAAGGCCGCGCACTGGGAGCTACTCAAAAACACCGATTACATGGGCATCCTGACCCTGGCCGTGGGCCTCGGTTGCCTGCAAGTGTTTCTTGAAGAAGGGCATCGCAAGGACTGGCTGGAGTCGAGCCTGATCGTCAGCCTGGGCAGCATCGCCCTGCTGAGCCTGATCACCTTCGTTATCGTGCAACTGTCCAAGCCCAACCCGCTGATCAACCTGGGTATTTTGGCCAACCGCAACTTTGGGCTTTCAAGCATTTCCAGCCTGGGCATGGGCGTGGGGCTGTACGGTTCGATCTACCTGCTGCCGCTGTACCTGGCGCAGATCCAGAACTACAACGCCCTGCAGATCGGCGAAGTGATCATGTGGATGGGCGTGCCACAGCTGTTCCTGATCCCGCTGGTACCGAAATTGATGAAGTACGTGTCACCGAAGTGGCTTTGCGCGGTGGGATTCGGTCTGTTTGGCTTCGCGAGTTTTTCCTCGGGCGTGCTCAACCCGGACTTTGCCGGCAGCCAGTTCAACCAGATCCAGATCATCCGCGCCCTCGGCCAGCCGCTGATCATGGTCACGATTTCGTTGATAGCCACGGCGTACATCCTGCCCCAGGACGCGGGCTCGGCGTCGAGCCTGTTCAACATCCTGCGCAACCTGGGCGGTGCCATCGGCATTGCGCTGTTGGCGACATTACTGGATGCGCGGACCAAGACCTACTTTGACTACCTGCGCGAGGCCATTGTGCCCACCAACCCGCAGGTGGCCGAACGCATGGCGACGCTGACGCAGAAGTTTGGCAATGAAACGGCGGCGCTGGCCAAGCTCAGTGAAATCGCCCATCAACAGGCGCAAATCATGGCCTATAACGATGCGTTTCACTTTGTCGGATTGGCGTTGGCGGTGAGCATGTTGGCGATCTTCTTGACCAAGGCGTTGCCGGCGGGGCTCAAGGCTGGGGAAGCCCATTAGGCCGAGGCGCCGCCATCGGTATCTACACAACACTCAGACACCGACGACCTCCCCTGTGGCGAGCGGGCTTGCCCCGCGCTGGGCTGCGAAGCAGCCCTAAACCCGCCTATCGCGGTTTATCTGAAGAAACGCGGCGGACTTGTTGGGGCTGCTTCGCAGCCCAACGCGGGGCAAGCCCGCTCGCCACAGGGAAGTTCGTCGGTGTCTGAGTGTTGTGTAAATACCGCTGCTGGGATGAGGCCCCAGCAGTCAGCGCAAATCAGACCGCCAGCAACCGCTCACGCAACTTACCAATCTCATCCCGCATCTGCGCCGCCGCTTCAAACTCCAGGTCCCGCGCCAACTGGTACATTTTCTCTTCCAACTGGCGGATCCGCTTGGTGATTTCGCTCGGTGAGCGCAGTTCGTTTTCGTACTTGGCGTTTTCTTCGGCAGCCTTGGCCATGCCTTTGCGCTTCTTGCTGCGCGACCCCGGCACGGTGGCGCCTTCCATGATGTCGGCCACGTCCTTGAACACGCCCTTGGGAGTGATGCCATTGGCCAGGTTGAACGCAATCTGCTTCTCGCGACGGCGTTCGGTCTCGCCGATGGCCCGTTCCATGGAGCCGGTGATGCGGTCGGCATACAGGATCGCACGGCCATTGAGGTTACGCGCCGCACGGCCGATGGTCTGGATCAGCGAGCGCTCAGAGCGCAGGAACCCTTCCTTGTCCGCGTCCAGAATCGCCACCAGCGACACCTCAGGCATGTCCAGGCCTTCACGCAGCAGGTTGATCCCCACCAGCACATCAAAAGTGCCCAGGCGCAGGTCGCGGATGATCTCTACGCGCTCCACGGTATCGATGTCCGAGTGCAGGTAACGCACACGCACGCCGTGGTCGGCCAGGTAATCGGTAAGGTCTTCGGACATGCGCTTGGTCAGCGTGGTGACCAGCACCCGCTCTTCCAGGGCCACGCGCTTGGTGATTTCCGACAGCAGGTCATCGACCTGGGTCAGGGCCGGGCGGATTTCGATTTGCGGGTCGACCAGGCCGGTGGGGCGCACCAGCTGCTCGATCACCCGCCCAGCATGCTCGGCCTCGTAGTTGCCCGGCGTGGCGGAAACAAAGATGGTCTGCGGGCTGATGCTTTCCCATTCGTCAAAGCGCATCGGCCGGTTATCCAGTGCCGAAGGCAGGCGGAAGCCGTACTCCACCAGGGTTTCCTTGCGCGAGCGGTCGCCTTTATACATGGCGCCGACTTGCGGCACGCTGACGTGGGATTCGTCGATCACCAGCAACGCATCTGCCGGCAGGTAGTCGTAGAGGGTCGGCGGCGGCGCACCGGATTCACGACCCGACAGGTAGCGCGAGTAGTTTTCGATGCCGTTGCAGTAACCCAGCTCAAGGATCATCTCCAGGTCAAAACGCGTGCGCTGTTCCAGACGCTGGGCTTCCACCAGTTTGTTGTTGGCGCGCAGGTACTCGAGGCGCTCGGCAAGCTCGGCCTTGATCCCTTCCATGGCATCCAAAAGGGTTTCACGCGGGGTCACGTAGTGGCTTTTTGGATAGAAGGTGAAACGCGGCAGTTTGCGGATCACTTCGCCAGTCAACGGATCGAAGGCCGACAGGCTCTCGACTTCATCATCGAACAGCTCGATACGAATCGCTTCCAGGTCCGATTCAGCCGGGTAAATATCGATCACATCGCCACGCACGCGGAAGGTCGCGCGGGCGAAGTCCATGTCGTTGCGGGTGTACTGCAAGTCCGCCAGGCGCCGCAGCAAGGCGCGCTGGTCGAGTTTGTCGCCGCGATCGACGTGCAGCACCATCTTCAGATAGGTTTCCGGGCTACCCAGGCCGTAGATGCACGACACCGTGGTGACGATGATCGCATCCTTGCGCTCCAGCAGCGCTTTGGTCGCCGACAGTCGCATCTGCTCGATATGGTCGTTGATCGACGCATCCTTCTCGATAAAGGTATCGGAAGACGGCACATAGGCTTCGGGCTGGTAGTAGTCGTAGTAGGAAACGAAGTACTCCACCGCGTTGTTCGGGAAGAATGCCTTGAACTCACCGTACAGCTGCGCGGCCAGGGTCTTGTTCGGCGCCAGCACCAGGGTTGGGCGGTTGATCTGTGCGATCACGTTGGCGATGCTGAAGGTCTTGCCCGAACCGGTCACCCCGAGCAGCGTCTGGTGCGCCAGGCCAGCCTCGATGCCTTCGACCATCAGGCGAATGGCCTCGGGCTGGTCGCCAGCAGGTTCAAAGCGG
Organism: Pseudomonas sp. WS 5027; assembly: GCF_012985695.1. Lineage (NCBI taxonomy): Bacteria > Pseudomonadati > Pseudomonadota > Gammaproteobacteria > Pseudomonadales > Pseudomonadaceae > Pseudomonas > Pseudomonas sp. WS 5027. The sequence goes on along the minus strand of NZ_JAAQWU010000006.1, from coordinate 260,570 downwards.
GTGACTAGTTGGAAATCCGACATAACGTACCTCTTGAAGTCACCCCAGACTGTAAACCCGTCGGGGACGAAAAAGACCACAGCCCGCAAAACTTCAGAGCAGGCCATAGGAAAAAACCATGATAGCTGTAGAAGTGGAGGCGAATGTGAGGGGTTTCAAGGTAATAGTCCTACACGCCCACAGCCATCAATGTTGCAATAAGACTAACGGTCGATAAATAAACCGAAAAACTTGGCCGAAAAGCCATTTCGGCTGTCGCCGCGAGCGGTGTTGGCCTCTATACTAGCTCCCCGTTTGTGCACCGCTCTAGTGCATTCGGCTGGAGCGCGACACGTCCCTCCATTCCCCCATAGAGCTGCCGCAAAAATGAGCCTGTTCTCCGCTGTCGAAATGGCACCACGCGATCCTATCCTGGGCCTCAACGAAGCATTCAACGCCGATACCCGTACTACCAAGGTCAACCTTGGCGTAGGCGTTTACTGCAACGAGGAGGGGAAAATTCCACTCCTGCGTGCCGTTGCCGAAGCGGAAGCCATTCGCGTGGCGCAACACGCCGCCCGTGGCTACTTGCCGATCGACGGCATTGCCGCCTACGACCTGGCCGTGCAAAAGCTGCTGTTTGGTACCGACTCGCCGCTGCTGAGCGCTGGCCGTGTAATCACCGCCCAAGCCGTTGGCGGCACTGGCGCGCTGAAGATCGGCGCAGACTTCCTCAAGCAACTGCTGCCCAACGCCGTCGTCGCCATCAGCGACCCAAGCTGGGAAAACCACCAGGCACTGTTTGAAAAAGCTGGCTTCCCGGTGCAGACCTATCGCTACTACGACGCAGCCACCCACGATGTGAACCGTGCCGGCCTGCTGGAAGACCTCAACGCCCTGCCCGCCCAGTCCATCGTCGTGCTACACGCCTGCTGCCACAACCCGACCGGCGTCGACCTGAGCCCGGCCGACTGGAAAGACGTACTGGAAGTGGTCAAGGCCAAGAACCTGGTGCCGTTCCTCGACATGGCCTACCAGGGCTTTGGCGACGGTATCGACGAAGATGCCGCCGCCGTGCGCCTGTTCGCCGAGTCCGGCCTGACCTTCTTTGTGTCCAGCTCGTTCTCCAAATCGTTCTCGCTGTACGGCGAGCGCGTGGGCGCACTGTCCATCGTCAGCGAATCGAAAGAAGAAAGCACGCGCATCCTGTCCCAGGTCAAGCGCGTGATCCGCACCAACTACTCCAACCCGCCGACCCACGGCGCGGCGATCGTGGCGGCGGTGCTCAACAACCCGCAACTGCGCACCCAGTGGGAAGCCGAACTGGCCGAAATGCGCCTGCGCATCCGTGGCATGCGCGAGCAGATGGTCAGCGAACTGGCCAAGGCTGCTCCAGGCCACGACTTCAGCTTCGTCGGTCGCCAGCGCGGGATGTTCTCCTACTCCGGCCTGACCGTAGAGCAAGTCACCCGCCTGCGCAGCGAGTTCGGCATCTACGCCCTCGACACCGGCCGCATCTGCGTAGCCGCGTTGAACCAGGCGAACATCGATGCGGTGACCAAGGCGATTGTGCAGGTGCTGTAAGCCTGATCGCGAGGTACAAAGGGGGAAGCCAGCGGCTTCCCCTTTTTTGTGCCTTGCCCCTGTAGGAGCCCGCTCCTACAAAAAGCTCAGCGCTGGCAAGGCAAGCCCCTTAGACTGAAGCACGACTGCCCTTTGCGATGAGACTTTCTATGAGAAATGACGACCTGGACCTGCGTGCCGACCGCGACGAACTGGACCACTTCACCCCGCGCACACCTCAAGCCAAGCGGCAAAAAAGCCTGGTCCTGCAAGTAGCCCTGGGCGTCTTCCTCGGCGGCCTGGCCTTGTGGCTGGTGCAATTGGGCGCCACAGCGCTGATGGCCAAATTGGCGATGGGCACCCTGCAGTTCGGTGGCTGACCCTACCACCCTGTGGCGAGCGGGCTTGCCCCGCGCTGGGCTGCGCAGCAGCCCCACTACTTATTCAGGCAAAAACACCGCACTAGGGGTTTAGGGCCGCTTCGCAGCCCAACGCGGGGCTAGCCCGCTCGCCACAATGGGTCCGCTCCTGGAGCAGTTGCACAAAACTGTCCAGGCTCTGCGACACCGTGCCCCGGCGCCAGATCAACCAGGTGTTCAGCAGGCGAAACTCGTCCGCCAACGGCCACACGCTCACCGTGGTAAAGCCCGGCATGCTCTCCAGCATGCTGCGTGGCATCAACGCCAAACCCGCACCGGCACTGACGCAGGCGAGCATGCCGTGGTACGACTCCATCTCGAAAATCTTCCCCGGCACTGCACCGTCCTGAGAAAACCAGCGCTCAAAGTGGTGCCGATATGAGCAGTTGGAACGGAAGGTATAGATGCTTTCCCCGTTCACATCCTGCCCGCGGGTGATCGGGCCATGATGCAACGGCGCAATCACCACCATCTCCTCTTCAAACACAGCCACTCCCTCCAAGGTCGGATGCAGCACCGGGCCATCAACAAACGCTGCCGCCAGTCGACCCGATAGCACGCCTTCGATCATCGTCCCCGAGGGCCCGGTGCTCAGGTCCAGTTCGACCTTGGCGTGTTTCTGGTTATAGGCTGCGAGCAACGCCGGGATACGCACCGCGGCGGTGCTCTCCAGCGAACCCAGGGCAAACGGCCCCTGGGGTTCCTCCCCCGCCACGGTGGCGCGGGCCTCTTGCACCAGGTCGAGAATCCGCCGCGCATAGCCCAGGAAATTCCAGCCGGCAGGCGACAGGCGCAGTCGACTTTTCTCACGGATAAACAGCTCGACGCCCAGGTCCTGCTCCAATTGCTTGATACGCGTGGTCAGGTTCGACGGCACCCGATGAATCAACTGCGCGGCGGCACTGATGCTGCCTTGCTCGGCTACGGCCTTGAAAATCTCCAGTTGCACCAGATCCAAGTCATTCTCCAATCGTGAACGTATTGCTTAATATTATTCAGTTCCCGGAAAAGGTACAGCCCCGTACGCTGGGCACCTTCCCAAATGCTGCGCAGGACGGTGCCATGAACGCTATTTCTCACCAGACCCATGCCTTGTCGATCAACCCCGCCAATGGCGAAACTGTCGGCAGCTACCCGTACGAATCCGCCGCGCAACTGGACGCCGCCCTCACCCGCGCCAGCACCGCCTTTGCCAATGGTCGCAACACGCCCGTAGCGCAACGCGCCCAATTGCTCCTGGCCCTGGCCGGCGCCCTGCGCGAGCAAGCTGAGCAGATGGCGCAAATGATCACCCTGGAAATGGGCAAACCCATCGTCCAGGCCCGAGGCGAAATCGAGAAGTGCGCCTTGCTGGCCGAGTGGTACGCCGCCCATGGCCCGGCCATGCTTGCACCGGAGCCGACGCTGGTGGACAACGGCAGCGCCCGGATCGAGTACCGCCCGTTGGGCCCGATCCTCGCCGTGATGCCGTGGAACTTCCCGGTCTGGCAGGTACTGCGCGGCGCCGTACCGACCATGCTCAGCGGCAATACCTACGTGCTCAAGCATGCGCCCAACGTGATGGGCAGCGCCTACCTGATGAAACAAGCCTTCCAAAAAGCCGGCTTCGCCGAGGGCTTGTTCGAAGTGATCAACGTCACCCCGGACGGCGTATCCAAGGCCATCGCTGACCCACGCATCGCCGCCGTGACTCTTACCGGCAGCGTGCGCGCGGGCATGGCCATCGGCTCCCAGGCCGGCGCCGCGTTGAAAAAGTGCGTGCTGGAACTGGGTGGCAGCGACCCGTTCATCGTGCTCAACGACGCCGACCTCGACGCCGCCGTGCAAGCCGCCGTGATCGGCCGTTTCCAGAACTCCGGCCAGGTCTGCGCCGCCGCCAAGCGCCTGATCATCGAGCAAGGCGTGGTCGAAGCCTTCACCGCCAAGTTCCTCGAAGCCAGCCGCCAACTGGTGATGGGCGACCCGACATCGAGCGACACCTACATCGGCCCCATGGCCCGTTTCGACCTGCGTGACGAGTTGCACGGCCAGGTCCAGGCCACCCTGGAAGAAGGCGCCACCCTGTTGCTCGGCGGCCATCCCATCGAAGGGCCGGGCAACTACTACGCCCCCACCGTACTGGCCAATGTCACCGACCAGATGACCTCCTTCAAACAGGAACTGTTTGGCCCCGTCGCCTCGATCATCAGCGCCCGCGACGCCGAGCATGCGATAGCCCTGGCCAACGACAGCGAGTTCGGCCTTACCGCGAGCATCTTCAGCAACGATCCGGCCAAGGCCCGAGAAATCGCCAACCAGCTGGAAACCGGCGGGATCTTTATCAACGCCTACAGCGTGTCCGATCCTCGGGTGGCGTTTGGCGGGGTGAAAAAGAGTGGGTTTGGCCGCGAATTGTCACATTTTGGCGTGCGAGAGTTCTGCAATGCACAGACGGTATGGGTAGATCGGCGGTAGGCCAATCGTCAAGATTCCTCATTGCCAGCATGCGGGTTCAGGATATGATCAGGCCGTTATTTGAACCGGACTGCGTTGACCTATGCCCGTTGACCTGAAAGCGCTCTATCCCAAACTGATCCATCTGATGCTGGATACGGTTTTCGTGGTCGACAGGGACAGCCAGATTGCATTTGTCAGCGACGCCTGCGAGGCATTGCTCGGCTACCGTGCCGACGAGCTGACCGGGACTGTAATCACCGACTATATGCACCCTGAGGACCTGGCGGCCACGCGAGCCTCGATTATTAGGGTGATGAACGGCCAGCCCCATGTCGACTTCCGCAACCGCTATATCCGTAAGGATGGCAGTGTCGTTCATATTCTGTGGGCGGCATTCTGGTCCGAGGACGTCGGCGCGCGGATCGGCGTGGCACGGGATATAACGGCCCTCACCCAGGCCGAGGAGGAACTGCGCTTCCTCGCCCATCACGACCCGCTGACCGCCCTGACCAACCGCCTACTGTTCAATGACCGGCTGGACTCGGCCCTGCGTAATGCACGCCGACAGAACAGCACCCTGGCCTTGCTGTTCCTGGACATCAATGATTTCAAGGGCATCAACGATGTGCACGGGCACGTCGCGGGTGATCGCGTGCTGTGCACCATTGCGCGACGCCTGGAAAGCTGCGTGCGTGAGACCGACACGGTGGCGCGAATGGGCGGGGATGAGTTCACGGTGTTGTTGACCGACCTTCATTCAGAAGATGCCGTGGCCGAGAAAGTGCAACAGATCCTTGCCATCATGGCCGAGCCTCTTGGGGCCGAATTTGGCGCGGTGAAGATGCCATCGTGCAGTATCGGCGTGGCCCGGTACCCGGTCGACGGGGAAGATGCAGACACCCTGCTCAGCCATGCCGATGGCGATATGTACCGGGTGAAAAAACTCCACCGCGCGGCGAGCTGAGGCGAAAGCCCCGAACCTTGCCCCCGCTCATCCGCCCCAGAGAACGCAACCTTGGCCCACCCTCCAAGTGATCATCGCAGCAGCATCTGGTCAGTTTTCCTGATCTTCCTGCGCCTGGGGCTGACCTCCTTCGGCGGCCCCGTCGCGCACCTGGGTTACTTTCGCGACGAGTTCGTCACCCGACGCCGCTGGCTGAGCGAGCGCAGCTATGGGGATCTGGTCGCCCTCTGCCAATTCCTCCCCGGCCCGGCCAGCAGCCAGGTCGGCATCGCCTTGGGCCTGGCACGCGCGGGCTACGGCGGCGCAGTAGCGGCCTGGGTCGGTTTTACCTTGCCGTCGGCCTTGCTCTTGATTCTGTTTGCCCTGGGCCTTACCCAACACGGCTCGGCCCTCCCGGCCGGCGCGCTGCACGGCCTCAAAGTGGTGGCCGTGGCCGTGGTCGCCCAGGCGGTATGGGGCATGGCGCGCAACCTGTGCCGCAGCGCGGGCCGCATCAGCCTGATGCTACTGGCGACCGCCGCCACCCTGCTGCTTCCCTTTGCCTGGGCCCAGGTGACCATCATTGCCTGCGCAGGCGTGGTTGGCCTGTTGCTCTTCAAACCTGCGGGCGGCAGCGCCCACGATCCCCTGCCCATCCCGATCCGCCGTAGCACCGGCGCGATGTGGCTGACATTGTTCCTGATATTACTGGCAGGCCTACCGCTCCTCGCCCAGGCACTGCCCGATCTGGCCCTGATAGACGCGTTCTACCGCACTGGCTCGCTGGTATTCGGCGGAGGCCACGTGGTACTGCCGTTGCTGCAGGCCGAAGTGGTGCCGCGTCAATGGGTGAGCAACGACGTATTCCTCGCCGGCTACGCCGCCGCCCAAGCCGTGCCCGGCCCACTGTTCACCTTCGCCGCCTTCCTCGGCGCCGCCATCAACTCATGGTGGGGCGGCCTGATCGCCTTGCTGGCGATCTTCACTCCCTCGTTTTTACTGGTACTCGGCGTCTTGCCCTTCTGGGAAAACCTACGCCAAAGCCCACGCACACAGGCCGCGCTGGCCGGTGTGAATGCTGCCGTGGTGGGGTTGTTGCTGGCGGCGCTGTACCAGCCGGTATGGACCAGTGCGATATTCAGCGTACAAGACTTGGGCCTGGCGTTGATCGCCCTGATGGCGCTGATGGTATGGAAGCTGCCGCCGTGGCTGGTGGTGATAGGAAGCGGCGTACTGGGATGGTTATTTAGCCTGACGATGTAAAAAGCACAGCCACCGTTAGCCCTTCAACTCACCCGCCCGATGACTCGCCGCATCGTCGTAAGCCACATACAACGACTCCGCGATTGGGCTTTTAATGGCCTTGGTGGATTCCAGCCCCAACACAAACCCCTCAGCCTTACCGCCTGCGCGGTTCAGGTCTTCAAGGGTGCTGGCACCGGTGATTGCATCCAGCAACTTGGCTGCATGCGGGCCTACGCCTTTGGGCAGGCTGATCTGGTCGATGCTCATTGCGATACCTCAAATAAGGTTGGGGATGGGGTGTTGCGCGATAGCATGGTCATTGGCGATACCTTGAGGGCTTGGGAGCCGATAGCGCGTTTGGCCACTGCCGGGGTGGCATGGTAGACCGGTATGGGGATGAGGGGGCAGCTTTTGGCGATTTTTCAGTCGGTTGTCACCGGCAGCAATCGGCCAAAAACCGCCAGTCGCGAACGGCAGTAATCGACCCAAAGCTGACGGTCGGCTTGGCTTAGGTTCAGATTGAGCAAGCCGGTCTCTCACCCAACCGCTCTACCAACCTTACGAGATAACCATCGGGATCCTGGACGATGAATTCGCGCTGACCTACTTCTATTTTGTCAGCCCGATACCAGGTGTCTTTGCATTCTCGATAGAGTGGAAATCCAGCCTGAACAAGTTTTTGGATGATGGGTGCCACAGCCTCAACATCAATCTGTAGGTTGATGCCTCTTCCAAACGGTTTGGTCAATGGCGCAGTCTGCCATTGACCCGCGTCCGGATCAATCTGCTCAAGCATTACTTGAGCACCATTCAAATCAAGGTACGCAAATCCGTCATCCGAACGTTGATAAGCTACTTTGAACCCCAGAAGAGAAACCCAAAAAGCCAGGCCGCTATCCAGGTTGGTGACCATTAACTCCGGAACCAGTTTGTTACGTTCGAACATGAGATGACTTCCATTTCAAAATGCTTGTTTTTGTGAGCGGGCAGGTTCTGCACCTACGGCTTCGCTGCCAGGGCGGGATCGTGGTGAGCATGATGATGCACGCTTGGGTGGGAGTTATCGAGTCGCTTTGAGTGGCAGCTTCTGGCCGGTTGCAGCCCTTCACGAGAGGCCGCAATCGACCCATAGCTGCCCTTGATGTATGTGTGTTGTCGCCATATGTTATTGGCATTCATGGAGGATTCTGACTGATGGCACGTGTGGGATTGATACTGACACCCGGTTTTGCGGACTGGGAATACGCTTTCATTGCTGGAACTGCGTCTCCGTTTTACGGGATCGATGTCAGGTTTTTCGCTTCTGCTACGGGGCAGTTTCGCTCGCAGGGTGGATTGGCGGTAACGGTCGAGAGCAGTTTGCAACAATGTCTGGACTGGAAACCGGACGTTGTAGTCGTGATTGGAGGAATGGTCTGGGAAGGTGCAGAAGCACCTGATATTCGGGAGTTTCTTCATGCTAGTCGTGCAAGTGGAGCGACAGTTGCCGGTATCTGTGGGGGAACGCTGGCACTTGCCAGGGCCAGCCTTCTCGACACCGTTCCTCATACATCGAACAGCGCCGACTTCCTGCAACAGAATGCCATGGGTTATGAGGGGCGCACGCTCTATCGAAGCAGCCCAGTAGCTGTGGTTGCAGACCGCATCATAACTGCTCCAGGCCCTGCACCCGTTAGCTTCACCTGCGCAGTGTTCGAAGCCGCCGGGCTATCTTCCGAGGCCACTTCTCAATTCAGAACAATGTTGGCAGCGGAACATCGGTGACTGCGTCGTCCTACAAAACAGCCGGTTAGGTGATGTGTTCGAGTGGCCGCTCATGGCCGATTTCTGCCTTTCGCCGCCGTCAGCTTTGGGTCCAGACCGCTGGCCTATCCGACTGGCCTCTTCTCACTATCACACATTGGAAAGTGTTTTAGACACGTCAGCGCTGGTGGGAGACCGAAGACATAGAAATCATTGGCTGAATCGTGCCAGCAACCTCTGCGCGTCGACAGGCGGTCATCTTTCTACCGAATCGAGCCGAGCATAGTGTGCCGACGGGCAATGGCGAAAATTAGTAACTCAACCTATGTACTATGACTATGGCGATAACCGGTAGCGGCAACCAAGACCACTGCGCAAGCTATTGAAATTGAAGGGTTGCAGGCTGGATATGTGTTAGTTCCTGCAGGTTGTGAAATCTTTACTCATCCGATGTTTTAAAAACAGCAACCCTTGGCTTAAAGAATTCTGGTTACCTGCCGCTATAAAGGTTGAGTCTTGCTGTTTTTTCTATACAAGACGATGCGGAAGGACAAGAGTTATAGTGACTATCAAAATTAAATGGATATTTATGAGATTCGCTAAACTGTTCGGGGCTGCAACTTTATTCGCCTCTATGATTGCATCTACCCAAGCAGGCACAATCGTCACCGTGAAGGTGAAGAACTCTACGACCGGTCCAGCCGCGTACACTTTCGAGTACTTTTCTGGGAGTGTAGCCCCCACCCCAAGTACGATTCTGCCTTCTGCAACGACGACATTTGCCCTGACCAGTGTCGCGGATACGGTTTCAGGAATGCGATCCGTCTATACTTCAGGTAATAAGAAATGTCGTTTTGCAGCAAGCCACCAGGTCAATCCAACGACTAAAGCTCCTAGCTGGACTAAAATGGGCACTAGCACTGGTTCCGATAAGGCTACTTGCAATGCCAATATCACAGCAATTCAATCGGCGCCTCCCTATAACTACACTGTCGAATTTGAAATAAAATAATCCGACATTCGTATAGGCACCCTAGCTGAAGATAGCTCTCGAGCTATCTTCAGCGCATGGAGTATTACCATGGATATTTCGATCAAATCGTATCAAGCAAGTACACAGGCAAAGCTTTCTACACAAGAGAAGCTTCCTTCGTCCAACCCTGTAAATTTACCTTTAGGGGATGCCGCGCTCAAGACGACCGAGACCGTCACAATCTCCGATTCTGCACGGGCACTGTACGCATTAAGTAATGCTGATGACAAACAAGCCTCTATGTCCAATAGGGATTTAAAAGGACAATATGCAAAAGGTCAGAGCGATATGTACAATTTCGGGCAGCGGATTGCTGGTGGGAATCTTAATAATGAGGATCTACTTCCCAAAACAGACGACTCTGCCCGTTTGGCGTTAGGTCAGCAGTCACTAGATTACGCAGTTGGGCTGTCTAAGCTCCCCCCAGAAAAACTTCCAAACCCATTTGAAGGTATGGCCCGAAACGGGCTAAGCAATATTGTTTATGATGATTCAGGAACCTATACGGATGCAGAACGATATGCCGCTTATGGGGAGCTTAGTAAGCAGGATGAAACATATTTTTCCAAGTTGTACGCCAATATAACGAACGGCGGTGACAACAGTGAAATCTTCAAAGGCATCATGGACTATTTCGATGATCTTCCAGGGGTCGAGAAAGCGGCATACCCTGATGGCTTTAGGGACAGTATAAAAAGTCTTTACCAAGAGCAGTTAGGACAATCGGGGCCGCTCGCCCTGCTCAGGCAATCGACTGAAAACGACTCTGATAAATTGTCCCCGAGCTTCTTCAACAAGGAACAATCACCGGAGCAGATGTTACAAGCCGTCTTAGAAAAAGCGACTGCTCTTTCGACGATCTGACCAGTCCAAAGCAACCAATGTGTCGCTGCACGGATCAATGACGAAGTGTTTTTACACACTCTGGGTCGAAAGCCGTCTTTCGTGAATGTCGGCCAATGGCCGATTGCCACCCGTCATAGACGACCGTTCAACCCCAAGCTTGATTCGATTGCACACTGCTTTTCTATGGGTTTAATGCCGTCAATGCCAGCCCCTGGGCAGAAAGGAACAACCGCTCGAACATTCGAGCCGTAGACTCGAGAACCGGTGAGTAGTCGGCGTCATGTTCCTGCAACCATCAGATCCAGATTCTGCACCGCCGCTCCAGCGGCTCCCTTCCCGAGATTGTCAAACACTGCAGCCAACACAACCTGCCCCGTTTCATCATTTGCACACACCACCAATCGCAAACTATCAGTCCCGTTGAGCGCCTGAGGATCAAGGTGCGTCAGCCCTTTCGCCTCCTGCATCGACATCACCTGTACATGGTCTGCATCGATGTAGTGCTGCGAAAGACACGCATGCAGCCGCGCCGCATCCACGCCCGGCGCCAACAACCGAAGTTGCAACGGTATGGTCAGCACGATCCCCTGCCGAAAAGCCCCATAGGCCGGCACAAACATCGGCCGTTCCATCAAGCCGCTTTGCTGCTGAATCTCCGGAATATGTTTGTGTGCCAGCCCCAGACCGTACACCTGAAACGCCGGTGCCTGTGATGCGCCCTCTCCCTCATGCTCTTGCACTCCGGCGCGCCCTTTTCCGGAATAGCCCGACACCGCATGAATGTTCGTCGGGAAATCCCTGGGCAGTAACCCGGCCTCCAGCAATGGGCGCAGCAGCCCTATCGCCCCCGTGGGATAGCAACCGGGATTGCTGACCCGCCGCGCCGTGGCGATGCGTTGGGCCTGTTGCGCGTCCATCTCGGCAAAACCATAGGTCCAGTCTGGATGAGTGCGGTGCGCCGAACTCGCATCGATCACCCGAACGGCGGGGTTTTCGATGCTCGCTACAGCGTCGCGTGCGGCTTGGTCGGGCAAGCAGAGAATCGCGATGTCGCAGGCGTTGATGATTTCGGCACGACGTTGCGGATCCTTGCGGTGTTCGGGGCTGAGCGTTATGAGCCGCAGATCGGTCCTGCCTCTTAAACGTTGATGGATTTGCAACCCGGTGGTGCCTTGGTCGCCGTCGATGAATACAAGGGGGCTTGCCATGGAATGCTCTCGCACATAGGAAATCAGGAGCTCCGATCTTCCATCCGAGGCTAAGATAGGAAAAGTTGAATTTCCAAACGATGAAATTCAGTTTTTCTGAACAAGGAATGATTCATGCGCGAAATCAGCCTGGACCGCCTGCGCACGTTAGTGGCCATTGCCGACCTGGGTTCGTTTGCCGAGGCGGCCCGTGTGCTACACCTCGCGCCGCCCACGGTCAGTTTGCATATCGCCGACCTGGAGTCGCGGGTTGGCGGCAAGCTGTTGTCGCGCACGCGTGGGCGCATTCAGCCGTCGGCGATTGGAGAAACACTGGTGGAGCGCGCGCGGCGCCTGTTGGCGGATGCAGAGCAAGCACTTGAGGACGTGGAGCGTCAGGTGCAGGGCTTGGCCGGGCGTGTGCGGCTGGGTGCCTCCACCGGGGCGATCGCACAGTTGTTGCCGCAAGCTTTGGAGACATTGAGCCAACGCCATCCCGCTATCGATGTGCAGGTCGCGGTGCTCACGTCGCAGGAAACATTGAAGAAGCTTGCCGAGGGCTCTTTGGAGATCGGTCTGATCGCGCTGCCGCAGACCCCGGTGAAGGGATTGCGGATCGAACCCTGGCGGCGGGATCCGGTCATGGCCTTCTTGCCGGCACGCTGGGATTGCCCGGATGTGGTGAACCCCGGTTGGCTGGCCGCTCAGCCATTGATTCTGAATGACAACACCACTCGGCTTTCGCGCTTGACCTCGGAGTGGTTCGCCAATGATGGACGACAGCCCACGCCGCGCATTCAACTGAACTACAACGATGCGATCAAAAGCCTGGTAGCGGCCGGTTATGGCGCGACGCTGTTGCCCCATGAAGCCTCCACGCCATTGCCCGATACCAGGATCGTCATGCGGCCATTGCAGCCCTTGTTGTGGCGTGAACTTGGTATTGCTCACCGTGGTGGGGACGTCGAGCGGCCGACGCAACATGTGCTGGATGTGTTGTGGGGGTTGAGCGCGGGCTAGAGCAATGTTGTCGCTCTCGAACATTGCAGCCCTGAGACGTCCACGAAAGCCCGGTCGATTCACGCTGGGGCAGACGCGGACACTTCGGATGTCATCTCCAGGCGCTGCTGCCCGTCAAAGGCGGTGGGTTTTAATCTGAAGTCCCTCATCCTCGTCCGGCGCCCGAAAGTAGCTAGTGATCAGATCGAACTGCGCATCTGTCGCAGAAAACTCATGTTCGGCGCGGCGGTTGCGCATATGCAACCGGCCTCGACATATGTCCTCGTCCACCTCAAGGTAGTGGACACAATGGGAAACCTCGGCTGAGTCAGCGAGGCTGCGCAACCATCGTCGATCTTCAGGTGTGTTGGCGGGAAAATCCAAGACCACCGTCACGCCCGTATTGAGCATATCGATGACGAGCGGGCCCAGCACCTCTCTAATCTGACGTGACAGACGCACGTAATCGGTGACTGACTTGATCTGATCTGGGTAAAGCCGTGACAGCCAATTATCCTCACTCAGCAGGATCGCCGACTGTTCGGCTGCCAAGTTTTTGGCCAGCGTTGATTTACCGGATGCAATCTTGCCTGACATCAGATGAAGTACTGGTTTTGGCATAGGGGCGTCTCCTTGTCGAAGCCTGATGATGCTCATACAAAAGCGTCGAAGCAACCGCAGATACCTCACCTTCCGCTCCGGGTCGTTTTCAGCCGGTCGCGCTCGGCATTGCAGGCGCCCTGTGCCCATTGTCAGTCAGTAAGCGTATTCCCCAACTGCCCACTGTCGTACCCTTCCCATGTCGACAAACCAGAGGTTGCCATGGAAAACAGCCCAGCCCACACAATCATCGTCATCGGTGCCGGTATCGTTGGCGCTTCCCTGGCCTATCACCTGGCCACCAAGGGCGCAAAGGTCACCCTGATCGAATCCCAGGATATCGCCTGCGGCGTAACCAAGACCTCATTCGCCTGGATCAACACCACCCATCCAGCCCCCGACCCGATTGCGCAACTACGCGGTGCAGCCATTCAGGAATATCATCGCCTCCAAGCCCAGCTCCCAGGGCTGGAGATCCGTTGGACTGGCGCCCTGACTTACGGCGCGGCACCTGTGCCTTCAGCCAGTCGCGTATGCCGTTCGCAGATTCTCGACCTTGAGCCCAACCTCAAGCATCCGCCCGAACAAGCAACCTATGCCGCTGAAGAGGGTGCCCTGGATGCCGTGGCCGCCACCCACGCGTTGGTCAAAGGTGCCCAGGCCCATGGGGCCAAGGTGCTCACCCAGACTCAGGTGCTGGGCTTTGCCACTCAAGGTGATCAGGTAACGGGGGTCGAGACGCCAAGGGGGTTTATTGCGGCCGATACGGTCGTGCTGGCCGCAGGCACAGGCACTGCCAAGCTGGCGCAGATGCTCTGCGCAGAGCTCCCAATCAACGCGTCCCCGGCGATTTTCATCCGCTACAAGACCCACACTAGCCTGGTAAAAACCTTGATCTCCAGCCCTGAAATGGAAGTTCGGCACGCTGCGGACGGTACGTTGCTGGCGGCAGAGGATTACCTGGACGACACCCTGGACAACCAGCCAATGGCGATTGCACGACGCACGGCTGAAGCGATCCAGAATGAACTCCAAGGCGTGGTCAGCATTGAGCCTGAACTGGCCTGCGTCGGGCTCAGGCCAATGCCGGCCGACGGTATTCCCATCATCGGTTACCTGCCACAGGTCGGCGGTGTGTACGTGTGCGCCATGCACCCCGGGGTGATGTTGGCGGCGGTGGTGGGACGTCTTGCCAGTGAAGAGATCATCGACGGCAAGGTACCCTCTGCGTTTGCTCCATGCCGTCCTGATCGATTTGTCCGTTGACCTGCCACCTAGGGCAACACGCGAACGCCTTCCGGGCCGCTTTCAAGCAGCCGGCGCTCGCCACCCGCGTTGATCTGTCGTGAACATCAAACACCGGAGGTACCTGCATGACCCTGCCCACTATCCGCCTCGACACCTTGCTCACCGGTCGCGTGCAGCCATTCACCCGCCCAGGCACCCAGAGCGCCATCGATAAACAGCCGCAACAGGGCCAACTGAAGGTTTCCACCCTGGGCCTTCACGGCGACGAACAGGGCGACCTGCGCGTGCATGGCGGGGTGGAAAAAGCCATTCACCACTATCCGCTTGAGCACTACGCCCGTTGGGCCGACGAATTGGGCGCTCATCCCTTGCTGACGCAGCCAGGAGCCTTTGGCGAGAACTTCAGTACCACCGGCTGGAGCGAGCATGACGTCTGCCTGGGCGATCGAATTCGGGTCGGGACGGCATTGCTCGAGGTGTCCCAGGGGCGCATGCCGTGCTGGAAGCTCAGCGACCGCTTCGCCGTCGCCAACCTGGCCCTGCGCGTGCAGCAGTCGGGCCGCACCGGCTGGTACTACCGGGTGCTGGAGGAAGGCGTGGTGAGCGCGGGCGATAGCCTGCAACGGGTCGAACGGCCCTTTGCCGACTGGTCACTGGCACGCTTGTCCGCCGTACTGTTCGACAAGCAAGTAGAGACCGAATTGTTGCGCGAATGCCTGGCGCTGCCGCTGGTGCCGTCATGGCGGCGCACCCTGGAACGGCGCCTGGAAAAAGGCATGGCCGAGGACTGGGGCCCGCGCCTGCAAGGTTGAAACGCAGTGCAAACTCCGGGCTGCGTTGCCCCAGGCCAATAAATGTCTGGATAATGCCCCGCTCCCACGCCGATAAGGACATCCCTGCCAATGAAGTTGCCCACGCCTACGCTGCTGCTCGCCTCTGCCCTGCTGCTGCCGTCCCTGGCCCATGCCAACGACGCCGCCTTGACCGACACGCTCAAGGCGTTCACCCACTGTGACGCCCGTTTCTTCGATAGCCTGCACGCCCACGGCGACACCTGGCAGGCTTATGCGCCGCTGGTGCGGGCGAAGAACGCCACATGGATTGCCGTTAAAAATCGCGCCAGTGGCGAGGAAAACTCAGTCCTCGTCAGCGCACCGCCGATTGCCGGCTTGAAGCTGTTGTCGTACTTCGACGAGAGCACCGACCTCGGCAAATTGGGGCTCTACTATTACTGGGGCTTTGTGGTTGAAGGCGGTGTCGAGGAGGTGGCCAAGCACATCGCGCCGCTGCTGGAACAACCTGGGGCGTTGCAAAAAAACAGCCCAGTGTATGTTCGCAGCGAGCTCAAGGTCGGCGACCAGTGGCAGGCCATGGCGCCCCAGCCCGGCTCAGCGCCTGCCACGCGGCGGGTAGAGCGGGTGCTGCTGGTCGAGCCGGAAGGCAAGCAAGGCACGCAATCGCGGGTCAGTTGTTCGCTGCAGGGTGGCGTGGACGGAGCATTGCTCGCCCGTTTGCGTCCGGACATCGCGCCGGCTGACTATCCTCGAACGCTGGCAGAGACGCATATCGCCGAGGTCCCAGTGCCCGCCAGTGTGCTTGAGCAGCTTGATTCGCCCCTGCTGCAACCGAAGTTCAAGACACTGACCTACACGTCCCAGTCCACCAAGGATGATGGCAGCAAGGATCGCCCGGTTTCCGAGACGTTCACCGCCGAGGGTGGCTTGCTGAAGAAGAAAGAGATCTACAGTGAGCGCTTCACCGTCGATCGCCTCACCCAGGCCGACCTGATCCAGTTGAAGTCGAAGATGAATGGCATAGGCGATGGGCGCGTACTGCTGACCCACGAAATCGCGCTGGATATTCCAACAACCTGGACCCCAGGCCAAACCCTGAGCGCGCGCATGACCATGGCCGATGTACCGGCCAAGCCCACCGACAAATCCCGGATAACGCCCTTGAACTGTGTCGTGGGCCAACGCTTTCCCGCGCGGCAAGTGTTTGCCAGCTTGACGGGCGACGCGATCAAACTGGAGTGCGACCAGGGCGACTATAAAACCACGCGCGCGTTTATCGAGGACTTGGGGCTTGCCATGACCTTGGAGTCAACGTCGGACAAAACCCATTACGTGTATGAGTACACCGCGCTGGATGTCGTGCGTTAACCCAGAGGCTGCGCAGCAGCCCCAAAATCAGCTACCTCGGATTATCTGGTAAAACTCGGAGTGTTTATTGGGGCTGCTGCGCAGCCCAGCGCGGGGCAAGCCCGCTCGCCACAGGGGTTGTTCGCGCTTGATAAATGGCAGCGCAAGCCCGCTCGCCATACTGATATCATCCAGGCATTAACGCGCTGAGTAGAAAGCATGAACCGTCGTAAGAAACTCAATCAGATTTTGAAAGCCAACGCCAAAAAGGCCAATGCCAAATTGGCCCCCAAGAGCAAAGACAAGTACATCAGCAAGGCCGACCGTTTGAAACTGGAAGCCGAGCCCGCGCAGGACGCGCCGATTTCTTCTGACACGCCAAGCTGATTCAGGGCACTCTACGCCAGCGCAGCAGTCTGTTCCCAGACACCCCACTCTCGCCCGGCGGAGCTTCCCATGATGATTGTTCACCACCTCAACAACTCACGTTCGCAGCGCATTCTCTGGCTGCTCGAAGAACTCGGCCTGCCCTACGCGCTCAAGTGCTACCAGCGCGACCCGAAAACCAACCTTGCACCACCCGAGCTCAAGGCGATCAATGCGCTGGGCAAATCGCCGGTGCTTGAAGATGGCTCACGTGTGGTGATCGAGTCCGGCGCCATTGTCGACTACCTGATCCGCCGCCATGGCCAGGGCCGCCTGCAACCTGACCCCAGCACAGACGCCTACGACACCTACGTACAATGGCTGCACTTCGCCGAAGGCTCGGCAATGCTGCCGCTGATGCTCAACCTGTATGTCGGCCGCCTGGGTGAAGCCGGCGCGCCATTGCATCCGCGGATCGAGTCGGAACTGGCCAACTACCTGGGCTACCTGAACCACGCCCTGGCGCAGTCGCCCTACCTGCTGGGTGAGGAACTGAGCGGCGCCGATATCCAGATGAGCTTTATTGGCGAAATCGCCAAGGCCCAGGGCAAGTTGCAGGCGTACCCGAACCTCGCCGCGTGGGTCCAGCGGTTCCAGGCCCGGCCTGCCTATCGCAAGGCGCTGGAACAGGGTGGGGAATATGCGTTTGCCAAGTAAGCAGACGGGCGTTTGACTGCTCCTCGAAAGCCGGCATAATTGCCGGCTTTTTTCGGGATGTCCCCATGCAACGGATTGTAATTCTGGGCAACGCCGGCAGCGGCAAATCCACCCTCGCCCGCGCCATTGGTCAGCGTCTCAGCCTGCCCGTAGTGCACCTGGACACCCTGTTCTGGGAACCCAACTGGGTCGAGACCGACGCCGAGCAATTCCGCACACGGGTACGCGAAGCCGTAGCGTCGGACACCTGGGTGTGTGAAGGCAACTACGCCCGTCGCACCTTCGACCTGCGCCTGCCCCGTGCAGACCTGATCATCTGGCTGGATACGCCGCGACTCACCTGTTTCACTCGGGTACTGATACGCAGCGCCATGAAACGCCCACGCGCGGATCGGCCCGTGGGGTGTACCGATAAGCTCGACCGGGAGTTTCTGACCTTTTTGAGTTTTGTGTGGAATTTTGATCGCGGCTATCGGCCGGGCATCGAGGCGGTGCGTTTGGCTGTGGGGCCGGATATTCCGACGGTACATTTGCGCGGTAACCGGCAAGTGGCGGACTTTCTCGACAGGTTATCGATATCGCATGTAGGAGCTGTCGAGCTTTAGCGAGGCTGCGATAGCGGTGGGGTAGGCAATATCAATGCCGGCCTGCTCTTTGTATTGTTCGCGGCCCCCCCTAGCATTCAGTAAACACTAGCCCCTGTAGGAGCCGGCTTGCCGGCGAAAAGCCCGAGAGCAACGCGGGGCACCAGGCACCCTGCGGTATCGTGGACGATTTTTGCCTACAAGCCGGCTCCTACAATGAGATTGCGGTCAGCCGCCGGGGGCCGTCATGTACTGGCTGAAGTTGTTGATGTGATCATCCAGATTGTCTTCCAGCATCATCCGGTACTGCTCACAGAAGTACTTCAGCAGCGCTTCGCGCGACTCGGCCATTTCGGCGCCGGTCTTGAAGTTGCGCGCACTCGCCCAGGCATTGAAACGTGTCGTGCCGAACATCATCGAGGCGCTGACTTGGCCAAGGTTCTCGGGGGTTTTGAGTTGCTCGTTCGACAGCTCGATGTGCGCGTCGGCGCGGTCGTAGAAGGCTTGGTCTGTAGCGTCTGGCATGGTGGAACACCTGGGTTGGATAAGGGAGTCATTGAAGCATTCGCGGCAGGCAAGGCCCTAGATCACGTTCGTTGCCTCCAGCAACTGGGTAATCCAGCGCACCTCCTGCGCCAGTTCCTGCACTTTCTGTTCGGGTAGCGCCTGTCGCGCTTCGGCGAGTTGGCCCAGGGTCCGTTGTTTGTAGCGCAGCAGGCGCTGCCACTTGGCCAGGAACGCCTCGCTGCGGGCCTGCATCTGCAACGGGCCGAAGTACAGTTGCTCGGCGCTGTAGCTCACCGGCCCGCTGCGCTCGGCGACGATGATTTCATAGTCGAAGCGATTTTCTCGCAGCAGCTCCTCGCCGAGGATGCGGTAGCCGTTGTCCATCAGCCACAGGCGCAGCGGTTGTTCGCCGCCGTTGGGTTGCAGGATCAGACGCTCCTGGCCGCTGAGGTACAGCTTGCCGCGCTCGAGGATGTCGCGGATGGTCTCGCCGCCCATGCCGCAGATACTGACGGTATCGATCCGGTCTGCCGGCTCGATGGCCGCCAGGCCATCAGCCAGGCGCACCTGGATCTGCAACTGCTGGCCGTTGTCGCACACCGTGCGGTAGGCGGCGCGGAACGGGGTCAACGCCACTTCGCCGGCGACTGCCGCGACAATCGCGCCACGGTTGATCAACGCCACCGGCAGGTAGGCGTGATCCGAGCCGATATCGGCCAGACGCGCGCCGGCCGGTACTTGCGCTGCCACGCATTCCAGGCGCATGGACAATGTGTTTGGGTTCAACTGCTGTTCCTTTTCAAGGCACCGTTGGCCTCATTGAGGGCCGCAGGGTAAAGCCTCGGCGCCCGCCAGGCCAGCGCCTTGTACAGGTCCACCGCATTGCCATAGGACGCAGCCTGCGCCTGGGCAATCTCCTGGCGCAGGCTCAGCAGATCGCGCTGGCTCTGCTGCACCGACAAGTAACTGCCGGAACCTGCGCTGTAACGCCGCTGCGCGATATCCAGCGCCGCCTCGGCATGCCGTGCCGATTGCACCAGGTTGAGCAGATGCCGCTGATGCTCGGCCAGTTGGGTGATGGCGCCCTCCACTTCTTCCACGGCCACTAGCAGCACCTGCTCAAAATGCGCGGTCTCTCGTTGCGATAGGGCCTGGGCGCCGCGCAGGCGTGCGCGCACGGTGCCCAGGTTGAGTGCCGGCCAGGTCAAGCCCGGGGTCAATTCGAATGCCCGGGACGCGCTGCCCAGATCCCCATCACGCAAGGCGAAGAAGCCGATAAACCCACCCAGGTTCAAGCGCGGATACAAGTCGGCGGTGGCCGCGCCCACGTCCTCGACGCGGGCCGCCAGCAGCCGCTCGGCCTGCAGCACATCCGGTCGATTGCGGATCAACTGGTCGACATCCCCCAACGGCAATTGCCGCGCCAGTGGACCCGGCGCCAAGGTGTCGAGGTCGACGCTGAAACTGCCCGGACGTTGCCCCGACAACACTTGCAGCCGGTAAAGGCTGCGTTGCAACTGCCCCTGCAACGGCGCAATCGCCGCCTGGGCGCGCAGCGCATTGCCCCGGGCGCTCTCCAACTCTTCAGGCAAGCCACTACCGGCCTGGTTTTGCGCCTCGGTCAGGCCCACGGTCACTTGCCAACTGCGCACCGCATCTTGTGCCAGTTGCAGTTGCTGGTGCTGGCCCTGCGCCGCGTAATAGGCATGGGCCACTTGTGCGGCGATGCTCAGTTGCACCTGTTCAAGGTCGGCCTGCGAAGCTTCGGCCCGCGCTTGCGCAGCACGGTTCAAATGGTCGAGACGGCCAAACAGGTCCAGCTCCCATTGCAGGTCCAGGCCGGCACGCCAGGACTCGGACAAGCTGCGGCTTGGCCGCGACCCCGTCACCGCCTGCTGCTCCAGGCTGCGCTGGTACGCCGCCGTACTGCTGACAATCGGCAGGCGCTGCAACGCTTGCTCATCGACAGACGCCCGCGCCAGCAGCAAGCTCGAACGCGCCTGGCGCACATCGTGGTTGTGGGCCACAGCGGCGTCGATCAAGCGCGCCAGTTGGACGTCGTCAAAGAAGGTCCACCAGGCGTCCACCGGCTGCGCCGCTCGCTGGGCGAAGTCCTCGACCTGCGGGCTGGCCAGGTGAATCGGCGCGATCTCAGGCGCGTGGTATTGCGGCCCCACCGAGCAAGCGCCGAGGCTGGCCAGCGCACCCAGTAACAGCGGGTAATGGATAAATGTGTTCATGGCTGCACCTCGACATGCCCCGGCGCCAGGTAGTGCTCGGCGTCGGCCAGTTGCTGCTGACGCAGGCCCTGCACCCGATGATCGCGTGCCAGCCAAGCGTAGATAGTGGGAAGGACAAACAGCGTAAACAGCGTGCCGACCAGCATCCCGCAGACGATCACCACGCCCAGGCCAAAGCGACTATTGGCCCCGGCACCGTCGGCGAACAGCAGCGGCAATACGCCGAAGGTCATCGCCGCCGTGGTCATCAGCACCGGCCGCAAACGGATCTGCGCGGCGCGGATGATTGCGTCGGCGCGGTCGAGGTGCTCGCGCACCTGGATCTCATTGGCGAACTCCACCATCAGGATCCCGTGTTTGCTGATCAGGCCAATCAAGGTCACGAGCCCGATCTGCGTGTAGATATTCAACGTGGCCCAGCCCAGCGCCAGGGGGATCAGCGCGCCGCAAATGGACAACGGCACGGTGACCAGAATGATCAACGGATCGACCAGGCTTTCGTACTGCGCCGCGAGCACCAGATAGATCACCACCAGGGCGGCGAGAAACGCCAACACCAGCGCACTGCCCTCCTGCACGTATTGGCGTGACTCGGACTGCCAGTCATGGCTGAACCCCGGCGGCAGTTCAGCGGCCAGTTGCTCCAGCAGCGCCACCGCCTGCCCCTGGGAAACGCCGGGCGCCGGGATGGCCTGCAGGGTACTGGCGTTCTGCTGATCGAACTGCAACAGGCGGTTCGGCGCCACCGTGATATCCAGATGCACCAGCGTCGACAGCGGGATCAACTGGCCGCCTTCGGTACGCACATACTGGCGGGCCAGGGCCTGGGGAGTCAGGCGCTGTTCTTCGGTGCTTTGCGTAATCACGTCATAAGAGCGCCCATATAAGGCGAAGCGGTTGATGTACTGCTCGCCCACCAGCATCGCCAGCGAGTCGCCGATATCGCGCATGCCAATGCCCAGGCTCGCCGCCTTGGCCCGATCGACGCGGACCTTGACCACCGGATTGTTGTAGTCCAGGTCGCTGTCGACTACGGCAAACAGGCCGCTGTCACGGGCGCGCTGCTTGAGGGTTTCCATGGTCTGGTACAGCACCGGGTAATCCTGGGCGCTGCGCAGCACCATCTGCACCGGCAGGCCACCGCTGGAACCGGGTAGCGAGGCGACCTGGAAGGCAAAGATGCTGCTGCCTTCGACCTCGCCCACGGCCTGCTGCAACTGGGCCTGGACCTGCTCGGCCGAACGCTCGCGGGCCTGCCAGGCGCTGAGGTTGATCCCGCCGAAACTGGCCGCCGGCCCGTCGGTGCCATTGATGATCCAGGTGTCGGTGGTTTCCGGCAGGCTCTCCATGATGCGGTTGAGCTTGCTCGCAAAGCGTTCCGCGTAGTCGAGGCTGGCGTATTGCGGGGCCTTGATGGCGGTCAAGATCGCCGCCTGGTCCTCGGGAGGCGCCAGTTCGCGTTGCGGCATCGTGTACAACCACGGCAGGCTCAGGCACACCAGTAAGGCCACGCCGCCGCTGATCCAGCGCCGCGCCAGGGAGTAACCCAGCACACGGCCATAGGTCGCGGCCAGCCCGCCAAATACTCGTTCGGCCAACTTGGCCATGCGCCCCTCTTGTTGCCCTGGCTTGAGCAGCAGCGAGCTCATCACCGGCGACAAGGTCAAGGCGACCACGCCCGAGACAATCACCGCTCCCGCCAGGGTCAGGGCGAATTCGCGGAACAACGTGCCGGTCAGCCCGCCGATCAGGCCGATGGGCGCATACACCGCCGCCAGCGTCAGGGTCATGGCAATCACCGGCCCGGCGATTTCGCGGGCGCCAACCAACGCCGCGGCCACCGGGGTCAGGCCTTCTTCGATATGCCGGTGGACGTTTTCCACCACCACAATGGCGTCGTCCACCACTAGGCCGATGGCCAACACCATCGCCAGCAGGGTCAGCAGGTTGAGGCTGAAGCCGAAGAACAGCATCAAGGCCGCCGCCCCGAGCATCGACAACGGAATCGCCAGCACCGGAATCGCCACGCTGCGCAGCGAACCCAGGCACAGCCAGATCACCAGCACCACGATCAGCATGGCTTCCAGCAGGGTGTGCAGCACCTCCTCGATGGACGCCTCGATAAACCGTGCGGTCTCATAGGCCAGGGCGACGTTGACCCCCGGTGGCAGGGTTTGCTGGATTTGCGGCAGCAGTTGGCGAATCCCATCGACGATCACCAGGGGGTTGCCCGAAGGCGTGGGAAACAGCCCCAGGTGCACGGCCGGGCGGCCATTCATGGTGGCGCTGGTCTGGGTCGCCGCTGCGCCCAGCTCCACGGTGCCCACATCGCGCAGGCGCACCAGGGCTGTGCCGTCATTGCGGATCACTAGGTCGCGGAAGGCCTCGACGCTGGTCAGGTCGGTGTCGATATGGATATCGGCCAGCACGAACTGGCCACGGATCTGCCCCGGCGTGGCCTGGTAGTTATTGCGGCGCACCGCTTGTGCCACATCGGCGGCGGTCACCCCGCGCCCGGCCATGCGATCACTGTCCAGCCACAGGCGCATCGCCAGGTTCTGGCCGCCGAAGGTTTGCACCTTGGCGACCCCGTCGATCCCGGACAATTGCGGTTCGACCACCCGCGACAGGTAGTCGCTGAGCTCGGGAATCGACAGCGTGTCACTCGCAAACCCTACGTACGCCACGGCAGTGGAGTCGCCGGCCGACAATTCGACCACCGGGTCGTAGGCATCGTCGGGCAAGCGGTAACGCACTTGATTGACCTTGGCCATGGTCTCGGCCAATGCCTGGGTCGAGTCGCGGTTGAGGGTCATGCGCAGGGTGATCACGCTACGGCCCTGGACCGACGACGACGCCAGGTAATCGATACCCTCCACCGACGACACCGCCTGGGTAAGCGGTTGGGTGACAAAACCTTGCATCAATTCAGCCGAGGCACCGGGGTATTGGGTGCTGACGGTGATGGTCGAGCTTTCCAGCAACGGGTACTGGCGCACCGGTAATTTGCCGAGGGCAAACAGGCCGGCGAGGACGATCAGGCTGCTGACGACCAGCGCCAGTACCGGGCGCCGCACAAAACTGTCGGTGAAGCTCATGAGGCGCGATTCCCTTCAACGTCCAACGTGTTTTGCTCGACCGCTTCGACGGGCATGCCGTCGCTGAGCTTGAGCTGCCCGGAGACCACCACTTGGTCGTCCAGCGCCAGGCCCGAGGTGATTTCCACCAGGCCCTGCCAACGCTCCCCGGTGGTCACCTGGACGCGGCGCACACTCAAGGCGCCGGCCGGATCGGCGCTGGCGATAAACACGGTCTGCCCGTAGGCGGTGTAGGTAATGGCGGTTTCCGGCACCACCAGCACCGTGGGTGACTGCACCGCCGACAGACGCACGCTGGCGTACATGCCGGCCTGCAACTGCCCGCCCGGATTGGCCAGGGTGGCTTGCACCCGCACCGAGCGCGACTGGCCGATCAGTGGGTCTATAGCGTTGATCTGCGCCGAAAAATGCTCGCGAGGCAAGGCATCCACCGTGAGTTGGGCGATCTGGCCGACGCGCAAACCGGGGGACGCCTGTTCACTCAAGGCGAAATTCACATGCAGGCGCTGGGTATCCACCAGGCTGGCGATGGTTTCGCCGGTCTGCAGGTACTGGCCTTGATGCACACGGCGAATACCCACCTGCCCGGCGAACGGCGCACGGATGGCTTTTTGCGCAATCCGCGCATCGACCTGTTGTAGCTCGCCCTTGGCCATGTCCAGGGCGGCGGTGGCGTTGTCCAGTTGCTCCTGGGTCGCGACATTCACGGCCGCAAGCTTTTGAATGCGCAGGAACAGCGTCTGGGCATTGCGCAATTGGGCGTGCAGGCGCAAACGGTCGGCCTGTTCGGGGGCGTCATTGAGTTGGACCAACAACTGCCCGGCCTTGACCGCTTGCCCGGATTCGAAGGCGATCCGCGTGACACGCCCAGCAGTTTCCGCCGCCACCTGTACCTGGTTGGCCGCCTCCAGCTCCCCGGCGGCAAAGGCCTGGCGGGGCGCCTCGCCCTGCCTCACCGCAGCCAACGCCACCTTGGCCACCGGCCACGTCGCCGCCTGGGTTGAGGGTTGATTGCCCAACAACGTGATAACCAGGGCCAGCACAGCTACCGCTGCCACGCCCCCGCCCACTAGCATCCTTGTGCCCATGCCCTGCTCCGCTCATTTGTGGTGTGTTCGCTACCGCCCCACCCCGCACGGGCGATGGAAAGCGGTTGCAGCAAAGATCGGGCAGGACTATAAAACCTCAACTTAACTTGAGGGCAACACCCATGGCAGCAGAAAAGAACCCCGATGGTGTGCGCTCCCTCACCATCGGCGAGGTTGCCAGGCGCAGCGGCGTACCGATCTCCACCCTGCACTTCTACGAATCCAAGGGCTTGATCGCCAGCACGCGCAACGCTGGCAACCAACGGCGCTTCCCGTCGCTGGTGCTGCGCAGCATTGCGATCATCAAGGTGGCGCAGCGCACCGGTATCCCCCTCGAAGAGATCAAGCGCGCCATGGGCCGCTATCCACCGAACAGCAAACTGACGGCCGCGCAATGGGGAGAAATGTCCTCAGCCTGGCGCGACAACCTCAACGAACGCATCCGCACCCTGGAAGCCCTGCGTGACAGCCTGGACAACTGCATTGGTTGCGGCTGCCTGTCACTCAACGACTGCCCCTTGCGCAACCCCGGCGACACCTTGGCCCAGGAAGGACCGGGGCCGAGGATCCTCGAACGCGCCAGCCAGCGGATCTGAAATGCAATCTTCCAATCCCTGAAGATCAAGGTGGGAGCTGTCTCGCCCTGCGAGGCTGCGATGGCGGCGGCATTGCTGGGATTGATGTTGGCTGACCTGTCGCTATCGCCGGCAAGCCAGCTCCCACATTTGATCTTCATTGCCTTGGCAGGTCGGTGCTGACTACGCCGATGACACTTTTGAAGTAAGCCGCCCCGGACGCTTTCCCGATAATCGAGGGCTTACTGACGAAATGCCGAGGCCCCGCCATGACGCGAGCATCCACCGAACAGGTCCCGCCGCAAACCCTGAGAAAAGTCATCGTCGCTGCCGGGATCGGCAATTTTGTCGAGTGGTTCGACTTCGCCGTATATGGCTTTCTCGCGACCACCATCGCCCAGCAGTTTTTCCCCAGTGGCGATGCCAGCGCGGCGTTGCTCAAGACCTTCGCGGTGTTTGCCGTGGCCTTTGCCTTTCGGCCTCTGGGCGGGATTTTTTTCGGCATGCTGGGCGATCGCATCGGCCGCAAGCGCACTCTGGCAATGACGATTTTGCTGATGGCCGCGGCCACGACCTTGATCGGCCTGCTGCCCACGTATGCTGCAATTGGCGTTACGGCGCCGATCCTGTTGTCACTGATCCGGTGTGCCCAAGGCTTTTCCGCAGGGGGTGAGTACGCTGGCGCCTGTGCCTACCTGATGGAGCACGCGCCCAGCGACAAACGGGCGTGGTACGGCAGCTTTATCCCGGTGTCGACCTTTGCCGCCTTCGCCTCGGCGGCGGTGGTGGCCTATGTGCTGGAAGCGTCGCTATCGGCCGAAGCCATGGGCAGTTGGGGCTGGCGCCTACCGTTCCTGATCGCCGCGCCGCTAGGTTTGGTGGGGCTATACCTGCGCTGGCGGCTGGATGAAACCCCGGCGTTCCAGGCGGTAAAGCAAGAGCACGCCGTGGCCCACTCGCCGCTCAAGGAAACCCTACGCAACCATGGCGCGGCAATCTGCTGCCTGGGCGCCTTTGTGTCGCTGACGGCGCTGTCGTTTTATATGTTCACCACCTACTTTGCGACGTACCTGCAAGTGGCCGGCGGCCTGAGCCGGGCAACGGCATTGCTGGTGTCGCTGATTGCGCTGATCTTCGCTGCGGCGATGTGCCCGGCGGCGGGCTGGTACTCCGACCGCGTCGGGCGACGCGTCACGGTGATGACCGCCTGCGGGCTGTTGATGGTGGTGGTGTATCCATCGTTTTTGATGGCCAGTTCCGGCTCGTTCGCCGCATCCATCGTTGGCGTGATGCTGCTGGCGGTGGGTGCGGTGTTGTGTGGCGTGGTCACGGCGGCCCTGCTCTCGGAAACCTTCCCGACCCGCACGCGCTACACCGCTTCGGCGATTACCTACAACATGGCCTACACCCTCTTCGGCGGCACTGCGCCACTGGTGGCCACCTGGTTGATCAGCACCACCGGCAGCAACCTGTCACCGGCGTTTTATCTGATTGCCGTGGCCTTGCTGGCCCTGGCCGGTGGCCTGGCCCTGCCGGAAACCTCGCGCATTTCCCTGCATGACGCCTGAGTCGGGCTGTAGAGAGCGGCGATAAAAAGAGCTTGTAGTGGCGAAGGGGCTTGTCCCCCGTTGGGCTGCGCAGCAGCCTGACACTCCTCGGTGGGGCTTATATTGGGGCTGCTGCGCAGCCCAACGGGGGTGTAGAACCGTAGACATCCTTTACATCTGAAACCGGGGACATCGTTTACACATTTGAAGCTTGGATACGGCTCTTGCATCGTCCAAGCCTCCCCAGGGGATAGTCACATAGGTACAGATCCCAAACATCCTCTTCAGCTTCTTTAAGCCCTATCCGTTCTCCAGATAAAGCCTCGCTGACAAATACCAGCTTGTTCTTCCACAAGATAGAACCGTCCTGCCTGACGCTTCGAACCTGCATTTCTGCCGGATACTCCACAGCGGGTAAGCATCCGGGGTAAGGTCGAGTGGATGGTACATACAACTCTCCAGGACGTTTCATACCGAGCGCTTCGTGAGGTCGTATGTAATTGAATTCATTTCTGAAATGCTCCAGCAACAGCTGTTGCTCAAGCAAATCGCGTCCTAATGGCAACTCGAATTTCAAGCTGCGGTGCATTCGCTCATGACGACCGTTCTGAGCGGGTCTTCCTGGCATGATTCGCTCGGGATAGATGCCCAGACGGATCCACCAAACCGCCAATGTAGACATTCTTGCCAGACCAGGAGAGGCGAAGGGGACACCGTTGTCAGAACGAATGACTTGCGGCATGCCGTATTCCTGAAAAAGCCTCTCAAATGCCTGTTTTACAGGCTGGGTCATGATCTTGGGGTGGGCTCTGCACGCCAGAATCAGGCGCGATGCATGATCTGTAACGGTCAAAGGGAAACACATCTGCCCGTTAAGCATCTTGAATTGCCCTTTGTAGTCAGCACACCACGTCTTGTTGGGCTCGTTGGCCTCTCGCATCGGGGCGTGGGAAACACTGTGCCGACGCTTGAAGCGCCGTTTGCTGACCAATCCAAGCCGATCAAGCCATTGACCCGCCGTGCTCGGGGCAGGCCAGGCGATGGTGGGATCCTCGATTCGCAATAGCTCGAGAAGCTTCTTCGGCCCCCACTTATCGTGCGCTTCCTTCATGGCCACCACGCGGGCCAAGATCTCATCGTCGGTTTTGTTTGGGCTGTTATGAGGTCGTCGGGAAAGCTCGGATAACGACTTTAAATCGCCGTCATGCCGGGCAATCCACTTATCGACGGTAGGCCGACTTACGTTGAATCGGTGTGCCAACTGGGTTTTCGTGTAGTTGCCAGAAAGCCAGTCAGCGACCAGTTTGATTCGTTGATTCATGGGGGACTCTTGGTTCCAGGGCATGATCAGATACCTCCTGACCATGCGTATTAACCTGTAAACCATGTCCCCGGTTAGAAATGTAAACGATGTCCCCGGTTTGTACCGGGACAAGCCCCCTCGCCACAGCTAGTCCCCTCCACATAGATAGTCCCCTCCCCGCCACAGCAACCCTGCTCACCACTACAAGTCTGCTCACCAAGGCAGGCCCCCAGCGAACCTTTCTTGCACAGACACCGTCCGAGCTAGGGCATTGATGCTTTTCGCCCGCTCGGAGGTTTGTGTTTGAAAGCTGCCATCGTCAAAAAGTACCGCTTGATTATCAAGACCATGGGTTATGTCGGCTGGGCACTGTTCTGGCTGTTGCTCTGGGACATTGCGGTCACCGTGGACTTCATGCTGTTCCTCAACGCCAAGATCAACCTGCCGCTGATGCCCCTGACGCTGCTGGGTTCGGCGCTGGTGGTGCTGATCAGTTTTCGTAATACCAGCGCCTATAACCGTTGGTGGGAAGCGCGCACGCTGTGGGGCGCGATGGTGAACAATTCGCGCAGCTTTGCACGCCAGGTGCTGACGTTGCTGGATGACCCCGACAACGAGGTCAACCCGATCAAATCGACCCTGCTGCGCCGCCATGTGGCGTATGTGAATTGCCTGGCGGCGCACCTGCGGGGCGAGCCGTGCCCCGAGGAAGTACGGGCGTTTATTCCCACGGACGAGTTCGCACGCAACGGTGCCACCAACAACTTTGCCAACGACATCCTTACCGGCTCCGCCGCCCTGCTGACCCGGGAGTACAAGGCCGGGCGCCTGGACAGCATTCGCCTGGCGCGGCTCGAATCCACCATGGTCGATCTGTCCAACAGCCAAGGCGGCATGGAACGCATCGCCAATACGCCACTGCCCTACCCCTATGTGTATTTTCCACGGCTGTTTATTTCGCTGTTCTGCCTGATTGTGCCGGTGGGACTGGTGGAGTCCCTGGGCTGGTTCACCCCGCTGGCATCGACGGTGGTGGGGTTTATGCTGCTGGCCATCGAACGGATCGGCACCGACCTGCAAAGCCCGTTTCGCTCCAGTGAACACCAGATCCAGACTGAAGCCATCTGCGAAACCATCGAAAAAAACCTGCAGTCGATGCAGCGTGATTCGTTAGGGGATGTGCATAACCGCTGACCCGCTGCCACGTGATTGCCATTAAAAAGCCTGCATTGTCCGAGCATCTATATAATAATGCGTCGCATTAAACACTTTGTTTATCGCAATACGCTCGCCCTCGCCGGGTGAGCGTCGCATTAGTCAGAAGGATCTCTATGCAAGGCTCTTACCTGCCCTCCCTGCGCCTGCTGGGCGTACTGTTTTTGGCCGCTTGCTCACTGACGGCCCAGGCCGCCACCGATGAAACCGACCACTCGGCCACCTTCGAAAAAAATCAACAGTCCTACGTGATCAATGCCGATGGCAGTTTCGTCCAGACCATTGAACTGGTTACGCGGATCAATGAAGAGCGGGCGATCAAGAGCAACGCGCAACGTTCATTGAGCTACAACCGCTCTCTGGAAACCCTCGACGTACTTGAAGCCTTCACCCAGAAACCCGATGGCCGCAAGGTCAAGGTGGGCACCGAGCAGATCAAGGAGCAGCAGGAGACAGCCTCTTCAGAGGCGCCGATGTTCCAGGACTCGCGGGTCAAGGTAGTGATTTTCCCGGAGGTGGCGACCGGTGACCGACTGGTCCTGCGTTACCAGCGCCAGCGCACCACGGCGCTGTTCCCCGAGCAATTCGAAGACTTCTTCGTGCCGGACTTCTATGACGCCGAGCAGTTGAGCCTGAGCTACGACTTACCGGCCGACAAGCCGCTGTTTGTTGACGCCCGGGGCTTCAAGGCAAGTACCCCGGCCGCCGCCGCTGGGCGCAAAGTGTACCGTTGGGACTACGTACCGCAGGCAAAGGCGCGCATTGAAAACGGCGCCGTGTCCTATGTCGATTACGGTCAATTCCTCGCGGTCTCGACCTTCGCCAGCTACAAGGACTTTGCCCAGGCCTATGAGGCCAGGGCCCAGGTAGAAGTGACACCGGCCATTGCCGCCCTGGCCAAGCAACTCACGGCCAACCTGACCACCCCGCGCAGCAAAGCCCTGGCCCTGAGCGACTGGGTGCGCAAGAACATTCGTTATGTAGCGGTATATGTCGGCGCGGGCGGCGTAGTGCCGCATCCGGCCCAGGCCGTGCTGGATAACCGCTATGGCGACTGCAAGGACCACGTAGCCCTGCTTGAAGCCATGCTGCGCGCGGTGGCGATCGAAAGCTCACCGGTGCTGGTCAACCTGGGTAACAGCTACACCCTGGCCAAAGTGCCTACCCTGGGTGTGCTCAACCATGCGATTACCTACGTGCCGGCCCTGGATCTGTACCTGGACTCCACCGCCACTGCCATCGCCGCGGGCTACCTGCCGATTCCGGTGCTGGGCAAACCGGTGCTGTTGACGCAATCCGGCGAACTGGCCAAGACCCCGGCCGCGCAAACCGGCAAGGTCAGCAACGACCTGTTGTTCAAGGTCGACAGCAACGGTGCGGCGGACTTTGTGCATGCCACCACCGTGGAAGGCTGGGGCTCGGAGTTCAATCGCTACCTGCTCAATGCCATGAAACCAGCGGACCGCGACTCGATGGTCCGCAATGTCCTCGGCTGGTACGGGCAAACGGGCCAGGGCACGTTTAAAAGCGATTCCCTGCAGGATGAAGTCAACCCGTTCAAAAATTCCCTTGAAGGGCGCACCGACAACCTGGTCAACCTGCCAGGCCCCACCGGTGTTCCGGCGCTCAGCAGCCTGGTGGGCGGCATTGCGCAGAACGTATTTGCCTTCGCCTCGGAAAAAGACCGCACCCAAGGCTTCGGTTGCCTCTCGGGAGAAACCCAGGAGCAGGCCCGCTTCGAGTTTCCCAAGGAAGTCACGGTCCTCGCCGTGCCCAAGCCGCAGTCCCTGCAACAGGCCGGCTTTGACTATCAGGCCACCTACGCCAAGGAAGGCAATACGGTCCTGATCACCCGCCACTTCAAGTTTGCCCATGCCAACACGGTATGTAGCCCCGAGGACTTCAAGGCGATGAAGCCGGTGATCGAGAGCATGGTCAGCGACCTGAAGAGCCAGATCATCGTGCAGACCCTGTAATCAGAAGCAACGCCCAAGCGGCCAGGTACAGCCCTATCCCAAACACCCCATGGGCCACAATGCTGCGCAACCGCGCAGTGTTGGGCTGGGGCGTTCTGGACGCAGCAATGCCTGCCCCCATCGCCGGTTGCAAGACAAAGAACGGGGCGACCACAGACAGCACGCCAAAGCTCAAGGCCGGCAGCAACGTCGGCTGCCGCGCCCACTCAATTCCCACCATCAGCAGTAGCAAGGCCGCAAAGAACACCCCGATCAGGTAATGGGTGACCCACCCCAACAGACGTTCCCCCGGCACGGGAGGCGATTTGGCGATACCGGCATGCATCCAGCGCCCACGTGGCAGATGGCCGATCCAACGGCCCACCATAGTGAAATCCAGGGACGGCACGCCCAGGCAGCGCTTGAGCAACAACGCCCAAAGGTCCATGACCAAGGTCGCACCGGCCCCGATAACCACCGAATACCCAAGAAACTCAAGCACGTCCCTACTCCTTTTGATCGTTGGCGGTGAGAGCAACACAGAGGCTTAGGCGCTCCTAAGCAAACATTCAATTAATTGATTGAATGTTTGGCCGATGCTAGGATCTTTGCCATGAAACCGTCAAGCCCCGTATTCCCCGCCGATCATTTCACCGCCCTGGCCGACATTGCCCGGACCCTGGGCCATGCCCATCGCCTGGCCCTGCTTGAGCACATTGCCCAGGAAGAACGCTCTGTCGAACAACTGGCGCAACTGTCCGGGGTGTCTGTCGCCAATGCTTCGCAGCATTTGCAGCAACTCAAGCGTGCGGGCATCGTGCAAACGCGCCGCGATGGCAAACGCGTGCTGTACAGCCTGGGAGCGGGCCCGCTGGCGCCCTTGCTGGAGGCATTGCGCGGTTATCTGGCGTACCAGCACGCCGAGATACGCGAGGTCGCCCTCGATAGCCTCTCGCGGCGTGAGCGGTTGGAAGGCATATCCATCGAGGAACTGTTGCTGCAGATGCAAAGCCAGAGCGTGGTGCTGCTGGATGTGCGTCCCGAAGATGAGTTCGCTTCAGGGCACTTGCCCGGCGCGCTCAACATCCCGGCCAATGCCCTGCAGCAGCGCTTGGCCGAGCTGCCCAAAGGCAAGCAAGTGATCGCCTACTGCCGTGGACCTTATTGCGTACTGTCCACCGACGCCATCAACACATTGCACGCCCATGGCTTGCCCGCTCGCCGGCTGCGCGCCGGGTTTGACGACTGGAAAGCGGCTGGCCTGAGCGTCGAATAAACCATCGCAAGACTGGAAAAATGATCAGACTCCTGGAACCCAAAGACCTCGATTGCGTCCTGCAGATCTGGCTGGATGCGTCGCTCATCGCCCACGACTTTATCGACGCCGCCTTCTGGCAGTCGCAGGTCGAGAACATGCGCAACCTGTATATCCCGGCCTCGGAAACCTACGTCATGGAACGCGACTCAAGGGTCGTGGGTTTCTACTCGCTGCTCGACAACCAGATGGCCGCGCTGTTTGTCGCCCCCGATTGCCAGGGCCAAGGCATCGGTAAACGCTTGATGGCTCACGCCAGGGCGCAGCGGCCCGTGCTGACCCTGGCGGTGTATAAAAACAACACCGCCAGTTGCCAGTTCTATCTGTCGCAAGGGTTTGTGGTGACCCATGAACAGGTCGATGAACACAGCGGCCAGGCGGAGTACTGGATGAGCAGTGGCGCCAGCGCGCCTCAGTAATCCGTCATCACCACCATCACTTCAGCGTCCGCCTCGCTTTCGGCCAGGTAGATATGACCGATGCCGCTGTTGAAATAGGCGGTTTCGCGGCAGCCAATGCTGATGGACTCGCCCGTCTCGAATTGAATCCGCACCCGCCCGGACAGCACCACCGCAAACTCCTGGCCGGGGTGGCGGATGTAGTCGTCAAACTGGGTCAGCTCCCGGGCGAAAATGCGCGCATACATCGGTGTCATGCGCCGCCCCGGGAAATCCCCGGCCATCGGGTGGTAATCGTAATTGCCCGTGCTGTAGCCCGCCGCACTATCAATGGCGGTGCTGACCACTGTGGGCTGGACCAGGTTCGGCGCGGTCTTCACGGGGCTGAATAACTGCGCAATATCCACGCCCAGCGCCCGCGCCGCCGCCGCCAGTTTTTCGTAGCTCACCGAGACCTGTGCCAGCTCCATCTTCGACAGGGTCGACAGTGCCACACCCGAACGCTCGGACAGTTGCTTGAGCGTCAGCTGCTGGTTTTTGCGGATACCCCGTAAGCGGGCGCCTACCTGGCTGCGATCTATCAGCGGATGGGTCGTGGAACACGAAGCTGACGCTGTCTGATCGGAACTCATGCTGACTCTCTGTCGTACAAAAAACGGGGTGGGCATCCAGGCCGGAATATTAACCCACGAAGAAGGCTTGACTGGAAAATTCTCATATCCTACATTTCTCTTATGTGAGAATTATCAAAAACGAGAAAAGCCTCATTCGCACACAGAAGGGACTTCGGCATGCAGGACAGTGACTGTTTCGATTTCGCCATCATCGGCGGCGGCATTGCGGGGGCGTCCCTGGCCTATCGCCTGGCCGCAGAGGCCAGCGTGGTGGTGCTCGAACGTGAGAGCCAGCCGGGCTACCACGCTACCGGACGCTCTGCCGCCATGTTCATGGAAACCTACGGCACCCCGCAGATTCAAGCGCTGACCCGTGCCAGCCGGGCCTTCTACGAGCAACCACCGGCAGACTTTACCGAGCACGCACTGCTGGAGCCTCGCGGCTGCCTGTATGTGGCCAGTCACGAGCAGCAGGCGTTGCTGCAAAAAACCTTCGACAGCCATCAGGCCTGCGCGGCCAATGTTTCGCTGATTGATCGCGAACAGGCGTTGGCATTGGTGCCTTGCCTGCGCCCGGAAGTCATCGCCGGCGCCATGCTGGAAACCGAGGCCCGCGACCTCGATGTGCATGCGCTGCACCAGGGTTTCCTGCGGGCCATGCGTCGTGCCGGAGGGGTCTTGAAGTGTGACGCGCAGTTGAGCAGCGCCACCCGCCAGGGCCGGCATTGGCTGCTGACACTGGCCGACGGCCGACAACTGCGCGCGCGCAACCTGGTCAACGCCGCTGGCGCCTGGGCCGATGAGGTGGCACAGCAATGCGGCGTAGCACCGATCGGCCTGCAACCCTGTCGGCGTACCGCCTTTACCTTCGACGGTCCCGAAGGCCTGGACTTTGCAAACTGGCCCGCCGTTATCAGCATCGACGAAAGTTTTTACTTCAAACCCGACGCCGGCCAACTGCTTGGCTCACCGGCCAACGCCGATCCGGTTCCGCCACAGGACGTGATGCCCGAAGAGCTGGACATCGCCACCGGGATTTATCACATCGAAGCCGCCACCTCCCTGAGCATCCGGCGGCCCCGTCACAGCTGGGCCGGCCTGCGCTCTTTCGTGCCCGATGGCGACCTGGTGGTTGGTTGGGACGAGCGCTGTGACGGCTTCTTCTGGCTCGCCGCCCAGGGCGGTTATGGCATCCAGTCGGCGGCCGGTGTCTCGCAGCTGGCCTGTGCCCTATTGCTCGATCAACCCTTGCCCCAAGCGCTGCAGCGCCAGGGCGTCGAACCACAGCGCCTGGCTCCCGCCCGTTTGCGCTGACCCTTCACTCTGCCGAGGTTCCCTGTCATGCCTGAAAATATCCAGCGTTATCCCAGCCACCTGCCCTACCCGTTCTCCAAAGCCATTCGGGTGGGCGATTTGCTGTACCTCTCCGGGCAAGTGCCCATGGACCCAAAAGGCGAAGTGGTACGCGGTGATATCCAGCAGCAAACCGAAGCTGTCATGAGCCGCATCGGCGAAACCCTGACCGAATGCGGCGTGGGGTTTGACCACGTGGTCAAGGCCACTGTGTGGCTGTCGGACATGCAGCACTTCGCTGGTTTCAACGAGGTGTACGCACGCTACTTCAAGCAGGGTTTCCCGGTGCGCTCCACCGTCGGTGGCACGCAACTGGCGCTGGGGGTCGATGTAGAAATCGAAGTCCAGGCCTGGGTCGGCCCGCCAACCCGCTGATTCGAAACAACGCGTTGGTTCAAGGACAGCGCGTTATCGTTGCGGTTTTTCGCAAGCACGCTCGCACGCCCCTTAACAAAAACAATTCAAGGGAAGTCGTCATGAAAGAAAGTCTGAAGATTGCCGGTGCATTTGTCGGTGTGATCGTCGGTGCGGGGTTCGCCTCGGGCCGGGAACTGTTGCTGATGTTCGTCGATTTCGGCGTATGGGGATTGCTCGGTGCGGTGCTCAGCGCCGCACTGTTCACCTTCCTCGGTATGGCGCTGGCGGGCATGGGCAACCGCCTGCGCGCCACCTCCCATAAAGACGTGGTGTATGCATTGTGCGGGCGGCACCTGGGGGTGTTGGTCGACCTGATGATCACCTTTTTCATGTTTGCGGTCACCGTGGTCATGCTGGCAGGCGGCGGTGCGTTGCTGGAGCAGCAGTTCGGCATCCCGGCCACACTGGGCAGCGTGGTGGTCACCCTGGTGGTGATCGTTATCGTGTGCCTGGACGTGCACAAAGTCATCGGCCTGATCGGCTCGGTCACGCCGTTTTTGATCCTCACTGCCGTCGGCGTAGCGCTCTACGGCGCTGCCACCCGGGGCCTGAGCTTCGCTGAACTGAATCAACTGGCCAGCCGCCAGAGTGCCGGCGCCAGCCATTGGCTGCTCGGTGCATTGCTGTACGTGTCCTACAACATCGTGGCCGGCGTACCGATCCTGGCGATCATGGGCGGCGCGGCGAAAAGCGAAAAACAGGCGGTCTGGGGGGGAATTCTCGGCGGCGCCATCTTGGGCCTGCTGATGCTGGTCATGAGCCTGGGACTGTTGTCGCGCCTGGACAGCGTGGCAGACCTGCCGATGCCCATGCTGTCCATCGCCAGCGAAGTCTCGCCCGCTCTCGGGCTGCTGATGGCAGTGATTATCTTCCTGATGATCCTCAATACCGCCGTCGGCACCTTGTACTCCTTCTCGGCGCGCCTGCTGCCACCCGGCACCCGTACATTCCGGGTCGGCTCGGCGGCCTTTGCCACACTGGCCTTTGCCGGCAGCCTGATCGGCTTTATCAGCCTGGTCGGCCAGGTATACCCGCTGTTTGGCTACCTGGGCTTCTTGCTGATCGCCGCCGTGTTGATTGGCTGGCTGCGCCTCGGGCGCCTTGCCGGGGCAACGGGCTAAACCCAGGGCTGGTGGCTGGTCACGCAGTGAATGCCACCGCGGCCTGCGGCGATGGGCTTGTGGCGGGCCTAGGCCCGATGACAAGACGTCCAGTGCCCTTTGCCCATGCCGCCCCGCTCGATTCCTCCAAGCGTAGGAGATCCTCTTGTGAGACAGCAATCGACCAACAGCAGCCACTCGAACACATCATCTGAATAGGTTGTTTCACAAGACAAGAGGCACCAATGTTCCGCTGCCAAAGCCCGCCTGATCAAAGGCGGGCCCAAGGTGTTCCGATCAAGCACGGCGAGCCGTACTCTGATCTGGCTACAGGGTATAAGAAATGCCCACTTGCACCGTACGCGGCTCACCGGGGTAAGCGTAGAAGTTCAGGAACGAGCCTTCTTCGTACTCGCGATTGAACAGGTTCTTCACGTCGAGGTTGAGTCTGAGCTTTTCGTTGACCTTGTAATAGCTGAGCACGTCGACAACGGTGTAAGCCCCCATCGAGAACGTGTTATTGGCGGTCTGCCCGGCACGCTCGGCCACGTATTTTCCACCTGCGCCGAGCCCCAATCCTTTGAGCGCACCATCCTGAAACTCATACATATTGAGCAGGCTGAAGCTGTTGCGCGGAATATTCGCCAGACGCGTTCCGGTGCGCACTGTAGTGTCCTTGGTCACAGCGGCATCCACATAGCCATAGCCGCCGATTATCCGCCACTCGGGCGTCAGGTTTCCGGCCACGTTCAGATCGAAGCCGCGGCTGCGTACCTGCCCCGTGGCGACATTGAAGGCCGAGTCAACGGGGTCAACCCCCTGAACATTTTTCTTCTCGATCTGATATATCGCCGCGTCGACGCTCAACTGCCGGTCAAGCGCTTCCCACTTCACGCCCACCTCGTAGGACTTGCCCTTCTCCGGCTCGAACCCGCCGCCTTGACGACTGGCGCCCGTGTTGGGCTTGAACGAGCGCGCGGCATCCGCGTAGATCGCGACAGTGTCAGTGAGGTCATACATCACACCAACGCGCGGAGTGACGGCGTTGTCGGCGGCGTTCCAGGGTTTCACGCCGAGCACGTAGGATTCGTACTCGTGCTCGAAACGCTCAAAGCGCGCACCAGCGAGCACCTTCAAACGCTCGGTCAGCGCCACTTGATCCTGGACGAAGGCCGCGTAAGTCTTGAGGTTTTCTTTGTCGTGGGTAGGCGTACGAGTCAGCGCCGGACGTGGCTGGCCATACACCGGGTTGAAGATATCGATTGGAAAAGCCCCCCGCGTTGCGCTGGAGCGTTGGATGATGGACTTGTAGTCATAGTCTTCGTACTCGACGCCAGTCAGCAACGTGTGATCAAGGCCTCCCGTGGAAAAGCGCCCGGTCAGGTTCAGTTGATAGTCTTTGTCGGTCCAGTCCAGCTTGCGGTAGTTGAAGTTGCGCTGGAGTGTCCGCCCATCGGCATTCATGCTGTCAGGACCGTTGGCCTCAACAGCATTACCCTTCATCGTACCGTCCAGCCACTGGAAACCACCGCCCAGGCTCCAGTTGTCGTTGAGCATATGCTCGAACCGCAACTGGGCCATGTTGTTATCGTTGTGCAGATTACCGGCGTATTTTTCACCCCAGAAGGTGTCGCGGGATGCGGTACCGCGTTGGTTGGCAAAGCGAGTCAGGCCTCGATCAAGCGGATGATTGTTACGCATGAAGTCGCCTTCGAAAATCACCTTGGTGTCGTCATTGACCTGCCAGCTCAGTACAGGCGTTACCCCATAGCGCTCGGTTGAGACATGGTCGCGGAAGGTGTCGCCGCCCTCTCCTACCACGTTGAGGCGATAGGCCAGGCGCCCTTGCTCATCCAGCGGGCCAGAAGCATCAAGGGTGCCGCGTTTCATACCCTGATCATCCAGTTGGCTACCCAATGTGACCGTCCGCTCAGGCAAAGGCTGCTTGGAAACTATGTTGAAGGTACCGCCGGGATCACCACGTCCGTAGAGCATCGTCGCTGGTCCGCGAAGCACTTCAAGCCGCTCAATGCTGTTGGCGTCCGGCATGTTTGGGTAGCCCCGGTTAATCGGAAAACCGTTGCGGTAGAACTCGGCGGTTGTAAAGCCTCGGACAGTGAAATTGGTCAGCCCTTGGCCGCCGAAGTTGTTCGCGCGGCCAACGCCGCCTGCATAGTCCAGGGCCTCCTGCAAGCGAGTGGCACCGATATCCTCGACCACGTCTTTGGGCACTACGCTGATGGACTGAGGCGTCTCATGAATTGATGTGTCAGTGCGCGTCGCACTGGCCGAACGTGTGGCGCGATACCCCTTGACCGGCCCTTGAGCCGTCTCAGGGTCTGATTCGCCCGTGACATTGATGGCTTGCAGTTCGAGGCTGGCATTTTCGGTGCTGGCAACCTGCGCCCAAGCAAAAGGTGAAAACGCCTGAAGCACGCAGAGAGAAAGCAGGGTACGACGCATGAATTTTTGACCTGATG
The DNA here is from genome assembly GCF_012985695.1 of Pseudomonas sp. WS 5027. Lineage (NCBI taxonomy): Bacteria > Pseudomonadati > Pseudomonadota > Gammaproteobacteria > Pseudomonadales > Pseudomonadaceae > Pseudomonas > Pseudomonas sp. WS 5027. Next base: position 221,316 of record NZ_JAAQWU010000006.1, on the reverse strand, counting down.
GATGAGCGGACGGGAAGGTGAACCTGCCTGGAAATCGCGAGGCATGATATACCAGCAGTTCCCATTTGCTACTCATTCTCACTTGTGTCTTTTCGGGTATGAGCTGGTCTACCCGAGTCTCATTATTCGCGATCAGTTGATAGGTGCCGCCTGGCGCTTCATGCGATAGCGCGTAGAACGACGACAGCGATGGCTGGTTATCCAGATCAATAAGTAGGGTTCGAAGAGCTGCATCGGCGCAGAACGCGCCTAGATTGGCGCCCACCGTGGTTTTACCCGGTCCGCCCTTGGTTGAAACGATTGCTGCGATTTTCATACTGCTTGCCTCAGAATCGAAGGATTAGAGACAGCTTCATAAAACTCGGGCTATAAGATGACGCTCAGGAAAACCGCCCTGAACGAAAAAAAGCCTGCATCTCTGCAGGCTTTTTTCAATGTCTGGCTCCACGACCTGGACTCGAACCAGGGACCCAATGATTAACAGTCATTTGCTCTACCAACTGAGCTATCGCGGAATGCGGCGTATCTTACTGATTGAAAAGGATAAGTCAACCATTTAGTGCATCTTTACCTGTGCACAGGGCGCGGTTTGGGTGCGTTATCATCGCCCGGGTGTTTACAGCAAGCCGCAACGCTCCACAGCATGAACCCCAGAAAAGTGGCAAACCAAACCGACAGGAAGTCGCTCCGTGAAAAGAATGCATCAACACCCCTTTTTCAAGCCCCGCCGCGCCGCTGCCGCCACACCGACACCGAAAAAGCCCAGGTTTTCCTCCGGTACGCTCCTGTCACTGGCGGCAGTGGTGATTTCCATTGCCGCCGCGTCGATTTCCTTCTGGCAACTGGACCTGATGCGCGAGCACAACCGACTGTCGGTACGGCCCTACCTGATGATCACGCCGCATTTGACCGCGGAAAAAAGCGGTCTGTACCTTTCCAATGAGGGGATTGGCCCGGGCATCATCACTGCGTTCAGCGTTCGCGTCGGCGATCAAACGTTCGATGGGCTTGGGGACAGCCGCTGGCCCGCCGTGTTGGAGAAAGCGCGACTGAATCCCGAGTGTTTCGCCAAAGGTTGGCCCATCGAAGGCGCAGCGGTCAGGCCGGGAATCGACATCGCGATTCTGGAGCCGACTAAAAGCACACAGTTCGGCCCCTTGTGCCTACTGCAAATGAGCTTTTTCCTGCAAAGGAATGACGTGTTTGTAGAGATGCACTATGAATCGCTCTACAAGGAACCCTTCACCTTTTCCGGCCCGTTGAGCATGAATGAGGCCATGGACATGGGCGCGTTGGGCAAAATATTGCAGCGCTGACCAAAAGGCCCCTCGTTACGGCAACTGCTCAATCACCCCACTACTCTTCAACTGCCCCAACTGCTCACTGGACAACCCCAACCGCCCAGCCAATACCTCATCCGTATGCTCGCCCAACATGGGCGCCGGCCGCACATACTCCACCGGGGTGCCGGACATCTTGATCGGGCTGCCGACCATGGCGAAATCCGGGTTTTGCGGGTGGGGAATCTTCACCATCAGTTCGCGGGCGATTACCTGTGGTTCTTCCAGTGATTGCGCGATGTTGTTGATCGCGCCCACTGGCACTTTCGAGGCGTGGATGCAGCTGACCCACTCGTCTGCCGTGCGGCCGAGGAAATGCGCCGACAGCAACTCGACGATTTCAGCCCGATGCGCAACGCGGTCGGCATTGCGCCGAAAACGCGGGTCGTCCGGCAGGTGTGGCAGGCCAATGCTCTGGCATAAGGCGATGAACTGGCTGTCGTTGCCGCAGGCAATGATGAAGTCACGGTCTGCGGCACGGAACACTTGGTACGGCACGATATTGGCGTGGGCATTGCCAAAGCGCTGGGGCACTTTGCCGGAGGCCAGGTAGTTCATGCTTTGGTTGGCCAGGGTCGCGACTTGCACATCCAGCAGGGCCATATCGATATGCTGGCCGACGCCGGTGCGTTCGCGGCTGAGCAGCGCGGCCTGGATCGCCACGGTGGAATATAGGCCGGTCATCAGGTCGGAGAACGCCACGCCGACTTTTTGCGGGCCGCCACCGGGCAAGTCATCGCGCTCGCCGGTGATGCTCATCAGGCCGCCAATGCCCTGGATGATGAAGTCGTAGCCAGGCTCTTCGGCACGCGGGCCGGTCTGGCCGAAGCCAGTGATGGAGCAATACACCAGACGCGGGTTGATCTCGGCCAGGGTCGCGTAGTCCAGGCCGTAACGTGCCAAGGAACCGGCCTTGTAGTTCTCGATCAACACATCGGAACTGGCCGCCAGTGCCCGCACCAGTTCCTGGCCTTCGGCGCTGGCCAGGTCGATGGCCACCGACAACTTGCCGCGATTGGTGGACTGGTAATACGAGGCCTGCCCGGATGACTCGCCAGCGGCGGTCTGCATCCACGGCGGCCCCCAGCCGCGCGTGTCATCGCCACTGTGCGGGCGCTCGATCTTGATCACTTCCGCGCCCAGGTCCGCCAGCACCTGACCACACCATGGGCCGGCCAAGACCCGGCTCAAATCCAGTACGCGCAAACCTGTTAATGCACCCATTGTTGTTATTCCTGAAGGTCTGTGTCGCCGACTGCCGGATTTTCTGGCGCAGCCAGCTATTGTTTTGCTGTGCGAAATAGTATTTCGTAATTTAGCAAAATAGTATGTCTCGACATGGAGGTTGTAAATGCAAAAGCACGATCACCCACAGATGAAAAACATAAACCATTGTTTTAGAAAGAATAATTAAATGACAGAGATAAAAATCAACACAACCATCAATTCCGCACAGCGAAATCTTATTTTGTTTTGTTGATTTTACAAAAAAAGGATGATTACCATGCACCGTCGCAACCCGGACCCCAGTCCATCCCAGACACCTGCAGGCCCCCATGGTTTTGAACACCTGAGGCTGGATCCAATGAGCAACGAAGAGGAGGAAGACAAGGACCGGCAGTTCATCACCGCGCTGGCCCGAGGCCTGGAACTGCTGCGCTGCTTTACCCCCAGCGAAAGCGTGCTGGGCAACCAGGAACTGGCGCGCAAGACCGGCCTGCCGAAACCGACGGTGACGCGCATGACCCACACCCTGACCCGCCTGGGCTACCTCAAGCACCTGCCGCAGTCTGGCCGGTACCAGTTGAATGTGGGGGTGATGGCATTTGGTTACGCGATGCTTTCCAACCTGTCGGTGCGGGCCGCCGCCCACCCGCTGATGGAGACCATGGCCAAGTACGCCCAGGCGGCCGTCGCGATGGCCTCCCGGGATCGCCTGGACATGGTGTACCTGGACGTGGTCCAGGGCGAAGCGAACATGACCATGCGCCGCCAGATCGGCACGCGCCTGCCGCTGCACTTGAGTTCGGCGGGCCGCGCCTGCCTGGCGGCGATGCCGGAGAGTGAGCGGGAGTTCATGCTCGACCATATCCGCCAGCGCCATCTGGAGGATTGGCCGACGATTCGCAAAGGGCTGGAACGCGCATTCAGGGATTACACCGACTTCGGCTATTGCATGTCGATCGGTGAGTGGCACCGCGATGTCAACGCCATCGCCGTGCCCATGCTGCACACACAACATGGGCTGTTGACGTTCAACTGTGGCGGGCCGAGTTTTCACCTTTCCCGGGAAAAACTCGAAGACGACATCGGGCCGCGTCTCAAGCACATGGTCAATAACATCGAGGCCGCCGCCCGCTAGACAGATCGGTGCACGGCCCGGCAGATCCAATACAACCGGCCCGCCTTACGGGCCGCCGAGGAATGCACATGATCCGAGATTCGCAAACGCTTCATATCCTGCTGGACTCCATTCGCCAGTTCGTCAACGAAGCGCTGATCCCACGGGAAAACGAAGTCGCCGAGACCGACGAGATCCCGGCGGACATCGTCCAGCAATTCCAGGATATGGGCCTCTTCGGCCTGACCCTGCCCGAAGCCTATGGCGGCCTGGGCGTGACCATGGAAGAAGAAGTGCATATCGCCTTCGAGCTGGGCCGCACCTCGCCAGCCTTCCGCTCCTACTTCGGCACCAACAATGGCATCGGCTCCATTGGCATCCTGCTGGACGGTACCGAGGCGCAGAAACAACACTACTTGCCCAAGCTTGCCAGCGGCGAGTTGCTCAGTTCGTTCTGCCTGACCGAACCGGATTCCGGCTCAGATGCCGCCTCGCTGAAAACCACCGCCGTGCGCGATGGCGAGTATTACGTGATCAATGGCACCAAGCGCTTTATCACCAACGCGCCCCACGCCGGGATTTTCACGGTGATGGCCCGTACCAATCCGCACATCAAGGGCTCCGGTGGCATCAGCGCCTTTATCATCGAACGCAATACACCGGGCGTGTCCCTGGGCAAGCGCGACCATAAGATGGGCCAGCAAGGCGCCCATACCAGCGACGTGATATTCGACAATGTGCGGGTGCCCGCCGAGCAACTGATCGGCGGTGTCGAAGGCGTAGGTTTCAAGACGGCGATGAAAGTACTCGACAAGGGCCGCCTGCACATCGCCGCCGTCAGCGTCGGCGCCGCCGAACGCATGCTCGACGATGCCCTGCGCTACGCCATCGAGCGCAAGCAATTCGGCCAGCCGATTGCCGAGTTCCAGTTGATCCAGGCCATGCTCGCCGACAGCAAGGCCGAAATCTATGCGGCCCGCTGCATGGTGCTGGACGCCGCGCGCAAGCGTGACGACGGCCTGGACATCGGCACCGAAGCCTCTTGCGCGAAAATGTTCGCCACAGAAATGTGCGGCCGGGTGGCTGACCGTTGCGTGCAGATCCACGGCGGCGCGGGGTATGTGAGTGAGTATGCGATCGAACGGTTCTACCGCGATGTGCGGCTGTTTCGGTTGTATGAAGGCACCACGCAAATCCAGCAGTTGGTGATCGCACGCAACATGATTCGCGAGGCCCAGCGCTAAGCCCCACACACAACCCTATGGGGGAACCGGGCTTGTGTGGGAGCGGGCTTGCTCGCGAAAGCGGTGGGTCAGTTAATAAATAGTTGACTGACACTGCGCTTTCGCGAGCAAGCCCGCTCCCACAGTAGATCTTCTTTGTTCATGCAGCAGCGTTCCAATCTGCAACACCCATAACCAGTGCCCTACAACTACAACAAGGTATCGCTATGGAAGTCGCCACATCGACGGGTGCGTTGTCGCCCGCAAAAAACAACCTGTGGATCATTGTGTTCATCTTCTGCTTCCTCGGTCTTCTGATTGATGGCGCAGACTTGATGCTGCTGTCCTACAGCCTCAGCAGCCTGAAAGCCGAGTTCGGCCTGACCAGTGTCGAGGCCGGCAGCCTGGGCAGTTTCACCCTCGCCGGGATGGCGGTCGGCGGGATTTACGGAGGCTGGGCCTGCGACCGCTTTGGTCGGGTCAAGACCGTGGTGTGGAGCATCCTGCTGTTCTCGGTAGGCACTGCGATTCTCGGCCTGACCCACAGCTACTGGCAGTTTGCGGTCACCCGCTTCTTCGCCTCCCTCGGGCTGGGCGCGCTGTATGTCGCCTGCAACACCCTGATGGCCGAATACGTACCGACCCGCTACCGCACCACCGTGCTCGGCACCCTGCAGGCCGGCTGGTCGGTGGGCTACATCGTCGCCACCTTGTTGGCCGGCTGGATCCTCCCGGACCACGGCTGGCGCTGGCTGTTCTACGTGGCGATCATCCCGGTGATCCTCGCCGTGCTGATGCAGCGCCTGGTGCCGGAACCCCAGGCCTGGCTCAACGCCCAGGCCGCACGCGCACGGGAAAAAGCCGAAGGCATCCAACGCGTCTCGGCGAAAAAGCCCGATGGCATGTTCAAGCTGATCTTCAGCGACCCCAAGGCCAGCCGCATGTTCCTGCTCTGGGCGCTGACCGCAGGCTTCCTGCAGTTCGGCTACTACGGGGTCAACAACTGGATGCCGTCCTATCTGGAAGGCGAGTTGGGGATGAATTTCAAGTCGATGACCAGTTACATGGTCGGCACCTACGCGGCGATGATCTTCGGCAAAATCCTCGCCGGCCTCGCGGCCGATCGCCTGGGACGACGCGTGGTATTTGCCTTCGGCGCCCTGGGTACGGCGGTGTTCCTGCCGGTGATCGTGCTGTACCAGAGCCCGGACAATATCCTCTGGCTGCTGATTGCCTTCGGCTTCCTGTACGGCATTCCTTACGGCGTGAATGCGACCTACATGACCGAGAGTTTCGAGGCGAAATTTCGCGGATCAGCCGTGGGCGGTGCCTACAACATTGGGCGGATTGGCGCGGCGGTCGCGCCGGCGGCCATTGGCTTCCTGGCGTCCCATGGCTCGATTGGCGTGGGCTTTTTGGTGATGGGCGCGGCGTACTTTATCTGCGGGGTGATCCCGGCGCTGTTTATCCGCGACAAGCAATTTGATCCGCAAAAGCAATAACCCGCTGTGGGAGCCGGCTTGCCGGCGCCTACGAAGGGCGCTAGTGCAGGTCCGGCTGAAAACCTAGCCGTTTTGCCAGTTACTTAAACGCTTTGTTCAAATTATCGTGTACCTGACCAATTGTTGATGGCAGGGCCGGAAATGGAATTCATCGAACAGACCCGCCAGGGCTATGCAGCCTTTCGCGGCTATCAGACCTGGTATCGCGTGACCGGGAACCTCGACAGCGGCAAGACCCCAGTGGTCATCCTCCATGGCGGTCCCGGCGGCACCCATGACTATCTGGACGCTTTCAAGGACGTGGCTGCCAGTGGCCATGCGGTGATTCACTACGATCAACTGGGCAATGGCCACTCCACCCACCTGCCCCACCAGCCCGACGATTTCTGGACGGTTGAACTGTTTCTCGACGAACTGGAAAACCTGCTCGGCCATCTGCACATCAGCGAGCATTACGCGATCCTTGGACATGCCTGGGGCGGCAGACTTGGCAGTGAGCACGCGATTCGCCAACCCAAGGGCCTGTGCGCGTTTATCGCCGCCAACCTGGCTGCCGGCTTCGATGATCAGCCTCTATGCCGAATCAACCCGTGGCCCGAAGAAGTGGCGCGCACCTTCGCCCAGATGGCGGCCGATCCTACGGTGTACAACGCCTTGCACGGCCCGATCAGCATTGGCCGGTTAACGCAGATCCGAGTACCGACCCTGATGATTTGCGGGCGGCATGACCAAGCCACGCCGCTGGAATTCAAGGCGTTCCTCGATGAAATCGCCGATGTGCGCGAGGCGTTGTTCGAGGACTCCAGCCATATGCCCCATGTCGAAGAACGCCAGGCTTGCATGGGCACGGTGGTGCAGTTTTTGGATGAGGCCTGTCGCCCCCGATTTTGAAACCACACACATCAAATGTGGGAGCGGCGGTGCGACGATTCGACTTGCTCGCGAAAGCGGTGGATCAGTCGGTACATCCGGCGACTGAAAAACCGCTTTCGCGAGCAAGCCCGCTCCCACATTTAGTGCGTGGTGTTTTCGCTACACCTCGCTGGTTTCAGCCCTACCCGGCACCGCTGCTTTCTCCTGCGGCTGCGCCACCACCGGTATCTCCTTGCCCTCGGCGTCAAACAATTTGCCTTTGCTGAAGTAGTCCCCGTCCCGCAGTGCCGCCACATCCTGGAAGCACAGGCTGCGCTCGGTGCCAGCGACGAACACCGACTGCTGGTCCGAGTTGCCGGCGGTGAAATGGTTGAATGCCAGGTTCAGCAGGATCGCCATGATTGCCGAGGAACTGATCCCCGAGTGGAAGATGGTGGCGAACCAGCTAGGGAATTGATCGTAGAAGCTCGGCGCGGCGATGGGGATCATGCCAAAGCCGATGGAGGTAGCGACGATGATCAGGTTCATGTTGTTGCGGTAATCGACCTTGGACAGCGTGCGGATCCCGCTGGCCGCCACGGTGCCGAACAACACGATCCCGGCACCGCCCAGCACCGAGGTCGGTACTGCCGCAATCACCCGGCCCATAAAGGGCAGCAGGCCAAGGATCACCAAGAACAGGCCGCCGGTGGCCACCACGTAGCGACTCTTGACCCCGGTCACCGCCACCAGGCCCACGTTCTGGGCGAAGGCACTTTGGGTGAACGAACCGAAAATCGGCGCGAACATACTCGACAGCATGTCCGCACGCAGACCGTTGCCCAGGCGTTTGGAGTCAACCTTGGTGTCGATGATCTCGCCCACCGCGAGGATATCCGCCGAGGTTTCCACCAATGTCACCATGACCACGATGCACATGGAAAGGATCGCGGCCACATGGAAAGTAGGCATGCCGAAGTGGAACGGCGTGGGGAAGCCGATCATCGGGCCTTGGGTCACGCTGGAGAAATCCGCCATGCCCAGAAATACCGCGATCAACGTACCAAACACCATCGCCAGCAGGATCGACAGGCGCGAGATAGTGGCGCTGCCCACCTTGCTCAACAACAGCACCAGCACCAGGGTGATGGCCGCCAGGCCAATGTTCGGCATGCTGCCAAAATCGGCGGCGCGGCTGTTACCGCCCATGGCCCAACGGGCGGCGACCGGCATCAGCGTAAGGCCGATGGTGGTAATCACGATCCCGGTCACCAGGGGCGGGAAGAACTTGGTAATTCGCGAGAATATCGGGGTGATCAGCAACCCGATCAGCGACGCGGCCATCACCGCGCCAAGGATCGCCGGCACACCGCCCGCGCCGTCACTGCCAACAATCGCCACCATGGTTGCCACACCGGCAAACGACACCCCTTGGACCAAGGGCAACTGGCAGCCAAAAAACGGTAGGCCCAGGGTTTGCAACAACGTGGCCAGGCCACCGGCAAACAGTGACGCGGCGATCAACAGGCCAATATCGGCGGGGGACAACCCGGCCGCCTGACCGACGATCAACGGCACGGCAACGATACCGCCGTACATGGTCAGTACATGCTGCAGGCCGTAAGCCATGTTGGCAGCGACGCCAAGATTCTCGTCTTCTGGCCGTTGCGGTGACGCCTTCGGGATAGTCATGGTGAGGGGATCTCTGTTTTTGTTGTGCGCTCACTGTATGCAATAGAAAGATTGGATGTCCATAGAGTTGTATACAATCATTTGCACAAGATACCTGGCATCGACGTTACAAAAATCCATTCAGCCGCCCAGCCCCAAGGCTCGAAGCCGTGCCCACAAGGATCAGAAAAAAATGCTCAACCGCACGCTGCGTATCCACTCTGCGGCCATTTGCTACTTCGATATGGTCCGCCGCTGCCATTCGATCCGTGAAGCCGCGCGCCGACTGAACGTCGCATCGTCGGCGGTGAACCGGCAGATTCTCAAACTCGAAGACGAAGTGGGCGCGACCCTGTTCGAGCGCCTGCCCGGCGGGCTGCGCCTGACCGCTGCCGGGGAAATCCTGACCCGGCATGTGACCTTGGTGTTGCAGGATGTGGAACGGGTACGCGGCGAACTGGAAGGCCTGAACCAGGTACAGACCGGGCATGTGGAAATCGCCACCGTGGAAGGCGCGACGGTGGAGTTGCTGCCCGCCGTGCTCAGGCGCATGCGCCAGCGCTATCCGGCGGTGACCATCGGTGTAACGGTGCAGGGCTCACAATCGATTCCGGCAGCGGTGATCAACGGCCAGGCAGACCTGGGGTTGGCCTTTGCCCTGCCGCGCAGTGCGGAAACCACGCAATTGTGTGTCGGCCATTTCCGCCTCGGTGCGTTGGTGGCACCAGGGCATCCACTGGCCTCCCAAGCCAGCGTCAGCTACACCCTATGCGCTGAACATGGGGTGATCCAAGCCAACAGCGAGCTGTCGATCCACCACTTGATCGCCCCGCTGCACCGGCGCTCGTCAACTGCGCACAAGCCGTTGCTGCAAAGCAATTCCATGGAACTGGCGCGACAGTTGGCGCGCCAGCAGTTGGGGGTGGCGTTCCAGACGCGGATCGGGATCGAGGCCGACTTGGCCAGGGGTGAACTGCTGCATATCCCCTTGAGCGATCAAGGCGGGATGTTCAGCGACCTGGGCCTGTATGCGCGCAAGGGCCGGGATTTGCCTACGGCGGTCGAGTCGATGGCCCATCTGATCAGCGAGGAAATCGCTTTGCGCGAACGCGAAGAATCCGCCTGTACGCCACGTATTTCCTGACCTGCAGGCCAGCTTACGCGCTGCCGATTCGGCAGCAGGCCAGTCGATATTATGTTCTTTGAGCATCACGGCGGTTGTGTCGATACTGCGCCCGGCGGCCCTGCACGGCTGCCATGAGCCAAACGCCAAAGGAACTAAAACAATGAAAAAGGCACTGCACGGCGCAACCGTTTTACTCACACTCCTCGGCGGCGGGGAGGCTGTCGCGGTGGAATGGATGAACAACAGCGTAGGATTTCGCTACGGGCAACAGTTCACCAACCCAAACAACCCCAACGACTTCAGCAAACGCATCTACAGCTTCACCCATGCCAGCGGCTACCAGTACGGCAGCAACTTTCTCCATCTCGACGTATTCCTTTCCGACAGCCGCGACCCGCGCAAGGGCACCGACCACGGTGGCAGCGAAGTGTATGCAGTCTACCGGCACCAACTGTATGCATCACGGGTATTCGACATGCCAGTGGGCACCGGGCTGATCAAGGATTACGCGCTGACCCTGGGCTTCGATGCCAACCGCAACAACAACCTGGCGTCGGCCAAAAAACGCGCCGTGGTGATCGGGCCGACCCTGAAGTTCAATACCGTCGGGGTGCTGGACCTGAGCCTGATGTACTACAAGGAAAACAACCACTCTGGCATCCCCGGGGCGAAGGATCCGAACCACACCTTCGACGACACCTACATGCTTAACCTGACCTGGATGCGCCCGTTCGAAATCGGCAACCATGGCGCGAAGTTCCAGGGGTTCATCAACCATGTCGGTGACAAGGGCCATGACTACAACAGTCGCGACACCGCCGCCGAAACCCTGATGCGCACCGCGCTGATGGTTGCCGTACGGCCAGGTAAAAGCGTCAAGCCCAACCTGTACCTGGGGGTGGGCTACGAATACTGGCATAACAAGTTCGGTGTGGATGGCGGCCGAGGTAGCCGCACCTCGACGCCAACTGTGAATATGGAAGTGACGTTTTAAGCGGCCGCCAACTGCGACTCATCCGACTTGGGCCGCGCCAGCCAGTAACCCAACACCGCCAGCGGCGCGGTCGCCAGCATCACGATTGCGGTGATCTGCAAGGGCTCTTCGATCAGCGACGACACCAGCAGGCTGGCGACGAAGCACAAACCCAATTGCAGAGTGTTTTGCAGCGCGGCAGCCTTGCCGGAGTTTTCCGAAAAAGGCATCAGCGCATTCGCCACTACAATCGGGTAGCTGGCGCCGTTGACCAGGGCCATCAGGCAGAACGGAATCAGCAAGGTGGTCAGAGTCGGCACCGTCAATGTCGCCACCAGGTACAACGCCACCATGCTGATGCAGTACGCCACCAGCAACCAGGGCAACAGGAGTTTGCCCTGGAACCGTTGCAAGGCACTGCGGCAACTGTAGCCCCCTACCAGAAACGCCAGGGTCGGCAAGACGTAGCTCAGGCCGATGTCATTGGGGCTGTAGCCCATGCCACCGAGAATAAACGGCGATGCGGTCAGCCAGGCGAAGAAACTGGCGGAGCACGCGGCAAAGATCATCACATTGCCGGTGAACACCCGCGACTTGAACAGTTGGCCGTAGCCCAACCGAGCCTTTTCGCCGTCGGCGGCCTGGCGTTTGGGCATGGGCTTGAGTAACAGCGTGGGTACCAGCAATAACAGCGAGACGCCCAGCAACACGGCGAAAATCGCCTGCCAGCCCCAGTGATTCAACACCACGGCGCCCAACAGCGGCGCCAGCGCCGGTGACAGGGACATCAACGGCATGATGCTGGCGAAGACCCGATGCGCCTTGTCGGCCGGGTAACGGTCAATCACCAGCGCCTGCCAACTGACGGCGGCGCTGCACACCCCAATCGACTGCACAAAACGCAAGGCCAGCAGCTGCGGCGCGGTCTCGACCCAGAACATCCCCAGGCAGCCGAGCACAAACAGGCTCAGGCCGGCCAGCAGGATTGGCTTGCGTCCCAGACGGTCAGATAGCGGCCCCCAAAGCAATTGCCCCACGGCAAAACCGGCGAGGAAGATACTCAAACTGGCCCCCACCGCACCGGGGGAAATTTGCAGGTGTTCGCCCATGGCGCCGAACGCGGGCAAGTACATATCCATGGCCAGGTAGCCGAGCATGCTCAGCCCCGCCAGGTACCAGGTAAAACCAAAAGAATTTTTCATTGAAGCCTTGTAGGTACTGCCATCAAACAATTTGCTGACTGGCGCCTATTATGAAGCTGACAGTTAGGCTGTGAAGCGATAATAATTGAACACTCTTATCAATATTTTTGAAGGCAACGCCCATGTGGTCCGAATACTCCCTGGATGTGGTGGATGCGGTAGCCCGCCATGGCAGCTTCAGCGCTGCCGCCCAGGAGCTGCACCGCGTGCCCTCGGCCATTAGCTACACCGTCCGGCAAATCGAGGAGTGGTTGGCGGTGCCGTTGTTTGTCCGCCGCCACCGTGATGTGGAACTGACTCCTGCCGGCCGCCTGTTCATCGACGAAGCCCGCGGCGTGATGAAAACCATGCTCGGCGCCCGCCGACTGTGCCAGCAAGTGGCCAATGGCTGGAGCGGCCAACTAAAAGTGGCGGTGGACTCTATCGTCAAACAGCAGCGCTGCCGGCAGTTGGTTCTGGACTTCTATCGCCAGTTCCCAGAAGTGGAACTGCTGCTGGAATACGAGGTGTACAACGGCGTGTGGGACGCCCTGGCAGATGAGCGCACCGATATCGTGATCGGCGCCACCAGCGCGGTACCGGTGGCCAGCCACTTCACCTTTCGCGACATGGGGCTGTTGAACTGGCTATGCGTGGTCAGCGCCCGGCATCCGCTGGCACAGGTCGAGGGTTTGCTCAGTGACGATCAACTGCGGCCCTTTGCATCGCTGTGCATGACCGACACTTCACGCAACCTGCCCAAGCGCGACACCTGGACCCTGGACAACCAACGGCGCCTGGTGGTCCCCAACTGGGCATCGGCCATGGATTGCCTCCAGGATGGGCTTTGCGTCGGCATGGTTCCGGCGCACTTGGTGCAACCGTTGATCGACAGCGGCGAATTGGCGGCGCTGCAACTGTCACGGCCGTTCCCGGCCAGCCCGTCCTGCGTGGCCTGGGCGCAGAACAAACTGTCCCCGGCCATGACCTGGCTGCTGGACTACCTGGGGGATAGCGAGACGATGAACCAGGAGTGGCTGAACGGGCCAGGGTCACAGTAACCGTGCGATGGCCCGCACAATCATCTCCACCTCCTTGTTATCCAGGGTCAGGGGCGGCAGCAAGCGAATCACCTTGCCCCGCGTGACATTGAGCAACACCCCCTGCTCCCGTGCGGCTCGCTCGGCCAGGTCACGCTGCGGCTTGACCAGTTCAATGCCGATCATCAAGCCGCGCCCACGGATTGCCAGCACTTTCGGATGCTCGCTCAATTCCACCCGCAGCCGCGCCAGCAGCCGCTCGCCTTGACGCGCGGCGTTCTCCAGCAGGCCTTGTTCCTCGATGATATCCAGCACCGTGCAGCCCACGCGACACGCCAGCGGGTTACCGCCAAAGGTGCTGCCATGGCTGCCGGGGGTGAAGAGCTTGGCCACTGCGGCGCGCGCCAGGCAGGCACCGATCGGGATACCGTTGCCCAGACCCTTGGCCAGGGTCATGACGTCCGGGACGATTCCCTCCTGCTGGAAAGCAAACCAGGTGCCGGTACGCCCGATGCCGGTCTGGATCTCATCGAGCATCAATAGCCAACCGTGCTGGCTGCAGTGGGCGCGCAATGCTTTCAGGTAGCCCGGCGGGGCGAGTTGCACGCCACTTTCGCCCTGGATCGGCTCCAGCAATACGGCAACTATCCTGGGGCCGAACTCACGGGTCACCGCGTCCAATGCCGCCAGATCACCAAAGCCGACCTTGATGAAATCACCCGGCAGGCGCTGGAACCCCAGGCGCACCGATGGCCCATCGCTGGCGGCCATGGTGCCCAGGGTGCGGCCGTGGAAGGCGTTCTCCATGACCACCACCAGCGGCTGCTCGATGCCTTTTTTCCAGCCATGCAGGCGCGCCAGTTTCAACGCGGTTTCGTTGGCTTCGGCGCCGGAATTGTTGAAGAACGCCTGATCCAGGCCGGACAACTGGGCTAACCGCTGGGCCAGGCGCTGCTGCCAGTCGATGCCGTACAAGTTGGAGGTATGCAACAGCAACCCGGCTTGCTCGCTGATTGCCGTCACCAGCCGTGGGTGGGAGTGACCGACATTGGTCACAGCGACTCCGGCCACGGCGTCCAGGTACTCACGGCCCTGCTGGTCCCACAGACGGGTGCCCAAGCCACGGGTAAAACTCAGGGCCAGGGGTTGATAGGTGGTCATCAAGCAAGCGGCGGTCATGGCATCGGGCTCCATCGGGGTCAGGGCCTTAGTATCGTTAGCCACTTAAGCTGGATAAACTGCACATATCTGCAATGACTTTGAATCAAGAGTTGATAATGGATCTGTTCCAGGCAATGACCGTCTACGTCAAAGTGGTGGAGACCGGTAGCATGACCGCGGCGGCCCAAGCCTGCGGCCTGTCGACCACCATGGTCGGCAATCACCTGCGCGCCCTGGAGCAACGCCTCGGCGTCAGCCTGCTTAAACGCACTACCCGCAAGCAAAGCCTGACCGAGTTCGGCGGCCTCTATTACCAGCGCTGCCTGGAGGTGCTGGGGTTGGTGGCCAACTCCGAGCAGTTGGCTGAACAAATCCACAGCGAGGCGCCCCAAGGGCTGCTGCGCATCACCGCCCCGCCCGCGTTCGGTGCCGAGCGCCTGGCACCGGCGCTCAGTGAGTTTTCCCGACGCTACCCAAAGATCCAGCTGTACGTGGTGTTGAGCAATCAAGCCATGGACCTGATCGACAGCGGCTTCGACGTGGCGCTGCGCCTGGGTGAGCTGCAGCCTTCCAGCCTGATCGCCCGGCCGTTGCAGGACTACACCATGACCCTGTGCGCGTCGCCGGCTTACCTGGCGCGCCGGGGTACGCCCCAGCAGCCCATGGATTTGCAGGCCCATGACTGCCTGGCATTCGCCTACCCGTCGACCGATGACTGGCGCAACGCCGACAAACTCTGGCGCCTGCGGGGAGCCGAGGGTGAAGTCGAGGTCGCCGTGTCTGGGCCCATGACCATCAACAGCTCCCAGGCGCTGCACCGTGCCGCTGTCGAAGGCATGGGCATCGTGATGCTGCCCGACGCCCTGGTCGGCGCCGACCTGCTGGCGGGCCGGCTGGTGGCGCTGCTGCCAAGCTATCAGTCACCTTCGCGCTCGATGCACCTTTTATATGCGCAGGACCGTTATCGCCTGCCCAAGCTGCGGGCCTTTGTCGACTTCGCGATCGAACAATGGGCGCGCTAGACGCCCAGCCCCAAGGCCTGCAACTGGCGCCGGGTCTGCTCGGGTGATACGTGGTGAATACCCTGCCAGCCCAAGGCAATGGCGGCATTGGCGTTCTCGGCGACATCATCGATAAACACCAGTTCTTCGGCCTGGATATCCGGCAGATGGGCACGCACCTGCTCGAGGCTGGCGCGGTAGATCGCGGGATCAGGCTTGATCAGCTTCACCTCGCCGGACACTACGATGTTGCGAAAGTATTTCAGGAATGGGTAGTTGGCGCGGGCATAAGGGAAGGTTTCTGCGGACCAGTTGGTCAAGCCGAACAACGGGACTTTGGCTTCATGCAGGTCTTCAAGAATCGCCACGCCATCGGCGAGCGGGCCGCGCAGCATTTCATGCCAGCGGTCGTAGTAGGCCCGGATCAAGGCCTCATGTTGCGGGTGTTCGGCGATCAGGCTGTGGGTGGCCTCAGCCAGGGTGCGCCCAGCGTCCTGTTCAGTGTTCCAGGCCTGGGTACAGATGTTATCGAGAAACCATTGGCGCTCCTCGTCACCGGTAATCAGCTTGCGGTACAGATGCTGCGGGCTCCAATCAAACAGGACACCGCCGAAATCAAAAACTACTGCACGAATCGTCATGAAGATCCTCCGTTAGCCTAGTGTGATAACGGACGCAGTCTGGCACATCGAGGTCAAGAAGGGGCAAGCGAGAAAAGGTAGGACGGTTCCCAAATGTGAGCTTTTTGGAGGAGCCGGCTTGCCGGCGAAAAACCCGAGAACACCACGGGGCGCCAGGCACCCCGCGTAATCGTTGACGATTTTCGCCGGCAAGCCGGCTCCTACAAAGGGTTAAGCCTGGACCAGACCTTCGATCTTCACGGTCGGATTGACGTCAGCCTCGTAGTCCACGCCATCAATCTCAAAACCGAACAGACGCAGGAACTCAGCCTTGTAGCCGGCAAAATCGCTGATCTCGTTGACGTTGTCGTCGGTCACCTGATTCCACAGCGCCGCTACGGCGTCCTGGACTTTCGGCTCTAGCTCAGCCAGGTCGGCACGCAGGCGGCCATCGGCGTCAAGCTTCGGCTGGCTGCCGTACAGGCTGTCCTTGAACAGACCGTAGACCTGCTCGATGCAGCCTTCGTGGGTGCCCTGCTCTTTCATCACCTTGAACAGCAGCGACAGGTACAGCGGCATGATCGGGATCGCCGAGCTGGCCTGGGTAACCACGGCCTTGAGTACCGAGACACGGGCATCGCCCTTGAGTGCGGCGAGGTTGTCGCGCAGGGTCAGGACTTTCTTGTCGAGGTCTTTCTTGGCCTCGCCGATGGAGCCGTTCCAGTAGATATCCTGGGTCAGCTTTTCGCCCAGATAGGTGAACGCGGTGGTCTTGGCGCCTTCGGCCAGCACGTCGGCGTCACGCAGGGCGTCGATCCACAGCTGCCAGTCTTCGCCGCCCATCACTTTGACGGTGCCGTCGATTTCTTCCTGAGTCGCCGGCTCCAGCGTGGTGTCGACCACAACGCCCTTGTCGGTGTTGATCCCGCGCAGGGTCACAGCCTTGCCAATCGGCTTGAGAGTAGAGTTATGCACCACGCCTTGCGGGTCGGTGCGACGTGGCGCGGCCAGGCTGTAAACCACCAGGTCGATCTTGCCCAGGTCTTTCTTGATGGTTTCGATGGTCAGGCGCTTGATCTCGTCAGAGAACGCATCGCCATTGATGCTCTTGGCGTACAGGCCTTTTTCGGCAGCAAACTTGTGGAAAGCGGCGCTGTTGTACCAGCCGGCAGAACTGAGCTTGCCTTCTTCGCCTTCTTTTTCAAAAAACACGCCAAGGGTATCGGCGCCACAACCAAAAGCGGCACTGATACGTGCTGCCAGGCCGTAGCCGGTGGACGCACCGAGCACCAGGACTTTCTTCGGGCCGCCTTCGATGGCACCGTGCTCGGTCACGTAGTCGATCTGCTCTTTGACGTTCGCTTCGCAGCCAACAGGGTGGGCGGTCACACAGATAAAGCCACGAACCCGCGGTTTGATGATCATAAAATTTCTGCCTCTTCCAAGGTGCCGATGGCCAATGGTGGCCATTACGGCGTCAATCGTACTGGTCTATGACGTCCGAAAAACCGAAGCGTCACGATAGTCGCAATTCTTCTGTTCTCAAAATCCAATCCACAGCGGGGAAAGGCACTATATTTTTCCAATAAGGACGCGAACTCAGCAAATTGTGCGGCATGATGAGGCTGTACGGAGTTTGCGTCCTGCCTGTAGGGCAGGGAAAATGCCCGTCCTGTGCGACCGTATTCGGCGCTCGTCATCCTCATGCCACTGGCTATTCATCGCCCGGTGGCTGCGCTTTCAGGGAATAAGAATGCCTCAACGCCAAGTCATCAATGCCTCCGTCAGCCCCAAGGGCAGTCTCGAAACGCTGTCGCAACGTGAAGTCCAGCAACTGAGCGAAGCCGGTTCCGGCAGCATCTATACGCTGTTCCGCCAATGCGCCCTGGCAATCCTCAACACCGGCGCCCATATCGACAATGCCAAGACCATCCTCGACGCCTACAAGGATTTTGAAGTCCGTATCCATCAACAGGATCGCGGCGTACGCCTGGAACTGCTGAACGCGCCCGCCGACGCATTCGTCGATGGTGAAATGATCGCCAGCACCCGGGAAATGCTGTTCAGCGCCCTGCGCGATATCGTCTACACCGAAAACGAACTCGACAGCCAACGCATCGACCTGAGCACCTCCCAGGGCATCACCGACTACGTGTTCCATCTGCTACGCAACGCACGCACGCTGCGGCCCGGGGTCGAGCCAAAGATCGTGGTGTGCTGGGGTGGGCACTCGATCAATACCGAAGAATACAAATACACCAAGAAAGTCGGGCACGAACTGGGCCTGCGCAGCCTCGACGTGTGCACCGGTTGCGGCCCGGGCGTGATGAAAGGCCCGATGAAGGGCGCGACCATTTCCCACGCCAAGCAACGCATCACCGGCGGGCGCTATCTGGGCCTCACCGAGCCGGGCATCATCGCCGCCGAAGCACCGAACCCGATCGTCAACGAACTGGTGATCCTGCCGGATATCGAAAAACGCCTGGAAGCCTTCGTGCGCGTCGGCCACGGCATCATCATCTTCCCGGGCGGCGCTGGCACGGCCGAAGAGTTCTTGTACCTGCTAGGCATCCTGATGCACCCGGACAACCGTGAGGTGCCCTTCCCGGTCATCCTCACCGGGCCCAAACAAGCGGCGCCGTACCTGCAACAGTTGCATGCGTTTGTCGGCGCGACCCTCGGTGAAGCGGCCCAGGCCCACTACCAGATCATCATTGATGACCCCGCCGAAGTCGCCCGGCAGATGACCGCGGGCCTGAAGTCGGTCAAACAGTTCCGCCGCGAGCGCAACGACGCCTTCCACTTCAACTGGCTGCTGAAGATCGACGAAGGCTTCCAGCGCCCGTTCGACCCGACCCACGCCAACATGGCCAGCCTGCAACTGAGCCACGCCCTGCCCCCCCATGAACTGGCGGCCAACCTGCGCCGGGCGTTCTCGGGGATCGTGGCGGGTAACGTCAAGGACAAGGGCATCCGCCTGATCGAACAGAACGGGCCCTATGAGATCCACGGCGACCCGACAATCATGAAGCCGCTGGATGAGTTGTTGAAAGCGTTCGTGGAGCAGCACCGGATGAAGCTGCCCGGCGGCGCAGCGTATGTGCCGTGCTATCGCGTCGTGCAATAAGGAAAATTGCCAGGTCATAGGTTGTATTGCTTTACGGCTGTCTGTGGGGTGTAGAGGGAACGAAAGCGGACTAGGGTTTTAACTATTCCGATCACTGACCCCACAGAAGAGCAACCTATGGACCAACGGATCTTGTCCTCCATTATTCCTTACCCTAAGGTAAGGAATATCCCGATGGAGACCTTCATTATGGCCACCGCCACACTCACCTCAAAAGGGCAAATCACCATCCCCGTTCAAGTCCGGACCGCATTGGGCCTGGATACCGGAGACCGGGTGGAATTTGTCGAAATAGAAGATGGCAAGTTTGCCATCGTCGCCGCCAACCACAGCATCCAGGAGCTCAAGGGGCTGATCCGCAAACCCGCGAATGCCGTCAGCATTGAACAAATGAACCAGGCAATCGCCGCGCAGGGAGCGAAGGCTGGATGATTGGCCTGGATACCAATGTGCTGGTGCGTTACGTCACCCAGGATGATCCCGTGCAATCGGCCAAGGCCTCGCACCTGATCGAATCCCTGACCGTTGCTGCGCCGGGTTTCGTCAGCCTGGTTTCGGTAGTGGAGCTGGTATGGGTATTACAGAGCTGCTACCCATGCACCAAGACGCAAGTGGTAGCGGTTCTGGAAACCCTGTTGCGTACCCGCGAACTGATCATCGAACATGCCGAAATCATCTGGCAGGCCGTGCGCCGATTCACCACGACCAAGGCTGATTTCGCCGACTGCCTGATCGAGCGCTGTGCCCACGCCGCCGGGTGCGAATACACCGCCACCTTTGATACAGACGCCGCGAAGGCCACCGGCATGCGGCGCCTGGGCTGAGCCCTGGCGTTGCTGCAAAGGACCTACTTTGGTAAACCTGTGTTCCATTGCCCCTTGAGAGACTGCCCTACGTGCGTACGCTTCTGCTCGCTAGCCTATTTCTGACACCCACCCTGGCCTTGGCGCAAACCATCGCCTGGCCCGACCTGCCGGAGACCTGTTTTGTCAGTGGGCGGTCCGCCACCAACGAGGATGTAGACCGTGGTTGCGCGGCGTTTCTGATCAATGTGAAGGGCAAGGCAGCCGGTACACCGATCAAAATGGACATTCCCCAATACGCCATGCACATCGAGGCAGGTACCCTTAAGGAGACCCCGGTGGTCATCATCCAGGCGGAACAGAATGGCAAGATCAAGGCTGTGGGGTACAAGGAGGTGGGTACCGAACAACTGGGGGCAGCGCTGCTCAAGGAACTGCGGTTGCTGGGAACGAAAAAACCGACCTAGTGGGGCAAAAAAGCGCTCCCGGCTTATGGCGTACACACCATGGTTTGTCGTTTCAAACGCACCAGAATCAGCCCCGCCACCACCACCACGATACCCACATAGGTCGACGTATAAATCACATCGCCGAACATAAGTGCGGCCCAGACCAACGTCACGGGTGGCTCCAGATAAACCAGGACCGCCACATGGGTGGCCGTCATTACCTGTAGCAGCATCCAAAGGCTCAGATACGCGATGAACGTTGAAAAAACCGTCAACCAAACGATCGAGATCAACACGCCCGCCCCCTGCGGAACACTCAACGTGTCGGTATAGAGCACAGCAGCGGTAAAGCCGATCAAGGTAACCAGCGACTGAATGAACAGCGACAGGCTCAGCGTACTGCCATGAGTTTGCGTCAGTGCTGCGCGGCGCTCATACAGCGTTGCCATCGTCAGCCCCAATGCCGAAACAAGCGGCAGTAGATACATGACCAGCCCGACCTCGGCACCGCTATTGCGGTATTGCCCAGCGATCACAATCGACACGCCACAAAAACCGATCATCAACCCCAACCACTGCCAGCCCCCGCTGCGCTCCACTGTACTGCCTGACGAAAGGGCCGCTGTCATCAGGGGCTGTAGGGCAGCAATGATCGCCGCAATGCCTGGAGGCAAACCGTTTTGAATGGCCACATAGACACAACTCAAATAGAGAAACTGCGACAAGAAACCGATCACCGCATGATGGCGGATTTGCGCCCAGGAAATCTTCAGCAGTGCGACGTTCAAAAACAGCGCCAGGCACACTGACACCAGCAAGAAACGCCAGAACAGCAAGTTGAACGCGCCTGCATCCTGGGCGCCCATCTTGGCCCCAATGAAACCGGAACTCCAAGACAGGACAAAGACAACCTGCAATAGCAGTAGCTTCAGCGCATCCAGGCGCGTGAGTTTGAGAAACCTCATAGGCGAACCGCCAGGTCGGCAAAAGTAATAGGCTCAATGCCGAGCCGCCGGTATTGCTCATCGGCAGGTAAGGCCAAGTCGCGCTTAAGTTGAAACCATAGCCTGATCGTCCTCAACACACCATCATCGGAGGCAAGGTGCCAGAACTTGTTCACATCCGCTGCGCTGTAAGGACAATGGAATGAAAGCACCAGCGACATGCGCCTACCGGACATGAGTGGGCGAACCCCATGAAACACACGACTGCCGTAGATATAAACAGCATCACCGCAGGCCTTGGCCACACTGGTGCAAAGACGTTCACCCAAGTCATTCACATCAAAGAGCTCGTTTGGCCCTTCAAAAAAGACAAACTCCCCACCCTCATACTCGCCAGGGGCCGATAGCAGGATATTCAGTACGAAACTCGTACCATCGGTATGCCACATCCCGACTTGGGCCTTGGCCTCGGGGGCCTGAGGCGGGTAAAAATAGTTAACCTGCGAACGCGCCCGCAAAAACGGATGAGGCACCAAGGGAACGCCTGCAATCCGTGACACCGCTAACAAGAAGGCGCGACTGCCCATCATTTCCCGCAGCAGGGTCGAAGACTCGGTAGCCGCCCGAGTACGATTGGAAATAATCCAATCGCTGGTGGTAGAGCCTGCTTCCAGTTGATAACAGGCCCGGCGTAATTGCACGACGCCTTCTTCACTGAACAACCCCGAAACCTGTGCCACTGCTGTCAACTGTTCAGCCGAGGCAATATCCACCGACGAACTGGCATAGCCAAGTTCGGCCAGGCTTCGGTGGTACCCAAGCAAAGGGGCCGTCTTGTTCAAGTAGCCATCATTCCAATGCTGCAAGGTATCCAGCAATGCACCAGGGTGCTTGCAGCGCAACGATGATGGAGAAAACGATGCCTGCAATGCCAATTTCAACCGTCCGGCCCCCTGTGCAAAGACGGGTAGGTCACTGTCTCGCCTCATTGTTACAAACCTCCCTCGTGGTCCAGGCAGTACTCAGCCAACTGATACATGACACTGCCATCGCCACTGCAATACTCGCCAATGACCCGGCAACTGCCGTATTCCTGCCGCACACGGATGAATTGTTCACGGGTGTATTTCAGGCAGACATTCGTCAAGAGATAGCCGTCATTGTGACCATCATTGACAGGGAGCAACGTTGCGGCGACGCGGTAGCAGTGGTCGTGGTGCTCAATCTGGGAAATGACGACTCGATGGTCATCCGTTTTCTTCAAGCCCAGTTTCAAACCGATCAGGTCAGAAAACCGGCTCATGCAATCGTGCCCATAAAAACGATGGATATGAGCGTCCCCCTCAGCGGTGGACAGTTGCATTTCTGATAAGACGTACGTTCGCATACCGCCTACCCGACGGATGATCTCGCCAATGGTATCGGGCAACTCGTTGCCCTCTTGAAACCCCAGCATGGTGATCAGCGTTACATCCTGCCCCCGTTCGAGCTGATGCCTGTGCAGGTCACGAAAGTCAGTGGCCAAGTAGGAAAACCCTTGGGGAGTTGACAGCAGCGGTTCTACCACTCGGCGCATGACCGCCTGCGAAGCGCTGTTGATATCCACCGCTGTGTAGTGTTGCGGTTCGCTGCCGCACTCAAGCAAATAGCCCATCAGCGCAGACGTTTTCACCGGCTCCGGACCCAGTTCAACGTAATGCAAGCTCCCCGGTCCCAGAAGATCAACCAAATCAGAAGCAACCGAATACAGGATTTCGCCCAAGGAGCCTGACCCACAAGGCGCAGCACACAAGCCTGCACCGCTTATGCCCTCAGTGTTCAAAGTCGTCATCAGCGCCAGTATTTCTTCACTGAGCTGCTGATTCAGGGCCGAGGTATACCCAGGCAATGTCGAATATTTCTCAGCGTTTTCAATCGTCCAAATGTGCCCGCCAAGCTCATGATTACTCTGCAAAGATGCGACAACCAGCGTGTTGATATCCATATGTACGCTCCGACTCTTTTTTTATTCGGTATGCAGGCGCGCTCCTGTTTGACCCAAAGACTAGGATGACGGCATGATTTTGTATATTTGAATAATCTGCATAACTAATCCCGAAAAGAGGGATCATGAACAAGCAACTGAACATTGACCTCTTGCGTACCTTTCATGCTGTTGCCCGCTTCAGGCGTTTCAACGAAGCCGCCAACCATGTGCATCGCAGCGCCTCGACCGTCACGACACAAATTCACAAGCTGGAGAACCTGGTAGGCCAAAGGCTCTTCAGCCGCAACAACCAGGGCGTAGAACTGACGATGTATGGCAAGAAATTGCTGAGCGAGACCACTGATTTCCTGAAAAGCCATGACCGTTTACTCGCCTCGCTAACCCCACAGCGCATGCAGGGCAAAATCCGCCTGGGTTTACCTGACTCCTATGCGCCGGCGTTTATGCGTGACTTCCTTCCACAACTGATTGCAGACAACCCTCTGCTCGAACTGGAAGTGGAGGCAAGGTCCAGCGGCGAACTGTCCACGATGTTCAGTCGTGAGCAAGTTGACCTGGCATTGATCGTCAGCGCGCAACCGCTGGAACAAGGCGAGCGGCTGGGTGCAATACAGCCGGTGTGGGTCGTGGCCGAGCACTTCCAGAGACCTGAACAGGCACCGCTTCCCATCGCCGTCCAGTTGAGCGGGTGCCCATACCGGGAGTCGGCTCTGCGTGTGCTGAAAGAGCACGGGGTGTATTACCGAATCCTGCTTGAGAGCGCCAGTTCAACAGCCGTAGAAGCCGCCATCATGTGTGGGTTGGCGGTTGGGCTGATCGAGGAGGAACGTAGGGTCCCAGGGCTGACCCGGGTCATTCCTGGCGTTCAGTTACCGGGGTTGTCGCCGCATCAGGTTTATCTACTGTCTGATAGCGGCAATCACCTGGCGCTTCATCTGCATGAACAGGTCAAAAAAGGTTTCCGTATTTGACCGGTGTAAGTACATCGAAACGCCACAACCAAAAAACCCGCTGACCGTTTCCGGTTCAGCGGGTTTTCAAGTGTCGATGCAGCCCTGGATCAGGACTGCCTCAACCGCTTACAGCGCGATATCAGCCGCCGGCTTGCTCGGCTCGGCCGCAGGCTTGGCAGCCTCGGTCGCTTGAGGCGCTGCCATTTCAGGAATGGCTGGCGGAGGCGTCAGTTGCAGAACCTTGGCGGTGTAGGCCCATTCTTGCGCAACGCGCTCAGGGCTGCCGTTCAGCTTGGTGCCATAGCTAGGCACGATCTGCTTCAGCTTTTCCTGCCAGGCCGGGGTAGCAACCTTGTCCTTGAACACTTTTTCCAGCACGGTCAGCATGATCGGCGCTGCGGTGGACGCACCTGGCGATGCACCCAACAGGCCTGCGATGGTGTTGTCGGCAGAGCTGACCACTTCGGTACCGAGTTTCAGGACGCCGCCCTGCTCTTCGTCACGCTTGATGATCTGCACGCGCTGACCGGCTTGCCACAGGCGCCAGTCTTCTTTCTTGGCGTTAGGGAAGTACTCTTGCAGCGCCTTGAAGCGGTCGTCATCCGACTGCATCAGTTGGCCGGCAAGGTACTCGACCAGTGGGTATTCACGAATACCGACTTTGGTCATTGGCCAGATGTTGTGGGTCGTGGTGCTGGTCAACAGGTCCAGGTACGAGCCTTCTTTCAGGAACTTGGTGGAGAAGGTCGCAAATGGGCCAAACAGGATCACGCGCTTGCCATCCAGCACACGGGTGTCCAGGTGCGGTACCGACATCGGTGGCGCGCCGACCGAAGCTTTACCGTAGGCCTTGGCCAGGTGCTGCTCGGCAATCGTTGGGTTCTCGGTCACCAGGAACGAACCACCAACCGGGAAGCCAGCGTATTCCTTGGCTTCAGGAATGCCCGACTTTTGCAGCAGGTGCAGGGCACCGCCGCCCGCGCCGATAAACACGAACTTGGCGTCGGTCTCGGTCTTGGTGCCATCTTTCAGGTTTTTGTAGCTAACGCGCCACGAACCGTCGGCGTTCTTGGTGATGTCCTGCACTTCGCTCGACAGTTTCAGATCAAACTTCGGCGTGGTTTGCAGGTGAGCGACGAACTGGCGGGTGATCTCGCCAAAGTTCACATCGGTACCGATCGGAGACCAGGTAGCCGCGATTTTCTGGTTCGGGTCACGCCCTTCCATCATCAGCGGAACCCACTTCTTGATCTGTACCGGATCTTCGGAGTATTCCATGCCAGCAAACAGCGGGCTCGCCTGCAGCGCTTCGTAACGCTTCTTCAGGAACTTGATGTTGTCATCGCCCCACACAAAGCTCATGTGCGGAGTGGAATTGATGAACGAGCGCGGGTTCTTCAGAACGCCTTGCTGAACCTGCCACGACCAGAACTGGCGGGAAATCTGGAACGCTTCGTTGATCTCGACCGCTTTCGGGATCTCAACGGTGCCGTCCTTGTTTTCCGGGGTGTAGTTCAGCTCAGCCAACGCGGAGTGACCAGTACCGGCGTTGTTCCAGCCGTTGGAGCTTTCTTCGGCGACGCCGTCCAGGCGCTCGACCATCTCCATCGACCATTGCGGCTCCAGCTCATTGAGCCAGACACCCAGGGTCGCACTCATGATGCCGCCGCCGATCAGCAGCACATCAACTTTCTTTGCCTCTTCCGCCTGGACGGAAGTAATCCCCATCGACAAAGCCAACCCCAGCAGGGCGGTGTTCACTTTTTTAAACATCGTAGCACCTATGATAAAACGCCTTCCGCCCTACCGCCCTCGACCTTCCGGCAACCGTGGTGCGCAAAACATCAGGCAATGTTTTGCTGGTTCCCGTACTCGCAAGAACTGCAGGGTGGGCACACAAGGCCGACGTATCGACCTCACTTTTATGTCCCTTCTGCGCTGACTTCTTATCATTATTGGCTTCAGCTACCTCGGCGACAGCTACCCTGCCGGTACGCATTCGGGAGCGCGTACCAGAGAGAGAATAGACCAAGATGGCGCGCAGAATATCATGCTCGGGCTGGATCGGGCGCCTGTTCTGGACTTGCTGGTCGTGTTGGCCCGCGGTTTAGCTTCACCTGAGCAACCAGATATCCTGTAACAAGGCCAATTACCGCCCTGACAGAACGTAAGTGAACTAAAAATCAGGAAAGTCGATGGGAATCATCGACATTTTACGGTTTTCCGGCATGCCCGATTGTCGATAATCGCGTCTTCTCAAAGGGGAGGCGCATATCCAGATGACTGCGGTAAAAAGTTATACGGCCACGGCAAAGTGGCTGCACTGGGGTATGGCGCTTATCTGGATTGTCGCCTGGGTCATTGGGATCCTGGCCGTTCACTGGCGCGATGAATTCAACCCGCTGCATCAACTCACCTTCTTACACAAGGCAATGGCCAGCACTCTGCTATTCCTCGTCGTCCTGCGCATCGCCTGGCGCCTGACCCATGCAGCACCCGCACTGCCCGATACGATGACCCCACTGGTCAAGCGTGCTGCGTTCATCGGCCATCTGCTGCTGTACATCGTAGCGCTGGTTGGGCTGCCACTATCCGGCTGGTACTGGAGCTCGGTCGCCGACAAACCCATTCTGGTTGCGGGCATATTCTTGCTGCCGCCACTGGTGGAGGCAGATAAAAGCCTCTATGACCTGGCAAAGGCGATTCATACCTACTGTGCGTGGCTATGCGGAATCCTTGTGGGTGGGCATATGGTGGTGGCGCTGAAGCATCACTTTATGGACAAGGACAAGGTACTGGCGGGGATGTTGCCGGGGCGTGTTGACTAACGTGGAAGGTCTCTCAATACCCGGCATCAACAGGGCTACCCGGTTCCTAATAAACTGATAGCCCTGCGCGCGCGCCAATCCGATACCTCAATGCCCCTACAAACTGCATCACCACCATTTTCTCGCCGTTTTTCGGTTGCGCCACCGAGCTCGGAAAAACAAAACACCAAGGCATTCCAATCTGCCATAGCGGCCTGAATTTCCGGCTTTCGGTTGCCGGTATTGCTGCCGGACACGGCCTGTTCATTTTGGGTGTGGGCCTGATAAAGCATAGCGGCTTGCCTCTTCCATCAAGTCATCACACATAGGATTCGCCTTGAGAACGTGAGCTGCGGGATCGATCCTCGACAAGCCGAGCGCCGTCTGCTCTGTGGCAGATGCCCAAACCTCTCCCATAGGCCCGACAATTTGGCTTTCCCCCCTGAATGTCACCTCTACGCCCTCATACATCTCCACACCACTACGATTGGCACAGATTAGCGGAGTGGCATTTTCCATCGCTCGAATACGTGCAAGCTGGGTTGTCCAAGGACCACCATAGTTGGCTGGACAACACAATAGTTGTGCACCCTGGCGCACCAGCAAACGTGCGGCTTCTGGCATCCAGAGGTCAAAACAAGTCAGAACGCCAAAGCGGCAGATTCCGTCATCAAAACACGTCAATGAATCGCCCGGGGTAAAGAGGACTTTCTCTATGCGTGACAGGTGACATTTACGTTGTTTCCCTAGCCAGCGTCCCCGTGATACGACAATCGCCGTGTTGTATATGTAATCGCCATCACGCTCAGCGATGCCTGCAATTAACGTGGCGTTCTTATCTGCTGATAGTTTCAATAAAAACTGCGCGGTTGGCCCATCGAGCGCCGATTCAGCACGACGGAACAACGCTTCACGGGAGTCGTGAAAATAACCGATGGTGCAAAGCTCGGGCATCACCAACAGATCAAATTGTGCCTGGTCCACAACATCGCAAATCTGCCTGAAATTTGCTGCTGGATCGCCAAACGAAACGGGATACTGCAAAAAAGCGGTCAGCATGAAATTGTTCAACCATTGCTAAGGTTTTCTGGGCCCAGATTCATCTTCCGTTGGGCGGTGTAAGGTTGAACTATACCCTCACCGGCTATCAGGGGTGCCATCTGCGCCAAGTCAGGGCTGGGCCGTTTTTCGCGGTTCCTGACACCTGGGCCTCGACCTCTAATGCCTCAACCTGAGGGCCCGCACGCTTAGCGTTCGATTTTGTCCGTTTTCTGTATCGTCTCTACACATAATTATGTAGCAATTGCTTGTCGCTCCAATCTCGACATCACCTACAAACTCCAACATCTGACGCTGGGTGAGTGAGAGTGCAGCCATGTGAAGGGAAAAGACCGAGGGAAAATGGGCTAGATTTATTTAACTCCGATAACCTCAACAGATTCGTGCCCCCTCCCCGCGAACTGCTCAGATTACGGAACAAGGCGTTGACTGGCTTCACGGGGTATCCAGGCTTTTATTTAGTTCCGAGAGGCCGAGGTACACCGAAGACCTGTTCGGCGTGTAGCCGCCTGTGGAGTGCATCCCAGGGGAAAACGGTGGGCCCAATCAGGGCGCCAAGCGTCTAAGGACACTTGGCGCTCGGCATCGTCGACGTGTCTATCTAAGGCCGAAGCAGAACAGGCTATTATTATCGTAGTGATAGAAACACATCCCTGAAGAGTCGTTTTTTAGTAGGCGGACATACGAAGTGCTACCCTCCGAGAGCTCCAGCTGCCTATCTAATATAATAGGAACTCCGAGCTCACTTAATAAAGTGCGCAGCCCATCCGTCACAACTTGCTTTTCGATGGACATATAGGCATACGCACCCCAAATAGGAGTAATATCCCCGGTCACATATAAGTATTCGGTTTCTCCCGCCTTTTGCCAAGTCGAAGTATATTGAAACGATCGGTGTCCCAGCGTCATAGTTTCAATATTATTTATCACGCGCTCATTTTTCAACGCATTATCTTTCTCGAGGTATATTGCAGTGCGCATTTTATACTCGACATTTTTTTCCACGCCCCACTCTCGCAAATAAACTGCCAGCGCAATCAAAACCAAACTACAAATCAGAATAACCAAGAACATAAACCTTTTAAAGCTCATGACTCCCCTCCTGCGCGTGACAGGCAATTCGCAACAGCATAATCCAACGGTACCGATATCGGCACTGTATAAGAGCTGAAGCCTGCGGAAGTATAACATACAACCCTATATCTTTTTTCATGAACCCTAACCATAATTTTCCCATAAGACCCCATAGGGATATTTTTAATTTGAGCCTCCAAAGGAGCTGCAATATCTTTTTTTAATGAGGTAATAAATTCAACATCAAGCTCCCCAACATTAAATTTTGTAATCCTTAGAGGATCCCTAGTTAAAATCTCAAACTCCGGCTCAAACAAGTAGATCAAGGAAGCCAAAAAAAACAAAAAAACAAACACCCTCAACAAACGCACAACAACGTGCTTCCGGTTTACCCACCCAAAAGACTTGCTGGCTCTCTCATCAACTGTAAAAGTTAGATCTGCACTATTAGTTGCTACGCCCAACTCCTGAACCGACTGTTTTTCAACACTGAGAGAGCCAACCAAAAAGTCCGAATTAAACATATAGCCAGTTTTCGGACTAGTAACAATAATTCCATGTCCATCCGCACCGAAGAAAGACCTTATATTAAAAATAGCCTGCGCCAAGCTACCAGTTGCAACTACACGCCCAGGCCAACCAAACAGAATTAACTGCTCCTTGTTAAATACTTCTCCCGACCTAGAGACAAGTTGATACAAGACCCTAATCTCCGCAGTACCAAGGTTGCAGATGATGGGCTGCTCCTCAAGATCTCTCACCCTCAACCTTTTTTTAGGGCCGTCAAAAAACAAACGAGCCCACCTCTTCTTCCCAGAGTCCATATAGACTGTAAAAACTTCAACCCCCACACCTATTTCCTGATCAGGCATAGCCGCTTCTCACTTTAGATCGGACTCATAATCAATATAGACGATACTGAAGCAGTAGAAACGCAAAGGAAACCCCCACACTACGAAATCTCTCTCACCCCCAAGCAAATAAAATTAATAAACGATCAATGATTTGACCGAGCGTTAAACAACCTCCAAATTTGACGTAACGAATTGTGGAGCAACGAACATGCAAAATAAGTCGAACGCCAATAGTACCAACTGCTTTGTCGAACACGACCAACTATCGAAGGATTACCAACAGCAGATCCTCGACTTGAACAAGCGACAGTTAATTCCTGCACACTCGTTTAGCCAGGTTTTTAGCGCCGCGCTTGGTGATCGTATTATTATTAGCAATCTTCCTTCGAGCCCAACCCACAACTCATCAAGTTTCTGCGATAAAATTTCAATCGAGATAACCTCAACAAGCAAAAACTCCATCAACCTCAAGTTAACCATCAGTAACAACACTTTTTTAATAGAGAAACAATTACCAGCAAAGAGTTAAGCCAGTTCCAAGAACTGGCCACACTTCAAAAACCGAGCATTTCAAAGGCTATTACAGTCGATTCGTATAAAAACCGGCTTGCCTTATCTGGATACCTAGAGATACTGGAGCTTGCCCATCCACCAATAGAAGCAGAGCACAAGACATTCATAACTTACGCTTGACCCCTGAGCCTTGGTAATTATTGTGCATTCAATATTAAGACATACATCAAGGCGCAACTTCACCAACCAACGGATTAATTAAAAACCCCACCATTGCACATCGACCTCCTTCAACCCTTCAGCAGGTTTCTAATATTATTGAAAACTTGAGCAGGAGCTCCGTCACTGACACTAGAAATTCTTGAGATATATAATGCGCACCCCCCCTCATCGTCCCTCAAGGTTTCAGGGGGTCTTTGGGCTGTGCTTCCGACCGGCAAAACAATAAAAATTGTGTCTCTCAGTAAAATTAGAAACCAACGAGTCTAGGAAGATAGTACTTCACCGCCCCTACAGCCTTATCTGACAGTTAGAGAATTATTGTCGGTTACAATTTAGTTAAGTCACCCATCACCTCACAACGTACTTCTTATACAACACCTGCAATATTGCATAGGGCCTTTAAACCCTCACCAATCCGGGGTAGCTATCAAAAAAGCAACAACCCTTCCTTACTTTCAAAAACCTCAGATGGATTCGCTAACTTCATAAGGTTTGAAGCGCATTACCTCCTCCCCAATCCAGTCATTCAACTGCGTCATTCGCGCCTGAATCGGCTCCAGTTCATTGGCTGCGTAAATCTGCGCCGCCTCCCTGATCGACCCAAACCCACCTGCATTCACCGAAGCTGAACGCCTCGATCTTGCCCTCACTACGCGGGATAAACTCCTGCGTTGTCACGGTGGGCACCTGGGCCATCTGCTTGGTACTTCTG
Source organism: Pseudomonas sp. WS 5027 (assembly GCF_012985695.1). Taxonomy (NCBI): domain Bacteria; kingdom Pseudomonadati; phylum Pseudomonadota; class Gammaproteobacteria; order Pseudomonadales; family Pseudomonadaceae; genus Pseudomonas; species Pseudomonas sp. WS 5027. The sequence goes on along the minus strand of NZ_JAAQWU010000006.1, from coordinate 189,781 downwards.
CGGCGGCTCGACATCAAAAAATCTCCATCCGCCCGGTATTGGCAGTGGTCTGCCCTTCCTGCGGTTCGTTGTGCAATGCATGAAAGAGCGCCCATGCCAGATCGGCGTGACCGGTGTTGTCGTTGCGGCCGGCGGTATAAGTGAATTGGCGACCGCCTGCGGTGATGGTCTTGCGGATCGTCATCAGCGACTGCGCCATATCGGTCCAGCCGGCATCGAACTCCAGCCGGCCCCGGTGGATCACCTCATAGGCCTTCAGCACCAGGCGCGTCTTGACCTCTGGCGAGTAGCTGAAGGTGGTGACGTTGGGGAAGAATTGGCGCACCAGCTGGGAAAAGGGGACTGGGAAAAGGGGACAGATTTATTTAACTACGACAACCTCAACGGACGGGCCCACGCCATCCCCGCGAACCCATTCCTGTTAAACTGCCTCCCCTTCGCAAAGCTCAACTCAGATCCTCATGCCTCCAAACAAAGCTCCAACACAAGCTTTCTCCCGTCGCTTCTCCGTCGCCCCGATGATGGACTGGACCGACCACCACTGCCGCTACTTCCTGCGCCTGCTCTCCAAGCACGCCCTGCTCTACACCGAGATGGTCACCACTGGCGCCATCCTCCATGGCGACCACGAACGTTTCCTGCGTCACAACGAAGCCGAGCATCCGCTGGCGTTACAACTGGGCGGCAGTGTTCCGGCGGATTTAGCGGCTTGTGCCCGTATGGCCCAGGACGCGGGTTATGACGAGGTGAATCTGAACGTCGGCTGTCCCAGCGACCGGGTGCAGAACAATATGATCGGCGCATGCCTGATGGGGCACCCCGCTCTTGTGGCGGACTGTGTGAAGGCTATGCGCGATGCGGTGTCGATTCCGGTGACGGTCAAGCATCGTATCGGGATCAACGGGCGGGATAGTTATGCCCAACTGTGTGATTTCGTCGGGCAAGTGAAGGACGCCGGTTGCACCAGTTTTACCGTGCATGCGCGGATTGCGATTCTGGAGGGGCTGTCACCCAAGGAGAATCGGGACATTCCGCCGCTGCGTTATGACGTGGCCGCGCAGTTGAAGCGCGATTTTGCCGAGCTGGAGATTGTTCTCAACGGCGGAATCAAGACGCTGGAGCAATGTGCAGAGCATTTGCAGGTGTTTGATGGGGTGATGCTGGGTCGTGAGGCTTATCACAATCCGTATTTGCTGGCAGAAGTGGATCAGCGGTTGTTTGGCAGTACGGCGCCGGTGATCAGTCGGGCCGAGGTGTTGGCGCAGTTGCGGCCATATATCGCCGCGCACCTGGCTGCGGGTGGGGCGATGCATCACATTACGCGGCATGTGTTGGGGCTGGGCACCGGATTTCCGGGGGCGCGCCGGTTTCGGCAGTTGTTGTCGGTAGATATTCACAAGGCTGCGGATCCGTTGGCTTTGTTGGATCAGGCTGGGGCGTTGCTGGAGGGTCGCTGATGGACGGTGCCAGTCGATTTATTCGGTGACGGGTCCATCGCTATCGCGGGCAAGCCCGCTCCCACCTTTGATCTCAGCGTTTATTGCATCGGGTTGAACCTGATAGCGATTCTGCCCTCCTATTTACCAGCACGGCCGGTCATTCAAACGGCTGTTTTCAGGTTGTTGCCCTCGCAAACGATCGAACGCATTTGCGCCCTTGAGCGGCTAGCAGCCCTCGGGTAATGTCATCAGACCCATAGGACAGAGCACGCCCATGACTTCCAAGCTGGAACAACTCAAGCAATTCACCACTGTAGTTGCCGACACTGGCGATTTTGAAGCTATCGCTCGCGTCAAGCCGCAGGATGCCACCACCAACCCTTCCCTCTTGCTCAAGGCTGCGTCGATTCCAGCCTACGCCAAGCTGCTGGATGCCTGCGTGCAGGATTGCAACGGTGATGTGGGCCTGGCCAGTGACCGTTTTGCGGTGGCTGTCGGTCAAGAGATCCTGAAAGTGGTGCCAGGGCGCATTTCCACCGAAGTGGATGCCCGCCTGTCGTTCGACACTGACGCAGTACTCAAGCGTGCGCATCGCCTGATCGACCTGTACGAAAAGGCCGGTATTGGCCGCGACCGCGTACTGATCAAGATCGCATCCACCTGGGAAGGCATTCGCGCCGCCGAGCAACTGGAAAAGGAAGGCATCCAGACCAACCTGACCCTGCTGTTCTCCTTCGCCCAGGCCGTGGCCTGCGCTGAAGCCGGGGTGTTCCTGATTTCGCCGTTTGTCGGTCGTATCTACGACTGGTACAAAAAGGCCAATGGTAACGACTACACCGGCACCGATGATCCAGGCGTGCAGTCGGTAACGCGCATCTACAACTACTACAAGGCCAATGGCTACAAGACGGTGGTGATGGGCGCGAGCTTCCGCAACCTGAGCCAGATCGAAGAGTTGGCCGGCTGCGACCGCCTGACCATCAGCCCGGACTTGCTGGAGAAACTGGCGGCCGACAATGGCAAGCTGGAGCGCAAACTGGCGCCAGGCCATGCCGGTGAACCTCGTGTGCATATGACAGAAGCGCAGTTCCGTTGGGAGTCCAACGAGGATGCGATGGCCACTGAGAAGCTGGCTGAGGGCATTCGTCAGTTTGCTCGTGACCAGGAGAAGCTGGAGGCGTTGTTGAGCGCCAAGCTGTAAAAAGCGGGCACGGTAAAAAGGGCGGCATCTGTTAGGATGCCGCCCTTTTTTGTACCCGTTCAGTCTGTGTTGGTTGGGCTGGCGCTATCGCAGGCAAGCCAGCTCCCACATTTTGACCGTGCTCCAACCGTGAGGTCAGTGCCGCTCGAGGGCGTTGACCAGATCGTGGAAGGCTTCGCGATTGGATTCGTTCAGGCCCATCAAGATCTTGTGCGCCTCCAGCACCTTGAGCCGAACCACTTCCTCGGACTGGTCCTGGGACGGCAAGTCGGTCAGGCACTCCGGACACGGGATCGGGCGGTCAACGATGTTGAACACCTGGTCGAAGCCCATCGACTGCAACAGCCGGGTGATGTCTTCGTGGGTGGTGACGACGGTCGGCAGCAGCCCAACCTTCTGCCGAGACAGAATGGACAACTTGGCCAACAGCCCAAGGGTGGTGCTATCGATGCTGCGGGTTTCGGTCAGATCGATCACGATCGCCGAGAAGTTCAAGGCAGTGAAAATCCGCTCAATCGTTGCATCCAGCGCCGAACACAAGGTCAGGCGCACTTCACCGACAAACTTCAGGACGAAGGTCCCGTCTTGCTCGGCGAATTGGATTCTTCCGGTACTCATCAAAGATTCCTGCTCAACACCAATAGGGCGATATCATCCGGCATCTCCCCTAGCGTGGCCAATCCAAAAACCTGCCGCAGGCCATCCAGGCTGCCGCCCGCCGACCTTACCCGTTCGGGCAAGGCGGCTTCTTTCTCTTTGAGTGTAGGCTCTGGAAGAAGGTCCAGGATGCCATCGGACATCAGCGTCAGGCTGAAGGCCGGTGGCAACTCCAGGATATGGTCTTCATAGGTGGCTTCATTGAACAGGCCAACCGGCAGACCACGCCCTTCCAGATAACGCACACTGTCTGGAGTGTATAAAACCGGCAATGGCAGGTGACCGCCAATGCTGTAGGTCAACAGACCGGTTTCTTCATCAATCACGCCGCCGACCATCGTCACGTGCTTGCCCAGCTTGCAGCTGATCAAGCCCCGGTTGATGTGGCCCAGCACTTGCGAGGGAGTGAACTCCGGCAAGGTGCCGTTGCGCTTGGATTCGAACAACAGCCGTGTGGTCATGAACTTCAACAACACGGTGACGAATGCAGAGGATGCGCCGTGTCCAGAGACATCGGCCAGATAGAACGCGACGCGGCGCTCATCCACGCGGAAATAGTCGACAAAATCACCCGACAGGTACAACGACGGGATGATCTGGTGGGCGAACTGGAACTCGTCGATGCTCCAGGGACTGACCGGCAGCATGTTCATCTGCACCTGGCGACCGGCGTTCTGGTCTTCCTGAAGCAGGTTGAGACTGGCTTCGAGTTCACGGTTGGCGGTTTCGAGCTTCTCGCGGTAGCGCTGGTTTTCCAACAGCAGGCGGGCACGATCCAACGCGCGGCGCACCGAGTGCTCCAATACGGCCAGGTCTTCCAGGGGTTTGATCAGGTAATCGGCGGCGCCCAGGCGCAAGGCCTCCACGGCGTCGTTCATCACCCCGGCACCGGATACGACAATCACCGGCGTCTGCGGGGCAAGCTCGGTCACCTGGCGGATCAGCTCAAGGCCGCCCATCTGGGGCATGCGCAAGTCGCAGATCACCAGGTCGGGCTGGTCGCGCTCAAACACCTGGAGACCCTGAAGACCATTGCCGGCCTGCAGGACGCTGAAGCCACTGTCTTCCAAATAGGCTGCGAGACTCGCGCGCACTACTTCGTCGTCATCGATTATCAGCAGCGTGGCACTGGTTTTTTGCATGTGGGCAAACGGCGCCAGAATTAGGTTGGCGTAGGCAGTCAGGCAATGGCCCGGCTCGCACTACTGGATTCGCTTTCTAGCCTCTCTGTCCTACAAAACATGAGCTGTTGGCCCACGCACAAAGGTAAAGCAGAGGTGCCCTTCTAAGGCGCAGACGGTACTCCCATCCGCCAGGGGTTTCAAGCTCATGCCGATGGTCGCTGGGCGTCTTTACATCGCAAATCACCGGGAGTTATAAGAACAGGCAAAACCACAACGCAATGGAAGGATGAAAGCTATGAGCGCAAATGAACGTAACTACGCAGAAAAGCGCGATTTCATCCGCATGAGGGTGGATGCCGACGTGTCGCTGATCCATGCCGGACAAGAGATTGCCGGGGTCTGCCTGGACCTCTCCAGCTCTGGAATGCAGGTCCAGGCGCAGCACCCGTTCAACGTGGGTGACCAACTGAAGGTGCGCATCGACTCAGAACATGCCGCGCTCAAAGGCCTGGAAGCGGACACCGAAGTGGTATGGGCCAAAAAAGAAGACGACGATCTACACCTGGGCCTGAAAATCCTCAAGAAGTACTGAAATCAATGCACACAAAAAAGGCGGCCTCGAGGGCCGCCTTTTTCATTCAAGGTTTAACCTTAAAAGTCATCCACTACATTGCCATCCTTGACCTTGAACTCACGGTTCTGCAGGTAGGCGTTGCGGATAAAGGTGTATTTGTCGCCGTTGATCAGCTTTTCAGCCGACAGCAGGCTGGCGCGAGTATCGATGATATCCAGGCCCATGGCGCTGTTACGCGTAGGAATGTCGTTCATGTAGCGGTACGGTTCGGTGTAGCTGTCGACATACTTGGACGGAGCATCACGCAGGGTGCTTGGGCCCAGCAATGGCAGCATCACGTAAGGACCGCTGCCCACGCCCCAGTAACCGAGGGTCTGGCCGAAGTCTTCATCGCTGCGTTGCAGCCCCATTTTGGTGCCGACATCAACCAGGCCCAACACGCCAAACGTGGTGTTGACCAGCAAGCGCGCGGTGTCGACACCCGCCTTTTGAGGCTTGAGCTGCAGCACGTTGTTGGCCAGGTTGCCCACATCACCGATATTGCGGAAGAAGTTGTGGATACCGTCTTCGACAAATTGCGGAGTAATGAACTGATAGCCCTGGGCCAATGGTTTCAATGCGTAGGTATCAACGGTGTCGTTGAAGGTGAAGATCGGGCGGTTGATGCTTTCCCATGGATCGTCTTCCGCAGCCTGGGCAGCGAAAGGGACCAGCAGGACACTGGCACACACCGATAGTTGAGCAAGACACTGGCTCCAGCGCATAGCTTGAACTCCTTGAATGATCTGTCATGGGCGCTATGCCCTGAATAAGGCGGCAGTATATGACGGAAGTGTAGGATTAGGCAGCTTGACGGAATTGTCATTCAGAAAATGTACAATTTTCCCACAATCTAGTCAGGTGTCATCTGCCTGTCACGGACCTTCGATAGCGTCACAGCTATTTTCAGGGACGTCCACATGCCCCACCCCCAGATCCTTGCAGACAACGCCCCCGCCCTGACCGCCGTGTTGTTTGGGCTCAGTGGTTGCCTGGTGGACTTCGGTTCCATGGCCCACGCCGGAACCATCCCCGCTGGCGAAACCCTGGCCACCCCTGGCGCCCTGAATATCCTGCAATCGCTCAGTCAACAAGGCACCCCCTGCGCCTGGTTGGATGAGTTGCCCTCCACCGTCACCACGGCACTGGCCACAGCCCTGCCCGGCTGGGTCCAAGGTACCCGCCCTGCAACCATCCCCTGGCCTGCGCCCCATGCCTGCTGGCAAGCCTTGATGGACCTGAACATTGCGCGCCTGGATGGCTGCGTGCTGGTCAGTGGAGAACCCCGACTGCTGCAGTCGGGGCTCAATGCGGGGCTCTGGACGATTGGCTTGGCGTCCTGCGGGTCTTTGTGCGGGCTCTCCCCGGCCCAATGGCAAGCACTGGACGAACAGGCGCGTGAACACAAGCGCGCCAAGGCCACCGTCGCGCTATACGGGCTGGGGGTGCACTCGGTAATCGATCATCTGGGTGAGCTGGGCACGTGCCTTGCGGACATCCGCCTGCGCCGGCTCAAAGGCGAAAAGCCCTGATCAAGATCATGCACAGTCGCCGCCAGTGGATTAATCTACAGGTCATCCCGTAGACCTTTCTCGGCGTGCCGTGGTCTATGCCAGTGCCTATCGATAAAAGGAAGAACGCCATGCCTGCCCGCGAAAAACTGCAAGAACAGGTTTCCATCCTGCGCGAGCAATTGAAACAGGACCCGCCTCTGCCACTGGAAAAACGCGAAGCGCTGGAAGCATTGATTGCCAAGTTTGAAGTGCAACTGGAACTGGAGCCTGCCACCCAGAACCCCAGCCTTGCAGACGGTGTAAACCTGGCGGTAGAACGCTTCGAGTTGGAGCATCCGGGCATTGCCGGGACATTGCGCAATATTGTGGTGACCCTGGGCAATATGGGCATCTGACCCCAAGCCAAGCCCAAAACCCAATGTGGGAGCTGGCTTGCCTGCGATGGCGGTGTATCAGTCACCTAACTTTTGACTGAAAGACCGCTATCGCAGGCAAGCCAGCTCCCACATTTGTTTGGTTTGAAGCTTACTGGCGGGCCAGGCGCAGGTTCTGGAACTGCACAACCTCGGTACTGCGGTAAGGATTGATATCCAACCCGCCCCGACGCACATACCGCGCATAAACCGTCAATTTCTCAGGCTTGAGCAAGCGCTGCAGATCGAGAAAGATCCGCTCCACGCACTGTTCATGAAAGTCCGAGTGCTGGCGGAAACTCACCAGATATTCCAACAAGCTGGAATGATCCAACGCCGCGCCGCGGTACTCCACCGCCACGCTGCCCCAATCCGGTTGGCTGGTCACCGGGCAGTTGGACTTGAGCAAATGGCTGTGCACGCTCTCCTCGACCACACGGGAATCGTCGCAGCGCAGCAGTTCCGGGCGCGGGTGCTCGTAGTTGCTGACGCTGATATCCAGGTCATCAATGCACACCCCCGGCAGGCGTACCACGCCTTCGTCTTCCACCTCGGCCAGGCTGCGGATGCGCACGCCCACCGATTTTCCGGCCGCCGCGCTCAAGTCAGCACGCAAGGTCGCCTCAAGGTCGGACACCTCGGCGAACGGCGTCTGGTTCAACGAATTGAGGTAGAGCTTGAAGGATTTCGACTCGATGATGTTCGGCGAGTCAGCCGGGATGCTGAACTCACCGATAGCCACCACCGGCTTGCCAGACGGCAGCAGCCAGGACAGTTCAAAGCAGTTCCAGAAATCCACGCCGTTGTAAGGCAGCGTTTCGGCGGTGAGGCCCAACTCGGCCCATTTGGCGGCGCGAGGGATGGGAAATAGCAATGAGGGTGTGTAAGTGGAGATGTATTCACTGGACTTGCCCAGCGGCGAATGTTCGGCTGCGGGATGCATGGCGGAAACCTGGCTAAATAAACCCCGCCAGTCTACCAGCCTTTGCTCGCGCCTTTGAGCATCACCTTTACGGGCTGACGTGCAGCTTGCCAACCATTCCCGCCTGGTAGTGCCCTGGGAGGTTGCAGGCAAATTCCAGCGCGCCAGCCATGCTGAAGGTCCAGGTCAGTTCGGCGGTCTTGCCTGGCTCCACCAACACACTGTTGGGATCGTCATGTTTCATCCCGCCCATATCGCCATGCCCCATCGCTGCGTGGTCCATCTGGCCCATGCCGGTGGCGGTCAGCATGCCGCTGGCCTGCATCTTGAGCATTTCCTTCTGGTGATCGGCATGCATGCGCGCATCACCCAGGTTGAATTCGTGCAGCAACCGGCCCTTGTTGACCAACACAAAGCGCACCGTCTCACCGGCTTTTACATCAAGAGACGTTGGGGCAAAGGAAATATCCTGCAGCACCACCTCAACTGTACGAGTGGCCTTGGTTGCCGGCGCTGCCTGGCCAAAGGCAAACGTGTGGCCACCATCGGCCAGCGCCGGAACACTCAACATCATCAGGCAACCTGCCAGCCACCAAGATTTACGCAAAAACATGTTTATCCTCCAAAGGTGTAAGACCCGCTTGTGGGACACTCTAATAATGCGCCGCTGCCAGCTACCTGACTGCTAGATTACAACTTTGTCAGGTTGCGCCAGCCCCCCGGTGCACACGGTATAAAGCCCGCTGCTACCCGTTGCCATGAGTTGCCTATGAAACTGCTGATCGTCGAAGACCAACCCAAAACCGGCCAATACCTGCGCCAGGGCCTGACCGAAGCCGGGTTCAATACCGAACTGGTGGCCGACGGCACCACCGGCCAACATCTGGCGCTGACGGGCGACTACGACTTGCTGATTCTGGATGTGATGCTTCCCGGGCGCACCGGCTGGCAAATCCTCCAGGCCGTGCGCAGTGCCGGCCTGGAAATCCCGGTGCTGTTCCTCACCGCGCGGGATGCGGTCGAGGATCGGGTCCACGGCCTGGAGTTGGGTGGCGACGACTATCTAGTCAAGCCTTTCGCCTTTTCCGAACTGCTGGCCCGGGTGCGCAGCCTGTTGCGCCGGGGCAGCAGCACCCCCCAAGAGACCAGCCTGCACCTGGCCGACCTGCGCCTGGACCTGATCCGCCGTCGCGTGGAACGCAGCAACCAGCGCATCGACCTCACCGCCAAGGAGTTCGCCCTGCTGGAAATGCTCCTGCGCCGCCAGGGTGAAGTGTTGCCCAAGTCGCTGATTGCCTCCCAGGTCTGGGACATGAATTTCGACAGCGACACCAATATCATCGAAGTAGCCATCCGCCGCCTGCGCTTGAAGGTCGATGACGGTTTTCCCAATAAGCTGATCCACACCGTGCGTGGCATGGGCTATGTGCTGGAGGAGCGGTTCAGTTGATGAAGCGCCTCTCCCTGGCCAGCCGTCTGGCGTTGCTGTTTGCCGGTTGCACCGCCGTGGTCTCGCTGCTGGCGGGCGTATTGTTCAGCCAGGCCAGTGAAAAGCACTTCATCGAACTGGACCAGCAACTGCTCGACAGCAAGCTGATGACCCTGCGCAGTGCCTTACAAGATGCCGATACCCCGGCGCTGTTCGCCCAACGCGTGGCCGCACTGACCGACGAACTGAGCCATCAACCTGACCTATCCGTGCGCATCAACGCCGCAGACGGCCAGCGCTGGTTTGATAGCTCCCCGTACATTCCCGCCGAATTGCCCACCACCCCAGGCCTGCACAGCCTGCAAAACGCCGGCACCAATTACCGGGTGTACAACGTCCCCTTGAATCCCGGCCAGCCAGGTTCGGCGCAGCTCGTACTGATGCTGGACATCACGCACCACCAACACTTCCTGCAACGCATGCAGCACTTGATCTGGCTGACGGTGGGCCTGTCCGCCGTGGCGACCGCACTCCTCGGCGCCTGGGCCGCACGCAGCGGGCTGCGGCCCCTGCGACGGATGACCGAAGTGGCCAGCCGCGTGCGTGCCCACTCCCTGACCCAGCGCCTGCCCCAGGAACAGATGCCGGCCGAGTTGGCGGAACTGGCCCAGGCCTTCAACGCCATGTTCAGCCGCCTGGACGACGCGTTCCAGCGACTGTCGGCGTTCTCTGCCGATATCGCCCATGAACTGCGCACGCCGTTATCGAACCTGCTGACCCAGACCCAGGTGATCCTCACCCACCCCCGCCCGCTGGAGGACTACCGCGAAGCGCTGCACAGCAATCTGGAGGAGCTGCAATGGATGGCCCAACTGGTCAATGACATGCTGTACCTGGCCAAGGCCGACCACGGATTGCTGAACCCCAAACGCGAACCGCTGGCCCTGGCCAACGAGGTGGACGCGTTGCTGGAGTTTTTCGCGGCATTGGCCGAAGACGCTCAGGTCAATCTGCTGCGCGACGGCAGCGCCACTACCGCCGGCGACCGCAGCATGCTGCGCCGGGCGTTTTCCAATCTGTTGGACAATGCCGTGCGCTTTACCCCGCCGGGGGGTGAAGTACGGGTGAGAATCAGCGAAAACGCCGAGTGCGTAACGCTGAGTGTGGAAAACACCGGGACCGGGATCCCCCAGGCGTTACTGCCCAAACTGTTTGACCGGTTCTACCGTGTGGATCCGGCGCGGCATGAAGGTAGCAGCGAGCATGCGGGGCTTGGGTTGGCGATCACCCAGTCGATTGTGCGGGCGCACGGGGGGAGGATTTTCTGTGAGTCGCAGCCGGGGTGGACGCGGTTTGTGATTGAGTTACCCAAGGGGGATTGATGCAAGCTGGACGGGCCTCATCGCGGGCAAACCAGCTCCCACATTTTGATTTGTGAATACAGTCAAATGTGGGAGCTGGCTTGCCTGCGATAGCGATCTCAAAACCTACGAATATCTCAGAGCATGCGCCGGCTCGATCTTCGCCGCGCGATACGCCGGGTAGATCGTCGCCAAAAAGCTCAACACAAACCCGGCGCTGCAAATCAGCAGCACATCGCCACCTTGCAGTTCGGAAGGCAGGTTGCTGACAAAATACACGTCCGAACTGAAGATATGCTGCCCGGTCACGCGCTCCATCCAGCCCACCAACTCACTGACGTTGAGCGCGGCAATCACCCCCAGCACACCGCCGATCAACGTGCCGACGATACCGATCACCGTGCCTTGGACCATGAAGATCGCCATGATCTGCCGTGGCGTGGCGCCAATGGTGCGCAGGATCGCGATGTCCGCGCCCTTGTCGTTCACCACCATGATCAGCGTGGCGATGATATTGAAGGCCGCGACGGCGACGATCATCAGCAACAGCAGGCCAATCATGGTCTTTTCCATCTTCATCGCGCTGAACAGGCTGCCCTGGGTATGGGTCCAGTCGTCCGCCTTGTAGGCTGCGCCGAGGCCGGTGGCGATATCCGCCGAAACCTTGGGCGCCGCATACAAATCCTTGACCGCCAGGCGCACACTTTGCACCTGGTTGGGCTGCCAACGCAGCATTTGCGCGGCATCGGCGACATGGATCAGGGCCATCGAACCGTCCAGCTCGGCACCGACCTTGAACACGCCCACCACGTTCAAACGCTGCATGCGCGGGGTGATGCCGCCAGGAGCAGTGCTGATTTCCGGGACGATCAACGTCAGCTTGTCGCCCACGTTCAGGCGGAAACGGCGCGCGGTGATTTCCCCGATCACCACGCCGAACTCACCCGGCTGCAGGTTTTCAAGACTGCCCTGGACGATATGCTGGGTGACGATGGACACCTTGCCTTCCTGGGCCGGGTCGATACCGCTGATCTGGATCGGCTGCATCGAGCCCTTATAGGACAACATGCCCTCCATCTCGGTAAACGGCACGGCGGCGGTCACTTCGGGATTTTTCAGGGCTGCGGCGGCCACCGGCTGCCAGTCGCTGATCGGGTTGACGCCGACGATGGTGGCATGCGGCACCATGCCAAGAATGCGCGAGCTCATTTCCCGCTGGAACCCGTTCATCACCGACAACACCACGATCATCGCCAGCACGCCCAAGGCGAGGCCGATCATCGAGGTCATCGAGATAAACGAAACAAAACGGTTGCGGCGCTTGGCGCGGGTATAGCGCGTGCCGATGAAAATCGATAACGGTCTGAACATTCGCTTGCACCGCCTGAAAAAATAGAAAACCCAGGCACAGGCGCCCGGGCTTGAAACAGGTCAGATGGCGACCAGATGACCTTCCTGCAGGTGCAACACGCGGTCCATCTGCCGGGCCATGCTCATGTCATGGGTCACCACCAGGAACGCGGTGCGCATCTGGGTGCTCAGCTCCAGCATCAAGTCCTTGATGCCCTGGGCGGTGTGGGAGTCGAGGTTGCCGGTAGGCTCGTCGAGCATCACCAGGCCCGGGTTGTTGACCAGGGCACGGGCAATCGCCACACGCTGGCGCTCACCACCGGACAATTCTGCCGGCTTGTGCTCCAGGCGATGGCCAAGGCCGACGCGTTCCAGCAACGCGGTGGCACGCTGACGCGCCTGCGGGATCGCGGTCTTGCCGATCAATAGCGGCATGCACACGTTTTCCAGGGCGGTGAACTCTGGCAGCAAGTGGTGGAACTGGTACACAAAACCCAGGGAGCGATTGCGCAACTGGCCGCGGGCTTTCTCGTTCAGCGCCGAGAGTTCTTCACCGGCCAGCCACACACTGCCCTGGGACGGCGTATCAAGGCCGCCCAACAGGTTGAGCAAGGTACTTTTGCCGGAGCCGGAACTGCCGACGATCGCCACGCGCTCGCCCGGATGCAGTTCCAGTTGCAGGTTGGACAGCACTACCACCGACTCCGGGCCTTCCTCGTAGGATTTGCCCAGGTTGCGGCAGCTCAGGATTGCTTTTTCACTCATGCCCGATTCACTCATAACGTAAAGCCTGCGCCGGCTGGGTACGTGCCGCGCGCCAGGCTGGATACAGGGTGGCAAGGAAACTCAGGACCAACGCGGCGCCGCCGACCATCAACACATCCTGGCTCTGCACCTGGGATGGCAAGTAGTCGATGAAGTAGACGTCGGCGTTGAGAAACTTGTGGCCGATCAGGGTTTCGACGCCGGCGATGGCGGCGCTGACATTCAGCGCAGCGAAAATGCCCACCACCGTGCCGATCAAGGTGCCGACCACGCCAATCACCGTGCCCTGGACCATGAAGATCGCCATGATCTGCCCCGGCGTGGCGCCAAGGGTACGCAGGATGGCGATATCGCCCTTCTTGTCGTTCACCACCATCACCAGGGTGGAGATGATGTTGAAGGCGGCCACGGCGACAATCAGCAGCAGCAACAGGCCGATCATGGCCTTTTCCATGCGGATCGCCTGGTACAGATTGCCGTGGGTACGGGTCCAGTCGCGGGCGTAGTACTGGCTTTCACCCAGGTGCTGGGCGATTTCCCAGGCTCCGCGCGGGGCCTCGAACAAGTCGTTGAATTTCAGGCGCAGGCCCTGCACCTGGTCCGGCTTCCAGCGATGCAGGCGGGCCAGGTCGGTGAGGTTGGTCAGGCCAAGGAAGCCATCGATCTCGCCGGCGCCGACATGAAAGATGCCGACCACGGTAAAGCGCTTCATGCGCGGGAACATCCCGGCCGGGGTCACCGTGACCTCCGGGGCGACGAACGTCAGCTTGTCGCCGATGCTCACGCCCAGTTTGGCCGCCGCGCGGTCGCCAATGACGATGCCGAAGCTGCCAGGCGTCAAGGCGTCGAGCTGGCCCTGCTGCATGAACTGGTCAATGATCGAGACCTTGCGCTCCTGCGCCGGGTCAATGGCATTGAGCAGGACTTTCTGCACCTTGCCATCGTTGGTCAGCAACCCCTGCATTTGGGTAAACGGCGCGACCGCCAGCACCTTGGGGTTCTGCTTGACCTTGTCGGCCAGGCCTTGCCAGTCGCCCAGGGGCTCACCGGACTCGATGGTCGCGTGGGGCACCATGCCCAACACGCGGGTGCGCATCTCATGATCGAAGCCATTCATCACCGAGAGCACCACGATCATCACGACCACGCCCAGGGCGAGTCCGATCATGGAGGTCAGGGAAATGAACGACACAAAATGATTGCGACGCTTTGCACGGGTATAACGCGTGCCGATAAATACGAAGAGAGGTCTGAACATGTCGGGGCTTGTTCGGAGGAAAAGAAGACGTCCCGGTGGCGGGGTCTGGTAAGCAGCTTTACACTCAGACCATTACCGTTACCTGGGGTTCGCCATGACGACATTAGATGAAGAAGATCGCCGCGAATACTACCGTATCGACGACATGATCGCACTCCAAATCAAAAGCCTGTCTGCCCCCCAAGCGGCGAGCAAGGAAGTGTTGCTGGATGATTCCCCGCTGTTCAACCTACTCAGTGAACTGCACCTGAGCGAATTCGAGTCTCAGCACCTGCTGCGCCAGCTCGGCGAGCGCGATCGCACCCTCGCCGCCTTCCTCAAGGTGCAGAACAAACGCATGGATTTACTCAGCCAAGTCATGGCGCAAAGCCTGCTGGGTGAGATCGGCGCGCCGCAACCTGTGATCATTTCCGAAGGCGGCATCGACTTCCAGCATCCCACACTACTCGCGCCCGGCAGCCACCTGGCGGTCAAGCTGGTGCTGATGCCCCAGGCACTGGGTCTGTTGTTGCGGGCCAAGGTCACCCATTGCGATCCCAAGGGCGACGGCTTTGACGTGGGCACCGAGTTCGAATCCATGACCGATGCCCAGCGCCAGTTGCTGGCTCGCTATATATTGCAAAAACAGGCCCAGGAGCGGCGCCTGGCCCGGGAACAAAGCGAAGGCCAAGACACCTGATTTCGTATTTATCCAGCCATTATCTGGCGAAAAGGAGCAACTGTGACCCTGATTTATGGCCACCGCGGCGCTAAAGGCGAAGCACCGGAAAACACCCTGACCAGCTTCCAGCAATGCCTCAAGCGCGGCGTGCGTCGTTGCGAGCTGGACTTGCACCTGTCCATGGACGGCGAGTTGATGGTGATCCACGACCCGACCTTGAAGCGTACCGCCGACCGGCGCGGCAAGGTGGTGGAATACGCCGCCGCCGACTTGGTGAAGATGGACGCGCGCAAGGGCGGCCCTGGCTGGGTCACCCCCTGCCCGATCCCGCGCCTGGAAGAGCTGTTCGAAAAGTGCGATTTCGACCACTGGCAACTGGAAGTCAAAAGCGCCTCACGCACCCGCGCCGCGACCACCGTACTGGCGATTCGGGAAATGGCCCAGCGCTTTGGCCTGCTGGACAAAGTCACCGTAACCTCAAGCTCGCGGGAAGTATTGAAAGCCGCCCTGGAGCTGACGCCGGACCTGTCCCGTGGACTGGTGGCCGAATACGCCTGGCTCGACCCGCTGAAGGTCGCGCAGAACTATGGCTGTGAGATGCTGGCGTTGAACTGGACGTTGTGTACCCCAGAGCGCTTGGCCAAGGCCCAGCGCCAGGGGCTGCACGTGTCCGTGTGGACAGTCAACGAGCCCGCGCTGATGCGCAGGCTCGCCGACTTCGGCGTAGATAGCCTGATTACAGACTTTCCCGGTTTGGCCACTGCCACTCTCGGGAATTACTGAAATCGGTCTCCCCGGCCGGCTCAGGCCACCGGCCGGAGCCGCTCAAAAAAGCCGGTTGAGGCCATCGTAGGCCGCTACCCGATAGGCTTCAGCCATAGTCGGGTAGTTGAACGTGGTGTTGACGAAATACTTCAGGGTATTTTGCTCGCCCGGCTGGCTCATGATGGCCTGGCCGATGTGCACGATCTCTGAGGCCTGGTAGCCGAAGCAATGCACGCCGAGCACTTCCAGGGTTTCGCGGTGGAACAGAATCTTCAGCATGCCCTGGGGCTCGCCGGCGATCTGCGCACGCGCCATGCTCTTGAAGAACGCCTTGCCCACTTCATAAGGCACCTTGGCCTTGGTCAGTTCGTGTTCATTCTTGCCGATGGAGCTGATCTCGGGAATCGTGTAGATCCCGGTCGGCACATCATTCACGTAGCGCCAGCTGCCGTTGTCGACAATGCTGCCAGCAGCCGAACGGCCCTGGTCGTGGGCGGCACTGGCCAGGCTCGGCCAGCCAATCACGTCGCCCGCACCGTAGATGTTGGTGACGCAGGTGCGATAGTTCTCATCCACTTCGATCTGGCCACGGCTGTTGACCTTGACCCCGATGTTTTCCATGCCCAGCTTGTCGGTGTTGCCGGTACGGCCGTTGCACCAGAGCAAGGCGTCGGCCTTGATCTTCTTGCCGGACTTGAGGTGCAGGATCACCCCATTGTCCAGGCCTTCAACGCGGTCGTATTCCTCGTTGTGGCGCACGGTGATGTTGTTGTTGCTGAAGTGGTAGCTCAACGCCTGGGAAATTTCCGAGTCGAGGAAGCTGAGCAACTGGTCACGGTTGTCCACCAGCTCCACCAGTACACCCAGGCCGCTGAAAATCGAGGCGTACTCACAACCGATCACGCCGGCGCCGTAGATGATCAGTTTGCGCGGGGTGTGGCCCAGGCTGAGGATGGTGTCGCTATCGTAGATACGCGGGTGGTGGAAATCGATATCGGCCGGGCGATACGGGCGCGAGCCGGTGGCGATGATGATGTGCTTGGCCACCAGCTTCTCGACCACGCCGTTGGCGCAGACCACTTCGACGGTTTGCTCGTCGGCGAAGCTGCCGGTGCCGAAGAACAGGTCGACACGGTTACGAGCGTAGTAGCCGGTACGCGAGGCGACTTGCTTGGAAATGACTTTCTCGGCGCTTTTCAGTACATCCGGGAACGAGAACCAGCGCGGCTCACCAATGGCCCGGAACATCGGGTTGGTGTTGAACTGCATGATCTGGCGCACCGAGTGACGCAAGGCCTTGGACGGGATGGTGCCCAGGTGGGTGCAGTTACCGCCGACCTGACGACGGCTATCGACCATCGCCACCTTGCGTCCTGCTTTGGCGGCATTCATCGCCGCACCTTCTCCAGCTGGGCCGGAACCCAGTACCACCACGTCGTAGTTGTAGACAGCCATGCGTACTCCTCAGAACAGGCCAGGGCGCACGGTTGGGCGCCTGGCTAAATCATGCCGCGGCCAGCGGTCATGAAGGATCAAATAGGCTCAGGTGTGTGAGCCGGGGCACAGTCTATATAAGGCTCAACGCCGCGCACATTAACCCTTGGTCGCGTCGTAGGCCAGTTTTGCCTTTACTACACAGTATTGATTACGGCTTGACCGCCGTCAGTTGGTCGAACGCTTTGTTGCTGCGTGTGACGAAAGCATCCCCCTCACGCATCACAAAAAATGCTGCGATCCGCTGTTTTTCTGCATAGTCCCAACCCTCTTCAGGCCCCAGCACCAACAGCAAGGTCGACAATCCGTCAGCCATCAGTGCCGAAGGCTCCAGTACCGTGACCGACGCCAGGTGATGAGTAATAGGTGCGCCGGTCCGGGCATCGAGGGTGTGGGAATAGCGGTGACCATCCTGCTGGAAATAATTGCGATAGTCACCTGAAGTAGACACTCCGAAACCGTCCACCGCGATAATCCGCTGCGCTACCTGCTGGTCATCACGGGGCTCCTCCAGGGCCACGCGCCAGGGCGTGCCGTCGGATTTGCGCCCGGCGGCCTTGAGCTCGCCGGTCACTTCGACCAGGTACCGCTCAATGCCCAATTGCCCAAGCCGCTCGGCAATCCGGTCCACCGTGTAGCCGGCGGCGATGCTGTTGAAATCCACCTGCACTGCCGCGTCCTTGCACAACTGGCCAGCGTCGACACGCAGGTGCTGATGGCCCACCTGCTGGCGGGCCTGGGCCAATGCCATCGGGTCCGGGATCTTTATCTGTCGCGCCTGGGGGCCGAAGCCCCACAGGTTCAGCAGTGGCTCGACCGTCAGGTCAAACGCCCCGCCACTGGCCTGGGACAACTGCTCGCCGGTGCGCACCAAATGCAGGATCGACTCGGGCATCGGCTGGCAACGGTTGGCCGGCAGGTCGTTGAAGCGCTCAATGTCGGAATCGCTGCGATAGGTCGACATCTGCCGATCGACCTCGGCAAGGATGCTCTCGACCTGCGGCTGGACCACCCCGGCCGCCGGCGTACCGGGAGCACGCACGTATTTGATCGAGTAAGTGCTACCCATGGTCGGGCCGCCAAAAAGCTCCAGGGGCTCATCGCCGCCACAGCCCGTCAACATCGCCAACAAAGCCCCCGCCACCGCGTATCGCAAACCACCCATAAGCCACACACCCTTATCGCTACTGAAACTGAATGAAGCCGCACTCAAGCATATTTACGGGGCGGGCCATTATGCGGCATGTCGTCGCCTGGCGAGGGCTGGCACACAGCAAATAGCCAGCTTGCTAACGGTTTTTGTTGCTCGCCAACACGGATACACATATGGTTACAAAACTCTTTGGCGCCGCCGCGCGCCCAGATTCTGCAGCACGGACGAACAACAACCAGGGACTTCCAACAAGATAGCCAGTTGAGTAAATGACATGTCCAGCACCACGGGCAAAGGCAAGGCGATCTTTCGCGTTGTCAGCGGTAACTTCCTCGAAATGTTCGACTTTATGGTCTACGGCTTCTACGCCACGGCCATCGCCAAGACCTTCTTCCCTGCCGACAGCGCCTTTGCGTCCCTGATGTTATCCCTGGCGACCTTCGGCGCCGGGTTCCTGATGCGCCCGCTGGGGGCGATTTTCCTCGGCGCCTACATTGACCGCCACGGCCGTAAAAAAGGCCTGGTGATCACCCTGGCCATGATGGCCGCCGGTACCGTGCTGATTGCCTGCGTACCCGGCTACGCCACCCTCGGGGTAGCCGCCCCGCTGATTGTGCTGTTTGGCCGGTTGCTGCAGGGCTTCTCTGCAGGTGTGGAACTGGGTGGGGTCTCGGTGTACCTGGCGGAAATCGCCACGCCGGGGCGCAAAGGCTTCTTCGTCAGTTGGCAGTCCGCCAGCCAACAAGCCGCGGTGGTATTCGCCGGCCTGCTGGGCGTGGGCCTGAATCACTGGCTGAGCCCAGACGAAATGGGTGAATGGGGCTGGCGCGTGCCGTTCCTGATCGGCTGCCTGATCGTGCCGGTCATCTTTGTGATTCGCCGCTCCCTGGAAGAAACCCCGGAATTCCAGGCGCGCAAACACCGCCCTACCCTGCAGGAAATCATCCGCTCAATTGGTGAGAACTTCGGCATCGTTTTGGCAGGCATGGCGCTGGTGGTGATGACCACCGTGTCGTTCTACCTGATCACTGCCTACACACCGACCTTCGGCAAAGCCGAGTTGCACCTGTCAGACCTGGATGCGCTGCTGGTCACCGTATGCATCGGCTTGTCGAACTTCTTCTGGCTGCCGGTGATGGGCGCCGTGTCGGACAAGATTGGCCGCAAACCCCTGCTGCTGGCGGCGACGATCCTGGCAATCCTCACGGCGTATCCGGCCCTGTCGTGGCTGGTGGCCAATCCGAGCTTCAGCCACCTGCTGCTCGTCGAGCTGTGGCTGTCGTTCCTGTATGGCTCGTACAACGGCGCCATGGTGGTAGCCCTGACCGAGATCATGCCGGTGGAGGTGCGCACCACCGGTTTCTCCCTGGCCTACAGCCTGGCGACCGCGACTTTTGGCGGCTTTACCCCGGCGGCCTGCACTTACCTGATCCATGTACTGGATAACAAGGCAGCACCGGGGATCTGGCTCAGTGGGGCAGCGGTGCTGGGGTTGGTTGCAACCCTGGTGCTGTTCAAGGGTAACCGGCATGAACTGCGCACTGCGCAGGCTTCGGTGGTCGGTGGCGCCTGATGGATCGCTATCGCGGGCAAGCCCGCTCCCACCTTTGAATGTGTTCGCAAATCAAACTGTGGGAGCGGGCTTGCCCGCGATGAGGCCTTCAAACCCAACACAAAACCCCCAGACACAAAAAAGCCCCGAACCAGTCGGGGCTTTTTCATTTAGCGCTGATGCTTAGCGCGGGAACGCAGGCGGGTTGACCCCGGCCATGTCTTCCATCACGCGTACCACCTGGCAGCTGTAACCGAACTCGTTGTCGTACCAGACGTACAGTACAACGCGGTTATCCTGGGTGATGGTCGCTTCAGCATCGACCACACCGGCGTGGCGCGAGCCAACGAAGTCGGTGGACACCACTTCCTGGGAATTGACGAAGTCGATTTGCTTATGCAGATCGGAGTGCAGCGCCATGTAGCGCAGGTACTCGTTCATCTCTTCACGGGTGGCGGCTTTCTCAAGGTTGAGGTTGAGAATGGCCATCGACACGTTCGGCGTTGGTACACGGATCGCGTTACCGGTCAGCTTGCCGGCCAGCTCAGGCAGGGCCTTGGCAGCAGCGGTGGCAGCACCGGTCTCGGTGATAACCATGTTCAGCGCGGCGCTACGGCCACGGCGATCACCCTTGTGGAAGTTGTCGATCAGGTTCTGGTCGTTGGTGTACGAGTGAACGGTTTCAACGTGACCATTGATGATGCCGAACTTGTCATTCACAGCCTTGAGCACCGGCACGATGGCGTTGGTGGTGCAGGAGGCGGCGGACACGATCTTGTCGTCAGCGGTGATTTCGTTGTGGTTGATACCGTGAACGATGTTCTTCAGCTTGCCCTTGCCAGGCGCGGTCAGAACAACACGGTCGATACCCGGGCAGGCCAGGTGCTGGCCCAGGCCGTCGGCATCACGCCATACGCCGGTGTTGTCCACCAGCAAGGCGTTCTGGATGCCGTACTGGGTGTAATCCACCTCGGTCGGGTTCTTCGCGTAGATCACCTGGATCAGGTTACCGTTGGCGGTAATGGTGTTGTTTTCTTCGTCGATGGTGATGGTGCCATTGAACGAACCGTGTACCGAGTCGCGGCGCAAGAGGCTCGCGCGCTTGGTCAGGTCATTTTCGGCGCCTTTGCGCACGACAATGGCCCGCAGGCGCAGGCCGTCGCCACCGCCGGTTTTTTCGATGAGGATGCGTGCCAGCAGGCGGCCGATACGACCGAAGCCGTAGAGCACAACGTCAGTGCCTTTACGGGCGGCGGCGTTCTGCTGGCCAACCACTTCGGCCAGTTCTTCACGCACGAACTGCTCGGCGCTACGGCCGTTGCCTTGGGCGCGGAATTTGAACGCCAACTTGCCCAGGTCCACCGAGGCCGCGCCGAGCTTGAGCTCGCTCATGGCTTTAAGCAGAGGGAATGTTTCGTGGACGGAGAGTTCGCTATCGTCGGCAGAACGATGGCGAGCAAAGCGATGAGCCTTGAGAATCGCGATGACTGATTGGTTGATCAGGCTGCGGCCATAGATCGAGCTCACCACATTGTTATTGCGGTACAGCTGACCGATAAGCGGGATCATCGCTTCTGCGAGTGCTTCACGGTCGATCCATTCACCAAGACACTGGTCGGGCTTCTGAGTCACGGGAACCTTCCACATGTAGGGGCTGAAAAAAGGGGCTACATTATGCCGCCCGACTGCCCTTGGAGCAATGCGCGCCACGCAACAAAAGCCCTTGCAAATAATTTTCACCGCGCTACAGGCCAGTAAATACGCGGCTTCCAGCGCACCCCTCGGGGAAAGGCCCGACCGACTTGTCCGTAACCCTCCGAAACATACGTGCATTTCGGCACTACATATTGAGTCAAAACCGCACATTGTTTGTCTTAGCCACTACATTTCCTACAAACCGTAATAGGCACAGTCAGCAACTGACAGGCGGCACTCCAGGCCGTTACAATTACCGACTTTGTCGCAACGCTGGAGCTCAACCTTCCGTGCCCGTCCTGCGTCTACCGCTACTCCCTGCCGAGGCAGGTAAACAGCATTGGGGCAATTTGCCCGGTGCCGCCCTGAGCCTGGCCATTGCCGAGGCTGCCAGTGCAGCCAAACGCTTTACCCTGCTGCTGACCGCCGACAGCCAAAGTGCCGAACGGCTGGAGCAGGAGCTGAGCTTCTTCGCCCCCGATTTGCCGGTGCTGCACTTCCCGGACTGGGAAACCCTGCCCTACGACTTGTTCTCGCCACACCAGGACATCATTTCCCAGCGCATCGCCAGCCTGTACCGCTTGCCGGAACTGGCCCACGGCGTGCTGGTGGTACCGATCACCACGGCCCTGCACCGCCTGGCGCCGACCAAGTTCCTGCTGGGCAGCAGCCTGGTGCTGGATATCGGCCAGAAGCTCGATGTGGAGCAAATGCGCACCCGTCTTGAAGCCAGCGGCTACCGCTGCGTCGATACGGTGTATGAACATGGTGAGTTCGCGGTGCGCGGTGCGCTGATCGACCTGTTCCCGATGGGCAGCAAACTGCCCTACCGCATCGACCTGTTCGACGACGAAATCGAGACCCTGCGCACCTTCGACCCGGAAAACCAGCGCTCCATCGACAAGGTGCAGTCGATCAAACTGCTGCCGGCCAGGGAGTTTCCCCTGCAAAAAGATGCGGTGACACGCTTCAAGGCGCGCTTTCGCGAACGCTTTGACGTGGACTTCCGCCGCTGCCCGATCTTCCAGGACCTGAGCAGCGGGATTACCCCCGCCGGTATCGAGTACTACCTGCCACTGTTCTTCGACGAAACCTCGACCCTGTTCGATTACCTGCCCCAGGACACTCAGGTGTTCTCGCTGCCCGGTATCGAACAGGCGGCGGAAAATTTCTGGAACGACGTACGCAACCGCTATGAAGAGCGCCGCGTCGATCCCTCCCGGCCTTTATTGCCGCCTGCCGAGCTGTTCCTGCCGGTGGAAGACTGCTTTGCCCGCCTGAAGAACTGGCCGCGCGTGGTCGCCAGCCAGCAGGATGTAGAAGCCGGTGTCGGTCGCGAACGCTTCCCCGCCCAAACCCTGCCGAACCTGGCCATCGAAGCCAAGGCTACCCAGCCGCTCCAGGCATTGTCCGACTTCCTTGGCGATTTCCCGGGCCGCGTGCTGTTTACCGCCGAATCCGCCGGGCGCCGCGAAGTGCTACTCGAGTTGCTGGAGCGCCTGAAGCTGCGGCCAAAAACCGTCGACAGCTGGCCGGACTTTGTGGCCGGCAAGGACCGCCTGGCGATCACCATTGCGCCTCTCGATGAAGGCCTGCAACTGGATGATCCGGCCCTGGCGCTGATTGCCGAGAGCCCGCTGTTCGGCCAACGCGTGATGCAGCGCCGGCGCCGTGAAAAACGTGCGGACGCCAACAACGACGCGGTGATCAAGAACCTCACCGAACTGCGCGAAGGCGCACCGGTGGTGCATATTGACCACGGCGTCGGACGCTACCTGGGCCTGCAGACCCTGGAGATCGACAACCAGGCCGCCGAATTCCTCACCATGGAATACGCCGAGGGCGCCAAGCTCTACGTGCCCGTGGCCAACCTGCACCTGATCGCACGCTACACCGGCAGTGACGACGCCCTCGCGCCGCTGCATCGCCTGGGCTCCGAGACCTGGCAGAAAGCCAAGCGCAAGGCCGCCGAACAGGTACGCGACGTGGCCGCCGAACTGCTGGACATCTATGCCCGCCGCGCAGCCCGCGAAGGTTATGCGTTCGCCGACCCGAAGGCCGACTACGCCACCTTCAGCGCCGGCTTCGCCTTCGAA
This sequence comes from Pseudomonas sp. WS 5027, assembly GCF_012985695.1. Classification (NCBI taxonomy): domain Bacteria; kingdom Pseudomonadati; phylum Pseudomonadota; class Gammaproteobacteria; order Pseudomonadales; family Pseudomonadaceae; genus Pseudomonas; species Pseudomonas sp. WS 5027. Next base: position 166,319 of record NZ_JAAQWU010000006.1, on the reverse strand, counting down.
GAAACCCCGGATCAACAAACCACCATCGACGCCGTGCGCGCCGACATGCTTGCGCCCAAGCCCATGGACCGCCTGGTCTGCGGCGATGTGGGCTTCGGCAAGACCGAAGTGGCGATGCGCGCCGCATTTATCGCGGTGCATGGCGGCCGCCAGGTGGCGATTCTGGTACCGACCACCCTGCTCGCCCAGCAGCACTACAACAGCTTCCGCGACCGCTTTGCCGATTGGCCGGTGACCGTGGAAGTGATGAGCCGCTTCAAGTCGGCCAAGGAAGTGAATGCCGCTGTCGCCGATCTGGCCGAAGGCAAGATCGATATCGTCATCGGCACCCACAAGCTGCTGTCGGACGACGTGAAGATCAAGAACCTGGGCCTGGTGATCATCGACGAAGAGCACCGCTTTGGCGTGCGCCAGAAGGAGCAGCTCAAGGCCCTGCGCAGCGAGGTCGATATTCTGACCCTGACCGCGACGCCAATCCCACGCACCCTGAACATGGCGGTGTCGGGCATGCGCGACCTATCGATCATCGCCACGCCGCCGGCGCGACGCTTGTCGGTGCGCACCTTCGTCATGGAGCAGAACAACAGCACGATCAAGGAAGCCCTGCTGCGTGAGTTGCTGCGCGGCGGCCAGGTCTACTACCTGCACAATGATGTGAAAACCATCGAGAAATGTGCCGCCGACCTCGCCGAACTGGTGCCGGAAGCGCGGATCGGCATCGGCCACGGGCAGATGCGCGAACGCGAACTCGAGCAGGTGATGAGCGACTTCTACCACAAGCGCTTCAACGTGCTGATCGCCTCGACCATTATCGAGACCGGCATCGACGTGCCGAGCGCCAATACCATCATTATCGAGCGTGCCGACAAGTTCGGCCTGGCGCAGTTGCACCAACTGCGTGGCCGGGTCGGGCGCAGTCACCACCAGGCCTACGCCTACCTGCTGACGCCACCGCGCCAGCAGATTACCGGTGATGCTGAAAAGCGCCTGGAAGCCATCGCCAACACCCAGGACCTGGGCGCCGGATTTGTACTGGCCACCAACGATCTGGAAATCCGTGGCGCCGGCGAACTGCTGGGCGACGGCCAGAGCGGGCAGATCCAGGCCGTGGGCTTCACCCTTTATATGGAAATGCTGGAGCGAGCGGTCAAGGCCATCCGCAAAGGCGAGCAACCTAATCTCGATCAACCCCTGGGCGGCGGCCCGGAAATCAACCTGCGTTTGCCGGCGTTGATTCCCGAGGACTACCTGCCGGATGTGCATGCACGGCTGATCCTGTACAAGCGCATCGCCTCGGCCACCGACGAAGAAGGCCTCAAGGACCTGCAAGTGGAAATGATCGACCGCTTCGGTCTGCTGCCGGAACCGACCAAAAACCTGGTGCGCCTGACCCTGCTCAAGTTGCAGGCCGAGCAACTGGGGATCAAGAAGGTCGACGCTGGCCCCCAGGGCGGGCGTATCGAGTTCGAAGCGCAGACTCCGGTGGACCCGTTGGTATTGATCAAGTTGATCCAGGGCCAACCCAACCGCTACAAATTCGAAGGCGCCACACTGTTCAAATTCATGGTGCCGATGGAACGTGCAGAAGAGCGCTTTAATACATTGGAGGCGCTGTTTGAACGCCTCACCCCAAAATCTGCTTGAAGGACGCCCCATGCGCCTGCTTCGTATCCTGAGCCTGTTGTTGGTGGTAGTCGCACCTTCGGCGTTTGCCGACAGCCTTTACCAGGTGGAAATGATCCTGATCCGCCAGAATGCCGAGCAAGTGATCGAGAGCAAAACGGCGCCGGAAGACTGGGCCGGCGCCGCGCCGCGCCAGGGGATCGAGAAAATCAGCCCGCCGCGCCTGAATAACATCGTCGAGAAACTCAAGGCCAGCAGCGACTACACCGTGTTGCTGCACAAGGCCTGGGAGCAGAACCTGGGCGAACAGCCCGTGAAGATGAAAATCACCGACGGCCAGGAGCAGTTCGGCCAGTTCCCCATCCAGGGCACCCTGGACCTGCAACTGGGGCGCTTTACCCGTATTGACGCAAGCTTCTGGCTCAACCAGTTCGACAACAACGGCCGCGTGATTGCCAGCGAACACCTGAGCCAGCCGGACGTGCGCACCAAGAACAACCAACTCAACTACCTGGACGGCGGGCACCTGGCTTTGCTGATCAAGATCACCTCCCTCACCGCCAAACCACCGAGCGCACCACCGCCCGGCCTGGCGGACTGATCCTGCGCCATGTCCCTGCCGTCGTCGCTGACCAAGCCCCTGGCGCCTTCCTGGGCCAACCGTTTCAAGGAGCAAAGCCTGGAACGTGGCCGGCGCTACGCTCTGGAAAATCGAGTGCGGATCGTCGAGTCCGGCGACAGCACCATCATCGCCAGTTGCGAAGGCTCGGGAGGCAATGTCTACCGCCAGACCATTTCCCTGCGCGAGTCGGCCAAAGGCACCTTGATCCTGGTGGACAGTCGCTGCACCTGCCCCGTACACACCAACTGCAAACACATTGCCGCGGTGCTGCTGCAGGTCCAGGAAACCCTGGCCTATCCGGCAGCGGCCAAGGATGCCGAACTGCTGGAAAAGCTCCAGGCCGTACTGGACAACCGCGTGGTGTTGCCACAAGTGGTGCTCGAGGATGTGCAACCCATTCCCCGGCTGTGGCTGGCCAGTATCGAGTTCAGCGCCTTTGAGCCGCGCAACGGCAAGATGCAGCGCTATATCCAGCACCGGGCGGCGCTGTCGTTCAATTACCAGGGCAACTACGTCAGCGGCCAGAAAAACGCCGATATCATTGTGCGCCAGGAAACCCAGAGCCTGCGGATCAAGCGTCACCCCGAGGTGGAGCAAGGCTTTCGCGAACACCTGCGCCTGCTTGGCTTCAAGATCGCCACGCGCCAGAGCAAGGCCTTGCCGGAAAGCGCCGGCGAGCTGTTTGAGATGGTCAACGACAGCGCCTGGCTGAACTTCACCCTCAACGCATCGCCGAGCCTACGCGCCGAGGGCTGGGAGTTGCAGATTGATGAGGATTTCGGCTTCGACCTGAGCCCGGTCGACGACTGGTACGCCAGCGTCGATGAAGAGCCGGAGCGCGACTGGTTCGACCTGGAGCTGGGCATTATCGTCAATGGCGAACGCCTGAGCCTGCTGCCGATCCTGCTGAACCTGATGCGCTCCCACACCGAAATCCTCAACCCGGAAAAACTCGCGCGCCGCCGCGACGACGAACTGATCCTGGTGAACATCCCCGGCCTGCCCAATGGCGGCCACGGCCCGTTGCAAGTGGCGCTGCCCTATGGTCGGCTCAAACCGGTGCTGGCAACCCTCGGCGAGTTCTACCTGCAAGAGCCCGGCACCACCACCTTGCGCCTGGCCAAGGCCGACGCCATTCGCCTCAACCCGCTGGAAGACCTGCCCCTGCAATGGGAAGGCGGCGAGCAGATCCGCAACTTTGCCCAGCGCCTGCGCGACATCAAGGACTTCACCTGCGCAGCACCCGAAGGCCTGAACGCGACGTTGCGCCCCTACCAGCTCGAGGGCTTGAGTTGGATGCAGTCCCTACGTCAACTGGAAGTGGGCGGGATTCTCGCGGACGACATGGGCCTGGGCAAAACCTTGCAGACCCTGGCGCATATTCTCAGCGAAAAAATCGCTGGGCGCCTGGACCGACCGTGCATGGTGGTGATGCCCACCAGCCTGATCCCCAACTGGCTTGACGAAGCGGCGCACTTCACCCCGCAACTCAAGGTGCTGGCGCTGTACGGTGCCGGGCGCAAGAAACACTTCACCCAGTTGCAGGATTACGACCTGTTGCTGACCACCTATGCCCTGCTGCCCAAGGACATCGAGCAACTGGCCACGCAGCCGCTGCATGTGCTGATCCTCGATGAAGCCCAATACATCAAGAACCCCACCAGCAAGGCCGCCCAGGCCGCCCGCGAGCTGAATGCACGCCAGCGCCTGTGCCTGAGCGGCACACCCCTGGAAAACCACCTGGGCGAGCTGTGGTCGCTGTTCCACTTCTTGCTGCCGGGTTGGCTGGGCGATGTAAAAAGCTTCAACCGGGATTACCGCGTGCCCATCGAAAAACGCGGCAGCGACGTGCGATTGCAGCACCTCAATGGTCGGATCAAACCGTTCTTGCTGCGCCGCACCAAGGAACAGGTGGCCACCGAATTGCCGCCCAAGACCGAGATCATCCATTGGGTCGATCTCAATGAAGCGCAGCGCGACGTGTACGAAACCATGCGCCTGGCCATGGACAAGAAGGTGCGCGACGAGATCACGCGCAAGGGCGTGGCTCGCAGCCAGATCATCATCCTTGAAGCGCTGCTCAAGCTGCGCCAGGTCTGCTGCGACCTGCGCCTGGTCAACGATGCAACCCTGCCGGCGCGCGGCAGCAGCTCCGGCAAACTCGACAGCCTGATGGAAATGCTCGACGAACTGTTTGCCGAAGGCCGCAGGATCCTGCTGTTCTCCCAGTTCACCTCGATGCTCAGCCTGATTGAGATCGAGCTGAAAAAACGCGGAGTCGCCTATGCCTTGCTGACCGGCCAGACCCGCGATCGGCGCACACCGGTGAAGGACTTCCAGAGTGGCAAGCTGCAGATCTTCCTGATCAGCCTCAAGGCTGGCGGCGTCGGGCTTAACCTGACCGAAGCCGATACGGTGATCCACTACGACCCGTGGTGGAACCCTGCCACAGAAAACCAGGCCACCGACCGTGCGTATCGCATCGGCCAGGAGAAGCCGGTGTTTGTGTACAAGATGATTGCCCGCGGCACTGTGGAAGAGAAGATCCAGGCATTGCAGCAGGAGAAGTCAGACCTGGCGGCGGGTGTGCTGGATGGTCGCACCACGGGTGACTGGAAGCTGGGCAATGAGGATATCGAGGCACTGTTTGCGCCGTTGCCCAACAAGCAAGAGAAGCGTTGACTGTCAGCCGTCCCTGTGGCGAGCGGGCTCGCCACAGACACCTGTCTCAGTCTTATTCGATCAACTGCGCTTCCCTAAGCGCACCGAGCGCCGCCAACCAACGCGGGTCCTGCTTATAGTCAGTCGAGGCAATCGCCTGCCCACGCATCCGGGCAATCCGCGCCGACGGCGTGACCTTCATGCGCTGGGCGGCGCTCAGGGCCAACTCGGCGGCGGCACGGTCATTGCACACCAGACCCATATCGCAACCTGCGCTCAAGGCCGCCTCGATACGGCTCGCCGCATCCCCCACCACATGGGCACCGGCCATGGACAGGTCATCACTGAAAATCACCCCATCGAACTGCAACTCACCGCGCAGGATGTCCTGCAGCCAGCGACGCGAGAAGCCAGCCGGCTGGTTATCGACCTGCGGATAGATGACGTGGGCCGGCATGACGGCGGCCAATTGCTTGCTCAGGCGCGCGAACGGCACCAGGTCATGGCTGCGAAGCTGCTCCAGGCTGCGTTCATCCACGGGAATGGCGACGTGGGAATCTGCCTCAGCCCAACCATGACCCGGAAAGTGTTTGCCGGTGGCCGCCATGCCGGCGCTGTTCATGCCCCGGATAAAGGCGCCGGCCAACAGCGCGGCACGCTCGGGATCACCTTCGAACGCGCGCGTGCCTACGACCGCGCTGCGTTGGTAGTCGAGGTCCAGCACTGGGGCGAAGCTCAGGTCCAAGCCGACGGCCAACACTTCCGTAGCCATGACCCAGCCGCACTGCTCGGCCAGGTAGTCGGCATTGGGATTGTCTGCAAGCGCACGCATGGCCGGCAGGCGGACAAACCCCTGGCGCAGGCGCTGGACACGGCCGCCCTCCTGGTCGACAGCCAGCAGCAGGTCCGGGCGCACCGCGCGAATGGCGGCGCTCAACTCCCGCACTTGGCGCGGATGCTCGATGTTGCGCGCAAAAATGATCAGGCCGCCCACTTCAGGCTGGCGCAACAAGTGGCGATCTTCAGCCGTCAGCCAGGTGCCGGCAACGTCCACCATCAAAGAGCCTTGTAGGGCAGCAGTCATAAATTTTCCTTGAATGACGCGCGCACTCCACTACCTCGCCAGATCAAGCCTGGCAAGGCGGTGGGGTACGGGTAAATATTTGAAATCGGCATGGGCGGCTAGCTTAGCGGATGCAAGCGGTTGCGCCCAGACGCCAGTGGTTAAACCTTGGCAGCCACAGGGACGGACTTGCTGCGCGGGCGCAACTGGGCAGCAGCCATGGCCGGGTCGGTGACACCACTTTCGGCGCGCATACCAGCAGCCAGGAACGGCACCATCAAGCGCATGACCTGCTCGATGGAGGTGTTGACCCCGAAATCGGTCTCGGCGATGGCGCGCAAAGCCTTGATCCCGGACATGCTGAACGCTGCGGCGCCGAGCATGAAGTGCACGCGCCAGAACAATTCGATAGGGGGAATACGCGGAGCCGCCTCATTCACCAGCAGCATGTAGCGACGGAATACCTTGCCATACATGTCTTCGAGATAACGCCGCAAGTGGCCCTGGCTTTGACTGAACGCCAGGCCCAGCAGACGCATGAAGATCGACAAGTCGTTGCCACTGCGTGGTTGTACCACCAGCGCTTGCTCGACGAGGATTTCCAGCAGCTCTTCCAGGCTCGGCTTGCTGTCGGGCTTGGTCTGGCGCCGCTCCAGCTCACGGTCGAGACTGATGCAGAACGGCCCCAGGAAACGTGAGAATACTGCCTGGATCAGGGCTTTCTTCGAGCCGAAATGATAGTTCACTGCCGCCAGGTTGACCCCGGCCTTGCTGGTGATCAGCCGCAATGAAGTTTCAGCAAATCCTTTTTCCGCGAACAACTGCTCGGCAGCATCGAGAATGCGTTCAACGGTTTCCGACTGGGCCATGGGTACTCCGCCTGACAAACACTTGTTTGAAACATACGTTTCACCCTGTGCAATGTCAAGCCTGCAGGTCCGTTTTCCGGCCGGGCAGTCACCCGATTCGTACCTATTTAATCACATCTTCAGCGGCCTGTAGGCAGCGCTATCTCCAGGCTTTGCAAGGACCGACGGATGACCGTCCGGCGGAGTCGGCAAAAACGATGATTGCCAAGCGCAGTTCACTGTATATAATCCCAGTCACTGTATAAAAAGACAGAGCGATCAACATGCTAAAACTGACGCCACGCCAAGCTGAGATTCTCGCTTTTATCAAGCGCTGCCTCGACGACAACGGCTATCCGCCGACCCGGGCGGAAATCGCCCTGGAGCTGGGATTCAAATCCCCCAACGCTGCGGAAGAACACCTGAAGGCCCTTGCCCGCAAGGGTGCAATCGAAATGACCCCAGGGGCATCCCGTGGCATTCGTATCCCTGGCTTCGAAGCCAAGGCTGACGAATCGACGCTGCCGATCATCGGCCGGGTCGCTGCCGGTGCGCCAATTCTTGCACAACAGCACGTCGAAGAGTCCTGCAATATCAACCCGACCTTCTTCCATCCTCGCGCCGACTACCTGCTGCGGGTCCATGGCATGAGCATGAAGGACGTGGGCATCTTCGACGGCGACCTGCTGGCCGTCCATACCACCCGTGAAGCACGCAACGGTCAGATCGTCGTGGCGCGCATTGGCGACGAAGTGACGGTCAAGCGCTTCAAACGCGAGGGCAGCAAAGTCTGGCTGCTGGCGGAAAACCCTGAGTTTTCACCGATTGAAGTCAACCTGAAGGATCAGGACCTGGTGATCGAAGGCTTGAGTGTCGGCGTTATTCGCCGCTAACGGAGGCATCATGCAGTTCCCACACGCGCAACAACATACACAACTGCCGCTGTTTGAGGCCTTCCTGGCCCAGCCACTTGCACCGATCCTCAGCGAGGCGGTGGAGTCCCCATGGACCGCCCCCGCCGAACCGGAGGTATTCAGTGAATTGTCGTTGCGCGGCGCTGCCGGGAACTGCCTGAGCTTGCTGGCTCCGATTCTGCGTGAACTGAGCCAGGAGCAGGACGCCCGCTGGCTGACTCTGATCGCCCCGCCCTCCAGCCTGACCCAGGCCTGGCTACGGGATGCGGGCCTGAACCGCGAGCGTATCCTGCTGCTGCAACCACGCGGCACCCAGAGCGCTCAGCAACTGACCTGCGAAGCGTTGCGCCTGGGGCGTAGCCATACCGTCGTCAGTTGGCTGAATCCGCTGGGCGCTTCAGCCAAGCAACAGTTGATCAGTGCGGCACGCACAGGCGATGCACAAAGCTTGAACATTCGATTGGGGTAAAGCCCGAGACTGACGCGCAACGCGTTATCGGGAGTATTACAGGTCGTCCGATTGCAGCCTGACGTCAGGTCAGTGCCTGCGATGGACGCAAGGCTTCTACAGGATTGAGAAGCCGATTGAGAATTTGAATCTTGAAAACGACAAACGGACTCAGTGAAGAATCCGCGGTCCATCGTCTTTCTCTGGCTCGCCTTCAGCCAGGCGCCCCGCCATCTGCACACCCACGCTCAACATGGCTTTTGCCACTTCCACGTGCTGGCCTTGCAGAAATGCCTTGGCATCTTCGGAAAAGTCCAAAGTCACCAGAGAACCCTCGTCCTCAGCCCTGCGCAGCTCAATTCGGCCGTCGGGCAATTCAACAATTTCCAGAAAGGACGTTGGCATAAAAATCTGTTCTCCACGAAAGGCCAGCATTATATCAGTCATCAACGCGGCCTCGCTCAGGATCTGAACAGCTTTCTTTACGGCTTGATGAATGGTCTGTAGGAGCTAGCTTGCCAGCGATAGCGGTCTGCCGGCCAATTTTGCACTGTTTGATCAATTGTTATCGCCGGCAAGCCGGCTCCTACATCGCCCTGCCACTCAGCACTCGTTCAAGCCATCCCGAAAGCGGATAGCCAGCTTCTTCAGCTCCTGACGCCAGCTCTCCAACTCGGCCCGGCTCAGTGGCTCGGGACCTTCCTCTTCCAGACTGACCGCAACAATCAGCGGTTGGGTCACATCGCCCTTGGGCTTGTGCGGTACACGCGGCGGCTGGAACATCGCCGAATGGGCCGCCAGCAAGCGAGCCAGCCAACTGTCGGGACTGCGGGCCATTTCCACCAACTCAGCCAACTCAGGGATAGCCAGAGACTCCAGCACCTCACGGGTCAGAATATCCTCGGCTCGTGGCGCATTGGCCTGGGGCAAGCGATAGAAGCCGGCAATTTCATGACACAGCCCCAGCAAAGCTCCGTACAGATGGAACAACGCCGACTCCCGCCCCGCCTGGACCAGCGCGATAGCGTTCATCTCCTTGCCTTCCTCTGCACGACCAAGGGCTTCCAGGCACAAACCCGTGAAGTAAATTTTCTGGTTGGTGCGGGTATAGAGCTCGTTGGCCATGACGGCAGTCTCCACAACGACATAAACGTGATGCTGGCTTTGCAGGAGCGAGTTTACTCGCGAAAAACCCGAGAACAACGCAGTGCATCGGGTTTATCGCGTTAGCGTTAACGACCTTCGCGAGCAAGCTCGCTCCTACAGATCAAGCGCCCTGGCGCTTATCCTCGACCTTCCACTTGCCACCGTCGTAGAACGCCTTCCAGCCCGTAGGCTTGCCGTCCACTTCGGTCTGCACGTACTGCTCCTTGGTCTTGCGGCTGTAGCGGATCACGGCCGGACGACCGTCGGGATCCTTTTTCGGCGCTTCGCACAGGAAGTGGTACTTCGGATCAATCTCGTCCTTGTGCGGCACGATCTCCATCACCAGTGGCGCACGGGTCTCGCGGTTTTTCGGGAACTGGCTGGCAGCCAGGAACAGGCCCGAAGCGCCGTCACGCAGGATGTAGGTGTCGTTGACCTTCTCGCACTTGAGCTCGGGCATCTTCACCGGGTCCATCTTCGGCGGCGCCGCGTCACCGCTTTTCAGCAGTTTGCGGGTGTTCTTGCAGGTCGGGTTGGTGCAACCGAAGAACTTGCCGAAACGGCCGGTCTTGAGCTGCATCTCGCTGCCGCACTTGTCGCACTCCAGGCTCGGACCTTCGTAGCCCTTGATGCGATAGGTGCCTTCTTCAATCTCGTAGCCGTTGCAATCCGGGTTGTTACCGCAGATATGCAGCTTGTGCTTCTCATCCAGCAGGTAGGCATCCATAGCCGTGCTGCAGATCGGGCAACGATGCTTGCCACGCAACACCAGCGACTCGGATTCACCCTCGTCGTCGGCGGCGATTTCATCACCCGGTACCAGGTTGACCGTGGCCTTGCAGCGCTCTTTGGGCGGCAGGCTATAGCCCGAGCAACCCAGGAACACACCGGTAGACGCGGTGCGGATCTGCATCGGCCGCCCGCAGGTGGTGCACGGAATATCCGTCATCACCGGCTGGTTGGCGCGCATGCCGTTTTCCGGGCTCTCGGCTACTTCGAGTTTTTTCTTGAAGTCGCCATAGAACTCGTCGAGTACGTTTTTCCAGTCACGCTCGCCCTGGGCCACGTCATCGAGGTTCTCTTCCATGCCGGCGGTAAAGCCGTAGTCCATCAGGTTGGAGAAGCTCTCGGACAAACGCTCGGTAACGATATCGCCCATCTTTTCCGAATAGAAACGACGGTTATGCAGGGCCACGTAGCCACGGTCCTGGATGGTGGAGATGATCGCCGCGTAGGTCGAAGGACGACCAATGCCACGCTTCTCCATCTCCTTAACCAGGCTGGCTTCCGAATAACGCGCAGGCGGCTTGGTGAAGTGCTGGCTCGGATCAAGCTTGATCAGCTTCATCACATCGCCCTGGGCCATGTCCGGCAACACGTCGTCATCGCCTGGCTTGGCGATTTGCGGCATCACCCGGGTGTAGCCGTCGAACTTGAGGATACGGCCCTTGGCGCGCAGCTCGAATTCCCCGGCACCCACGGTGACGGTCGTGGACAGGTATTGCGCCGGCAGCATCTGGCAAGCCAGGAACTGGCGCCAGATCAGCTCGTAGAGGCGCTCAGCGTCGCGCTCCATGCCACTGAGCTTGCTTGGCTCGGTATTGGCATCGGAAGGACGAATCGCTTCGTGAGCCTCTTGTGCGCCTTCCTTGCTGCTATAGACGTTTGGCTTCTCCGGCAGGTACTTCTTGCCGAACTCGCTTTCAATGTAAGTACGCGCCATCGCCACCGCGTCCACCGACAGGTTGGTGGAGTCGGTACGCATGTAAGTGATGTAGCCCGCTTCGTACAAACGCTGGGCCATCATCATCGTCTTCTTCACCCCAAAGCCCAGGCGGTTGCTCGCAGCCTGTTGCAGGGTGGAAGTGATGAACGGTGCCGACGGCTTGCTGCTGGTGGGCTTGTCTTCACGCTTGACGATGCTGTAGCTGGAAGCCTTGAGCTTCTCCAGCGCGGCCATGGCCTGAGCTTCGTTGAGCGGCTTGAAGGCCTCGCCTTTCTCGCGGGCTACGTCAAAGCGTACGGTCGCGCCCTTGGCGGTCCCGAGGTCGGCGTGGACTTCCCAGTATTCTTCAGGGATGAACGCACGGATCTCGCGCTCGCGCTCCACCACCAACTTGACCGCGACCGATTGCACGCGGCCGGCGGACAGGCCGCGAGCGATCTTGGCCCACAGCAGTGGCGAGACCATGTAGCCGACGACGCGGTCGAGGAAGCGTCGAGCCTGCTGGGCATTGACGCGGTCAATGTCCAGTTCGCCCGGCTTGGAGAAGGCTTCCTGGATCGCCTTCTTGGTAATTTCGTTGAACACCACGCGTTTATAGCGGCTGTCATCCCCACCGATGGCTTCGCGCAGGTGCCAGGCAATGGCTTCCCCCTCGCGGTCCAAGTCCGTTGCGAGATAGATGGTGTCAGCATCCTTGGCGAGCCGGCGCAGCTCCTCGATGACCTTTTCCTTGCCTGGAAGGATTTCGTACTTGGCCTTCCAGCCATGGTCCGGGTCCACACCCATGCGCGAGACCAGCTGCTTACGCGCCTTCTCTTTAGGCGAGAGCACCGGACCTTCGCCCGCAGCCGCCTTGCCGCGCTTGGCAGCAGGCTCCTTGCTGGCGCTAGCCGAACCGCTGGTGGGCAGGTCTCGGATATGGCCGATACTCGACTTCACCACGTACTCGTTACCCAAGTACTTGTTGATGGTCTTGGCCTTAGCCGGGGATTCCACAATGACCAGCGATTTGCCCATGGATCGGAAAATTCCTGAATTCGAGAAGAGAAAGGCGGTTGGCGCCTGACGCGGCAACGCTATATATAGTGGCAACACAGTGAGGTCAAGCACAGCATTGTGCGCAACCGGCCGTTATTGCACCGAAAAAAGACTGGGTTCACCCTGCACCAAAGCAAAGCGCGGGACCTGTTCGCCGTCAACTTCGACGGTCTCCAGGAACATGCTCAAGGGACGCACCCAAAAGCCGTAATCGCCATACAGTGCTTGGTAGAACACCACTTCTTCCTCGGTCTCGGAGTGCCGCGCCACATTGAAAACGCGGTACTCGGGACCTTTGTAATGCCTGTAGAGCCCTGGTTCGACTTTCATGCTCTGGCCCTCTTACAAAATTTATTAAAAAAAAATTAAAAATTCCAAAAAACAAAAACCGGGGCACTGGGCCCCGGCTTCCGTCAACCCAACGCTTAGACGCGTTCGAAGACGGTGGAAATGCCTTGGCCGAGACCAATGCACATGGTTGCAACCCCAAGGTTGCCGCCATTTTGCTTCATCACGTTAAGCAAGGTGCCGGAGATACGTGCACCGGAGCAACCGAATGGGTGGCCCAGGGCAATCGCACCGCCGTGCAGGTTAACCTTCTCGTTCATCTTGTCGAGCACTTTCAAATCTTTCAGCACTGGCAGGGCCTGTGCGGCGAAAGCTTCGTTGAGCTCGAAGAAGTCGATGTCGGAGATGCTCAGACCTGCGCGCTTCAAGGCTTTTTGTGTGGCCGGTACTGGACCATAGCCCATGATCGCCGGATCCACACCCGCTACGGCCATGGAACGGATCACCGCCAGAGGCTGGATCCCCAGGTCCTGGGCGCGCTGGGCCGACATCACGATCATGCACGAAGCACCATCGGTGATCTGCGACGAAGTACCGGCAGTCACGGTGCCGCCCTTTGGATTGAATGCCGGCTTCAAGGCCGCCAGGCTTTCCAGGGTGGTGTCCGGACGAATGGTTTCGTCGTAGTCGAACAGTTTCAGGAAACCGTTCTCGTCGTAGCCGTTCATCGGGATGATCTCATCCTTGAACTTGCCTTCCAGGGTTGCCTTGTGGGCGAGCTGGTGCGAGCGCAGGCCAAAAGCGTCCTGGGCTTCACGGGTGATGCCGTGCATCTTGCCGAGCATTTCTGCGGTCAGGCCCATCATGCCCGAGGCTTTTGCCGCGTACAGCGACATATGCGGGTTTGGATCGACGCCGTGCATCATGCTGACGTGGCCCATGTGCTCCACGCCGCCGACCACGAACACATCACCGTTACCGGTCATGATCGCCTGGGCGGCTGTGTGCAGCGCGCTCATCGACGAGCCACACAGGCGGCTGACGGTCTGGCCGGCAGCAGTGTGCGGGATCTGCGTCATCAAGGAGGCCATGCGCGCAATGTTCCAGCCCTGCTCCAGGGTCTGGTTGACGCAGCCCCAGATCACGTCCTCGACTTCGTTCGGGTCGACCTTGACGTTGCGTTCCAGCAGCTTGCTGATCAGGTGCGCCGACATGTCTTCGGCACGGGTGTTGCGGTGCATGCCGCCCTTGGAGCGGCCCATCGGAGTACGACCGAAGTCGACAATCACGACGTCTCTTGGATTCAAGCTCATAAATATTCTCGCTCTAGTCGTCTGGGCACTTAACCGAAGAAGCTCTGGCCGTTCTTGGCCATCTCGCGCAGCTTCGCAGTCGGGTGGTACAACGGGCCCAGATCAGCGTATTGATCAGCCAGGGCAACGAATTCGGCTACACCGATCGAGTCGATGTAACGCAGCGCACCACCACGGAATGGAGGGAAACCAATACCGTACACCAGGCCCATATCGGCTTCGGCGGCGGTTTCAACGATGCCGTCTTCCAGGCAACGCACGGTTTCCAGGCACAGGGCGATCATCATCCAGTTGATGATGTCCTCGTCGGACACTTCACGCTGCTCGTAGACGATAGGCGCCAGCACTTCGTGAACCGATGGATCGGCAACTTTCTTCTGCTTGCCTTTCTTGTCGGTCTCGTAGGCGTAGAAGCCCTTGCCATTCTTCTGGCCAAGGCGCTTGGCCTCGTAAAGCGCATCGACAGCCGAGCGACGGTCGTCTTTCATGCGGTCCGGGAAGCCTTCAGCCATGACGTCGCGACCGTGGTGGCCGGTGTCGATACCGACCACGTCCATCAGGTACGCCGGGCCCATTGGCCAGCCGAACTTCTCCATGACCTTGTCGATACGCACAAAGTCCACACCCGCGCTGACCAGCTTGGCGAAACCGCCGAAGTACGGGAACAGCACACGGTTGACCAAAAAGCCCGGGCAGTCGTTGACCACGATCGGGTTCTTGCCCATTTTCTTGGCGTAGGCAACGGTGGTGGCAACGGCCAGCTCGCTGGACTTCTCGCCACGGATCACTTCCACCAGCGGCATCATGTGCACCGGGTTGAAGAAGTGCATGCCGACGAAGTTTTCCGGACGCTTGAGGGCCTTGGCCAACAAGGTGATGGAAATGGTCGAGGTGTTGGAAGCCAGGATCGTGTCTTCTTTGACCTGGGCTTCGACTTCAGCCAGTACCGCCTGCTTGACCTTCGGGTTCTCGACAACCGCTTCGACCACCAGATCGACATGGCCGAAATCGCCGTAGGACAGCGTAGGACGAATGCCGTTAAGCACTTCAGCCATTTTCGCAGCGGTCATGCGACCTTTATCAACGCGGCCCACCAGCAGTTTGGCGGCTTCCGCCAGGCCCTGCTCGATACCGTGTTCATTGATGTCTTTCATCAGGATCGGCGTGCCTTTGGACGCCGACTGATAAGCGATACCGCCGCCCATGATACCGGCGCCGAGTACGGCAGCCTGTTTCACGTCTTTGGCGATTTCGTCGTAGGCCTTGGCCTTTTTCTTCAATTCCTGATCGTTCAGGAACAGGCCGATCAGGCTCTGCGCAGCAGACGTCTTGGCCAGTTTGACGAAGCCGGCGGCTTCGATTTCCAGGGCCTTGTCGCGACCGAAGTTCGCGGCTTTCTGGATGGTCTTGATCGCTTCGACCGGAGCCGGGTAGTTAGGACCCGCTTGACCGGCGACGAAACCCTTGGCGGTTTCGAACGACATCATCTGTTCGATGGCGTTGAGCTTGAGCTTTTCCAGCTTCGGCTGGCGCTTGGCCTTGTAGTCAAATTCGCCGCTGATGGCGCCCTTGATCAGGTTCAGTGCAGCTTCTGCGAGCTTTTCCGGAGCAACCACGGCATCGACTGCGCCTACTTTCAGCGCGTCTTCAGCACGGTTTTCCTTGCCAGCGGCAATCCACTCGATGGCGTTGTCGGCACCGATGATGCGCGGCAGGCGCACGGTACCGCCGAAGCCTGGGTAGATGCCCAGCTTGACTTCCGGCAGGCCGATTTTCGCGCTGGAGGCCATGACGCGGAAGTCCGCGGCCAGGCACATTTCCAGACCGCCGCCCAGAGCGATGCCATTGATCGCGGCAACAGTCGGCACGTTGAGGTCTTCGAAATCGCTGAAAATATTGTTGGCTTCGAGGTTGCCAGCCACAAGCTCGGCATCGGGCAGCTTGAAGTTGTCGACGAATTCGGTGATGTCAGCGCCGACGATAAACACGTCCTTGCCGCTGGAGACGATCACACCTTTGATCGATGCATCAGCCTTGATGGTGTCTACGGCCTGACGCAGTTCGTTCAGGGTTAGACGGTTGAACTTGTTGACGGACTCACCCTTGAGGTCGAATTTCAATTCGACGATGCCACTTTCAAGAGCCTTAACCGTGATGGCTTTACCTTCGTAAATCATCAACTGATCTCCACGATATGGAAGCTGAACAGTACACGTCGGACGCTGGCCGAAGCGTAAACACAGACGTTACCGTCGATGCTAACGCCTATTTGCCAGGCACACCCGCCAACGCGATAGTCGGGATTCTGTACGAACGGTCTGAAGGACAAACGCTCAATTCATACGCCCGTTTGATTTGGGTACGCCACCTTCAGCCAATTTCCGACAATTGTCAATCGCTCGAAAGGGCTGCTAAAACGCGACTTTTCAGTCATTTCAGAACCGCTACGCCGAATCAATGCGCAGGCATTCACCTGATCAATAATCCAAAACAGCCAGCAAAGGCCTGTACAGCGACGGATATCCGGCTAGGCTAGCCGCATGTGTGAACGCCTGCGCGAATGCGCGGCGGTATGAATCAGAGATTTACCGGCCTGCCTGGCCAACTCCAGCCCGATGATGATGTCGGGCTTTTTATTGCCTGCGATTCCATCACTGTAGGAGCGAGCTTGCTCGCGAAAAACCTGAGCGCACCGCGTTAAACCAGGTTTGCCAAGTTATCGTTGACGCTCTCGGGCGCAGACGGTGTCAGGCCAGAGCCTTGAGCAAGGCATTGATGTTCTGCAAGACGCTCAATTCGCCCTTCTCACCCCAATACAAAGCGATCATCTGCCCATCGGCTTCGATTTTGTAGACGTTATCCGGCAGCGTTGCAAAATGCGGCAACAACTTCTCATCGACACAGATTTCCCGCCATTGATTGACCCATACCCCCGGCTCCAACTGCCAGTAACACCAGAGGGCCGGCTTACTGCCCCGCCGCGGCCGACAGTACTGCGCACACGGGCTGGGCGGCTCTTGCTTGAGCCAATGTGGCCACTCCTGGGGCGACAATTGCATCGCCAGGCCAATGCGGCGGGCCTCCATGCGCAGGGCCATGCGCCCGCTCTGGTGGCGCGAAGGTCGCAGCCATGCCAAGGGGCTCAAGACCACCAGAAGGATTGACACCACTATCCAGACCGTCATATGTGTACTCCCGAATTTCTAGATGAGCAGATTTGACCTGACGCAAGCCCTTGCGCTTGAAAGCAGCCATACTGAACTTATTGCAGTCCCCTGGAGGAGCGCCTCATGACTTACGAACATATTCTGGTCGCCGTGGACCTGACCGAAGAGTGCGATCCGGTGATCAAGCGCGCCGTTGCCATTGCCGGCGATAACGTGAAGCTGTCCCTGGTGCATATCGTAGAACCCATGGCCATGGCCTTTGGTGGCGACGTGCCTATGGACCTTTCGCAACTGCAACAGCAGCAATTCGACCAGGCCAAGGAGCGCTTGGACCGACTGATTGCCAAATATCCCGCGCTGAAAAAAGACCAAAGCCACCTGACCTATGGTCAGCCACGCCAGGAAATCCACCATTTGGCCAAGGAACAGAACTGCGACCTGATCGTGGTCGGCAGCCATGGTCGCCACGGCTTGGCGTTGCTGCTGGGCTCGACTGCCAACGATGTATTGCACGGCGCACCGTGCGACGTACTGGCAGTGAGACTGGTAAAAAGCTCGTAAGAACACTGCAGATCAAATATAGGAACTGGCTTGCCAGCGATAGCAGTCTGTCAGTTGATACATTTGGTGGCTGGCGTACCGCTATCGCAGCATCGGTAACTACACAACTTTCAGACACTGACGACCTCCCCTGTGGCGAGCGGGCTTGCCACAACAGCCCTCTCTGCCAGGATTTATGCGCTGCGGCAAAAGTGTGTAGATACCGATGGCTATCGCAGGCAAGCCAGCTCCTACCCTTGAATTGCATTTCATATAAAAAAACCGGTGCTCGTAAGAGCGCCGGTTTTTTATTGCCGCTGAATCAATCAGGCATCCAGCTCGGCCCAACGCTCAACCAGCACTTCCAGCTCCTGGTTGAGTTTCTCCAGGGACTCGATGACCTTGGCAGTTTCCGCCGCAGGACGCAGGTAGAAACCCGCGTCAGCCATTTCGGCTTCCACGGCTGCGATCTGCTGCTCCTTGGCGTCGATATCACCCGGCAAGGCTTCCAGCTCACGCTGCAGCTTGTAGCTGAGCTTTTTCTTGGCCGCTGGCGCAGCTTCCTGGACAGGTTCAGCAGCGGCAGGTGCAACCACCGCAGAGTTCAAGTCGGCCTTGCCGGACTTGCTCTCGGTCACGCCCAGCAGGCGCGGCGAACCGCCCTGGCGCAGCCAGTCCTGATAACCACCGACGTATTCGCGCACCTTGCCTTCACCTTCAAAGACCAGGGTACTGGTGACCACGTTGTCGAGGAATGCCCGGTCGTGGCTGACCATCAGCACAGTGCCGTTGAAGGTCAGCAGGACCTCTTCCAGCAGTTCGAGGGTTTCCACGTCGAGGTCGTTGGTCGGTTCGTCGAGCACCAGCAGGTTGGCCGGCTTGCTGAACAGCTTGGCCAGCAGCAAGCGCGCACGCTCACCGCCAGACAAGGCCTTGACCGGCGTGCGGGCACGTTGCGGGCTGAACAGGAAGTCGCCCAGATAGCTCAGTACGTGGCGGCTCTGGCCGTCGATATCGATAAAGTCGCGGCCTTCGGCGACGTTGTCGATCACGGTTTTTTCCAGGTCCAACTGGTGGCGCAACTGGTCGAAGTAGGCCACGTCGATGCGCGTGCCCTCTTCCACGGTGCCGCTGGTCGGTTGCAGGCCGTTGAGCATCAGCTTGAGCAAGGTGGTCTTGCCGGTACCGTTGGCGCCCAGCAAGCCGATGCGGTCGCCACGCTGCAGGACCATGGAGAAGTCCTTGATCAGGAACGGGCCATCCGGGTGATGGAAGCTGACGTTCTCCAGGACCATGACCTGCTTGCCCGACTTGTCGGCGGTATCCAGCTGGATGTTGGCCTTGCCGGTGCGCTCGCGACGTTCGCTGCGCTCCACACGCAAGGCTTTCAGGGCGCGTACGCGGCCTTCGTTACGGGTACGGCGCGCCTTGATGCCCTGGCGGATCCAGACTTCTTCCTGGGCCAGCTTTTTGTCGAACAGCGCGTTGGCGGTTTCTTCAGCGGCCAGGGTGGCTTCCTTGTGCACCAGGAAGCTGGCGTAGTCGCCGTTCCAGTCGATCAGGCCGCCGCGATCCAGTTCGAGGATGCGCGTGGCGAGGTTCTGCAAGAAAGAACGGTCGTGCGTGATAAACAGCACGGCGCCCTGAAAGTCCTTGAGGGCTTCTTCGAGCCAGGCAATCGCGCCGATATCCAGGTGGTTGGTCGGTTCGTCGAGCAGCAGCAGGTCCGGCTCGGAAACCAGGGCCTGGGCCAGCAGCACGCGGCGACGCCAGCCGCCGGACAGTTCGGCAAGGGTCTTGTCAGCCGGCAATTGCAGGCGGCTCAAGGTGCTGTCGACCAGTTGCTGCAAGCGCCAGCCATCACGGGCTTCGAGGTCTTGCTGGACGTGCATCAGCTTGTCCAGGTCAGCATCGGTGACGCAGTTCTGCGCCAGGTGGTGGTATTGGGCAAGCAATTCGCCTACGCCATCGAGGCCTTCGGCAACCACGTCGAACACGGTCCGTTCGTCGGCCACCGGCAATTCTTGCGGCAATTCGCCGATCTTCAGGCCCGGGGCACGCCACACGGAGCCGTCATCGGGCTTCTGGTCGCCCTTGACCAGCTTCATCATGCTGGACTTGCCGGTGCCGTTGCGGCCGATGATGCACACCCGCTCACCACGGGCGATCTGCCAGGACACCTTGTCCAACAACGGCATAGCGCCGAAAGCAAGGGACACATCGCTGAATTTGAGCAGGGTCATACGCTTCTCCAAAAACTGGGCGCGCATTCTACCTGAGTTGGGGGGTGAAGCGGCCGGCATTTTCATGCCCAACACGTTCTGTAGGACATTTCTTGAGAACTTCAGCGAAGCGGCCTGCAAAGCTTTCACCGGCTGCGGGCAAAAGGCTAAGCTAGGGGCAATCAGTGTCGACAGCGTCGGCACTAGTCCTGATTTCTTTGCACGGACGTCTCATGCGCAGTCGCCTTTTCAGCTTTTTATCTTGCCTGCTTCTTTCCTCCACAGCCGTCCAGACCGCCCAGGCAGTGGACCTGACCACCCAACGCCAATATTACGACCAAGCCAAGCGTGCCCTGGCCAAAGGCGACACCGGGCCGTACATGCAATACAGCCAGGCCCTGGCCGATTACCCGCTGACGCCGTACCTGGCCTACGACGAACTGACCGCACGCCTCAAGTCCGCCAGCAACCAGGAAATCGAACAGTTCCTGGCCAAGCATGGCGACCTGCCCCAGGCCAACTGGATGAAGCTGCGCTGGTTGCGCTGGCTGGCCGAGCGTGGCGACTGGAAGACCTTTGAAAAATACTACGACGCCAAGCTCAACTTCACCGAACTGGACTGCCTGCACGGCCAATACCAATTGAGCAACAACCTCAAGGCCGAAGGCTACAAGACCGCCGAAGCCCTGTGGATGACCGGCAAATCCCAACCGGCCGCCTGTGATGCCACCTTTGGCCAATGGGCCGCCGCCGGACAATTGACCGAACAGAAAATCTGGGACCGCGCCAAGCTCGCCGCCGAAGCCCGCAACTATCCGCTGGCCAACAGCCTGGTGAAAACCTTGCCCACCCTGGGTGCCCAGGGTCGCCTGATGGTGGATGTGGCGCAAAAGCCCACCATGCTCAGTGACCCCTCGCGCTTCCTGCCTGCCACTGAAGCCATGTCCGACGCCGTCGGCCTGGGCCTGCGCCGCCTGGCGCGCCAGGATCCGGAACAAGCCATGGCCCTGCTGGATGGGTATGCCAGCAGCATGCACTTCTCCCGTGATGAAAAAGTGTCCATCGCCCGGGAAATCGGCCTGACCCTGGCGCGACGCTACGACCCCCGCGCCCTGGACGTGATGACCAAATATGATCCGGAGCTGCGTGACAATACCGTCTCCGAATGGCGCCTGCGCCTGCTGCTGCGTCTGGCCCGCTGGGAAGATGCCTACCAGTTGACCCGCAAGCTGCCCCAGGACCTGGCCACCACCAACCGCTGGCGCTACTGGCAGGCCCGCGCGCTGGAACTGGCAGAGCCAAAGAACCCGCAGGCGCTGGTGCTGTACAAAGGCCTGGCAAAGGAGCGGGATTTTTATGGTTTCCTTGCCGCAGATCGCTCCCAGGCACCCTATCAACTGAACAACCAGCCCCTGGTCATGAGCCAGGCGCTGATCAACAAGGTGCGCAACACCCCGGGCGTGCGCCGCGCCCTGGAGTTTTATGCCCGTGGCCAGATCGTCGACGGCCGTCGCGAGTGGTATCACGTCAGCCGCCACTTCAACCGTGACGAAATGGTCGCCCAGGCTAAGCTAGCCTATGACATGAAATGGTACTTCCCGGCGATCCGTACCATCAGCCAGGCCAAGTACTGGGACGACCTGGATATCCGCTTCCCCATGGCCCACCGCGACACCCTGGTGCGTGAAGCCAAGGTCCGTGGCCTGCATTCGAGTTGGGTGTTTGCCATCACCCGCCAGGAAAGCGCCTTTATGGATGACGCCCGTTCCGGCGTCGGCGCCAGCGGCCTGATGCAACTGATGCCCGCCACCGCCAAGGAAACCGCACGCAAGTTCAGCATCCCGTTGGCATCACCCCAGCAAGTGCTGGACCCGGACAAGAATATCCAGCTCGGCGCCGCCTACCTGAGCCAGGTTCACAGCCAGTTCAACGGTAACCGCGTGCTCGCCTCCGCCGCCTACAACGCCGGCCCTGGCCGCGTGCGCCAATGGCTGCGCGGCGCCGACCACCTGAGTTTCGACGTGTGGGTGGAAAGCATTCCATTCGACGAAACCCGCCAGTATGTGCAGAACGTGCTGTCTTATTCGGTGATCTACGGGCAGAAGCTCAACTCCCCGCAACCGTTGGTGGATTGGCACGAGCGCTATTTCGACGACCAGTAATCACCGAAATACCCGAATCACTTGTAGGAGCGAGCTTGCTCGCGAAGCACGTAAACAATAACGCCTGTAGTCTGGATGACTGCGGCGTTCTTGGGCTTTTCGCGAGCAAGCTCGCTCTACAAGGGGTCTTCGTTGAATTGCAGGGCCGCCAGCCGCGCATACAGCGGGTTGGTGGCGATCAGTTGCTGATGGGTGCCCACCGCGACCAATTTCCCCTGATCCATCACCGCAATCCGATCGGCGTTTTTCACCGTGGCCAGGCGGTGGGCGATCACTAGGGTGGTGCGCCCTTCCATCAGTTGCGGCAATGCCTGTTGGATCAGGTGCTCGCTCTGGGCGTCCAGGGCGCTGGTGGCTTCGTCCAGCAACAGGATGGGGGCATCCACCAACAAGGCCCGGGCAATTGCCAGGCGCTGGCGCTGCCCACCGGAAAGGCCCATGCCACCATCACCCAGATGGGTCTGGTAGCCATCGGGCATCTGCAGGATGAAATCATGGGCGTGGGCAATGCGCGCCGCCTCTTCGACCTGGGCGAAACTGGCCTTTGGGTTGCCGTAGCGGATGTTGTCTTCAACGCTGCCAAAAAACAGCGCCGGGCTCTGGGATACCAGGGCAAAACAGCGACGCAGGTCCAAGGGGTCCAGGCTGGTCAGCGGCTGGCCTTCGAGCAGCACCTGCCCCTGTTGCGGGTCGTAGAAGCGCAGCAACAAGTCGAACAGGGTGGACTTGCCCGCCCCGGACGGGCCGACCAGGGCCAGGGTTTCACCGGCCTGAATGCTCAGACTCAGGCCTTCGATGGCAAAGCGATCGGGACGCGACGGGTAGGAAAAGTACAGATCCTGCAACTCCAGGCGGCCACTGACCCGCTGCGCCAGCGTGATCAGCCCCGTGGCCGGTGCCTGGATGTCATTGCTCGACTGCAACAGTTCGGCAATCCGCTCCGCCGCGCCTGCCGCCCGTTGCAACTCGCCGATCACCTCGCTCAAGGTGCCAAAGGCGCTGCCGACGATCAGGCTATAGAACACAAAGGCCGCCAACTCGCCGCCGGAGATGCGCCCGGCGATCACATCCATGCCGCCCACCCACAGCATCACCCCGACGGCGCCCAGCACCAGCACAATCACCAGGGTAATCAGCCAGGCACGCTGGACGATACGCTTGCGTGCCGTGGTGAACGCCTCCTCCACTGTCACCGCGAAGCGCTGCTCATCCTGCACTTGATGGTTGTAGGCCTGCACCGTCTTGATCTGGCCCAGGGTCTCGGAGACGTAGCTGCCCACGTCGGCAATCCGATCCTGGCTCTGGCGCGACAGGCTGCGTACGCGCCGGCCGAAGATCAGGATCGGCGCCAACACCAGCGGCAACGCCACCACCACGATGCTGGTGAGCTTGGGGTTGGTGATAAACAGCAACACAATCCCGCCGATCACCATCAACGCATTGCGCAGAAACAGCGACAGGGATGAACCGATCACCGATTGCAGCAAGGTGGTGTCGGCGGTCAGGCGTGACTGGATTTCCGAGCTGCGGTTGTTCTCGTAGAACCCCGGATGCAGGTAGATCAGATGGTTGAACACCAGCCTGCGAATGTCCGCGACCACCCGCTCGCCGATCCACGACACCAAATAAAACCGCGCAAACGTACCCACCGCCAGGCCCAGCACGAGGATCATGAACAGGCCGATGGACTGGTTGAGCAAGTGTGGCGATTGGGTCATGAAGCCCTGATCCACCAACAGGCGGATGCCCTGGCCCATGGACAAGGTAATCCCTGCGGTGACGATCAGTGCGAGCAAGGCGCCGACGGCCTGCCAGCGGTACGGGGCAATAAAGCGGGTGGCCAGGCGAATGGCGCGGCGTTGACGGGCAGAAAGCATGGAGAGCATCACCTGAGGAAGACAACCTCAAGCCTACACCGCAATCGGATTGAACTTGGGTAAATCACAATGAGTCAGGTTAATTATGCCCGGCAAGACTAGGCCCTAGAGGCTATCGGTCTAAAGTCCGGCTGGAAATCCAGCACGATTTCTGCTGGACTGGGCATTCAATCCGCCGTCGGGCTAAGGAGTTGTAACAGCTCGTTCACGCGGGGGAATTAGAGTAGGTACACAACCTGATGAGGAGACAGGCCATGTCCTTGCAAACCAGTAGCCTTAACAAAATTGAAGTAATCCGCCGGCCACAGCAGTTGCCTTGCTCGTACATCGATGCCCAGGGCCGCGAAGTGCAGATTACCGAAGAGATGATCCAGGGCGCCTGCGCCGAACTGGAGCAGAAACTGGTCAAGCCTGCCCAGCAAGGCTGATACGCCCCAGCTCTTTCAGAACCGGCCCAAGTGGCCGGTTTTTTTGAGCCTTCCCTGTAGGGGCGAGCTTGTCTGCGGGCGGCGTTTCGACGAAAAACCTGAGAGCGACGCTGGGTGTCAGGTTTTTCGCGTTATCGTTGACGACCTTCGCGAGCAAGCTCGCTCCTACAGGATGCTCTGTGCTTCCAGTGCGGCGACGATGCCCGACAAAACGGGCGACTCACCATTGATCCGCACTTTCAAACCATCGATCTCGCGGCGCTCTGGGTAGTGCTTGCGCAGCAGGTCGAAGGCCTTGCGCTGTTCTTCCACTGTTCCTACCAGACTGCGGCGGAAATCCGCATCGTCGCGTCGCGGGTCGTAGACGCTGCGGCACAACGTCGCCAGGGCCCAGGCCGGATCAGTGCTGGCATTGAGGGTGACCTCAGCCAGCCAGGGTTCAGGCAGCAGGTCACTCAACGAAATATTTGCCGG
Organism: Pseudomonas sp. WS 5027; assembly: GCF_012985695.1. Taxonomy (NCBI): domain Bacteria; kingdom Pseudomonadati; phylum Pseudomonadota; class Gammaproteobacteria; order Pseudomonadales; family Pseudomonadaceae; genus Pseudomonas; species Pseudomonas sp. WS 5027. The sequence continues at coordinate 141,759 of NZ_JAAQWU010000006.1, read as the reverse complement.
CTGACCAAGGTGCGCGCACAGCGCCTGGTAGATCTGCGCCGTGCCGCGCTGCTTGCCGTCAAGGCTGTAGCCGGCGATGTGCGGAGTCGCCAGCACGCACAACTCGGCCAGCTCCACATCCACTTCAGGCTCGCCTTCCCACACGTCCAGCACCGCCTGCAAATCTTCGCGCTTCAGCAACACTTCGCGCAGCGCTGTGTTATCCACCACCGGACCACGGCTGGCGTTGATCAGCCAGGTGCCCGGCTTGAGCTGCTCAAGACGCTGGCGATCCAGCAGGTGCCAAGTCGAGCCATTGCCGGATTTTTTCAGCGGGGTGTGCAGGCTGATCACATCGCACTGCTCGATGATCTGCTCCAGGCTCACGTAATCGCCCTCTTCGGCGGCCTGGCGTGGCGGATCGCAGACCAGCACTTTCCAGCCCAGGCCCTTGAGCACCTTGACCAGGCGCCCGCCCACCTCACCGGCACCGACGATGCCATAGGTACGCTGGGTCAGGTCAGCACCTTCGATTTCAGCCAGGGTCAGCAGGCTGCCCAGCACATAGTCCACCACACCACGAGCGTTGCAGCCCGGCGCGCTGGACCACTGGATACCGGCCCTTTGAAAGTAATCGAGGTCCAGGTGATCGGTGCCGATGGTGCACGTGCCGACAAACCGTACCGGCGTGCCTTCCAGTAACGCACGGTTGACGTTGGTCACCGAACGCACCAACAGTACATCGGCCTGTTCAATGGCGGCGCGGTCGATGGCGCGGCCCGACACCCGGCGGATCTCGCCGAAACCTTCAAAGAACGCATCAAGCAGCGGGATATTTTCGTCGGCAACAATCAGCATGGCAGGCTCCTTTGGCGGACCAGCAGTGTACAGGCACCGGCCGCCGGAACGTTTACAAATCCACTACACAGGTATTTTCCTGACCTATCCGTCAAGGCGTAGAATGCGCCGTCCTGCGCTCCCCCTTATCGGACATCTGCACGTGAACACTGCCACTCTGCCCCTCTCCCGCCCCGCCCGCGTTCGCCGGGAAGTCTATAGCCTGCTGGCGCTGGCCTTGCCCATCATGATCGGGCAACTGGCAACCACCGCCATGGGGTTTGTCGATGCGGTGATGGCCGGGCGCGTTAGTGCGCGAGACCTGGCGGCGGTAGCCCTGGGCAACTCCATCTGGATCCCGGTGTATCTATTGATGACCGGGACCTTGCTGGCCACCACCCCCAAAGTCGCCCAGCGCTTTGGCGCCGGCAGCCACACCGAAATCGGCCCGCTGGTACGCCAGGCATTGTGGCTGGCGCTGGTGGTGGGATGTACCGCCTCATTACTGCTGATCAGCGCCGAGCCGATCCTGCACGCGATGAACGTCGACCCCGAGCTGATCGCACCCTGCATGGGTTACCTGCACGGCATCGCCGCGGGCATGCCGGCGGTGGCGCTGTATTACGTGCTGCGCTGTTTCAGTGACGGCCTGGGCCGCACGCGCCCGAGCATGATCCTCGGCCTGGGCGGGCTGGCGTTGAACATCCCGCTGAACTACGTGTTCATCTACGGCCATTTCGGCGTACCGGCCATGGGCGGCGTAGGCTGCGGCTGGGCCACCGGGATTGTGATGTGGGCGATGATGCTGGGCTTCGCCGCCTGGACCCGCTGGGCACCGGCCTATCAGGCCAGCGAGTTATTCAAGCGCTTCGACTGGCCAAAATGGTCAGTGATCAAGCGCATCCTGGGCATCGGCCTGCCGATTGGCATCGCGGTGTTTGCCGAGTCGAGCATCTTTGCGGTGATCGCCCTGCTGATCGGCAGCCTGGGCGCAACCGTGGTGGCCGGGCACCAGATCGCCCTGAACTTCAGCTCACTGGTGTTCATGATTCCCTACTCCCTGAGCATGGCCGTGACCGTGCGGGTCGGCCAGGCCCTGGGCCGTGGCGAACCCCGAGAAGCACGCTTCGCCGCAGGCGTGGGGATGGGCACCGCACTGGCCTATGCCTGCCTGTCGTGCAGCCTGATGCTGTTGTTCCGCGAGCAGATCGCCACGATCTACACCGCCGACCCGCTAGCGGTCCAGGTGGCGGCGATGCTGATTGTGTTCGCGGCGCTGTTCCAGTTTTCCGATGCGATCCAGGTCACAGCCGCCGGCGCCCTGCGCGGTTATCAGGACACCCGGGTGACCATGATCCTGACCCTGTTCGCCTATTGGGGCGTGGGCTTGCCGGTAGGCTACTTGCTGGGGCTGACCGACTGGCTGGGCCAGGCCAACGGCCCGAGCGGCTTGTGGCAGGGGCTGATCGTCGGCCTCAGTTGCGCAGCGGCGATGCTGGTGGTGCGCCTGGCACGCAGTGCGCGCAAGCGCATCCGCCAGGTTTAAGCGCGACTGCCCACTGTAGGAGCGAGCTTGTCTCCGGGCGGCGTTCCGACGAGAAACCTGAGAGCGACGCGGGGTGTCAGTTTTCTCGCGTTATCGTTAACATTTTTTCGTCGGAACGCCGCCCGGAGACAAGCTCGCTCCTACAGTAGGTATCAGTCTCAGGTGGCCTTCTTGCGGATCCAGTACAGGTAAGTACCGGCTTCTTCGCGCTGTTCCACCAGTTCATGGTCCAGGAACACGCAGAACTTGGGGATATCGCGACGGGTCGAGGGATCGGTCGCGATGACCTTGAGCAGGCCACCCGGCGCCAGGTCGCGGATGTGCTGGTGCAGCATCATCACCGGTTCCGGGCAGTTGAGGCCGGTGGCGTCAAGAGTGCCGTCGACGGCAGGGTCAAAAATTTCGCTCATCACTCACTCCTACAAGGTCGTCTTTAGCGGGCCTTGGGTTTCTTTACGTCCAGGCGGCGCAGGTGGCAGGTGACTTCCTCGCGGTCGTGGTACAGCTGCTTGCAGCCGATTTCCACGCGAATGCCCCGCGCCTTGAAGCCTTCTTCGATGCGCTCCAGCAGGCGCTTCACCTCGGCGTAACGCTGTTTCATCGGCAACTTGAGGTTGACCACCGCTTCGCGGCAATGCCCTTCGCCGATCCAGGTTTCCAGCAGGGCCGCGTTGCGCGCCGGCTTTTCGACGATATCGCAGACCATCCAGTCCACCGGCTGCTTGGGGGTGAAGGTAAAACCATCCGCCATCAAGTGTTGCACCAGGCCAGTGTCCATCAGGCTTTCGGCCATCGGCCCGTTATCGATCGCCGTCACCAGCATGCCACGGTTGACCAGTTGCCAGGTCCAGCCGCCCGGCGCGGCGCCGAGGTCGACGCCGGTCATGTCGCCGTGCAGGCGCTCGTCCCACTGGTCTCGGGGGATAAAGTGGTGCCAGGCCTCTTCCAGCTTCAAGGTCGAACGGCTTGGCGCGTCACGGGGGAATTTCAGGCGGGGGATGCCCATCGGCCACATGGCCGAGTTATTTGACTCTGCCAGGCCCATAAACACTTCGCGGCCGCTCTTGAAGGTCAGCAGCAGGCGCGGCTTGCTCGGGTCTTCGACCAGTTTGCCGGCGGCCAGCAGGGCCTTGCGCAGGTGCACTTCGAATTTCTTGCAGAAGTTCGACAGTTCCTTGCCATCGTTGGTATCGACCATTTCCAGCCACAGGCTGCCACACACCGGGAAATCGCGCAGGTGCGCAAGGATCACGCTGATGCGGTCGGTTTCCGGCAGATCGATGAAAACCCCACGCGCCCACTGCCTCGGGAAGATAAGTTCGGCAAAGCGTTGGCCGCGCATCAGGCGCTGGGCGCCGTCTTCTTCAGTGCAGACGAATTCGGCGCAGGCGCTGCCGGTCTTGGCCTTGGCATAGCCGGAAACGTTCAGGCGCGCGGCGTGTTCCGCGATCTCGGAACAGACTTCGCCTTCAAAACCCGGGCGGCAATGCATAAAAAGGGTGTTCATCAACTCTCCTGGTAACACGCTTGCTGTAGCGCAAGGCCTGTCATGAAAACGCGCGCATGATAGCTGAGTTCGGAACCTTGGACTTGTCCATAGAGTCCAGTTATTAGCCTGCTACTGAAAACAGGGCTAGCTTGTAAGCTCTGTTCGTCCCGTCAGGTCCGTAGCCGTGCGGACCATAAGGAGTCATGTGATGTCATCCGTTGATAGCCTGAGAACCCTTAAGACCCTGCAAGTCGACACCAAGACCTACCACTACTTCAGCTTGCCCGAAGCCGCCAAGAGCTTGGGTGGCCTGGACAAATTGCCGATGTCCCTCAAGGTGCTGCTGGAAAACCTGCTGCGCTGGGAGGACGGAAAAACCGTGACCGGCGCCGACCTCAAGGCGCTTGCCGCCTGGCTCAAGGAGCGGCGCTCCGACCGCGAGATCCAGTACCGTCCGGCCCGGGTGCTGATGCAGGACTTTACCGGCGTGCCCGCCGTGGTCGACTTGGCCGCCATGCGCGCCGCCGTGGCCAAGGCCGGTGGCGATCCACAGCGCATCAACCCGCTGTCGCCGGTGGACCTGGTGATTGACCACTCGGTGATGGTCGACAAGTTCGGCAACGCCGACGCCTTCGAGCAAAACGTCGATATCGAAATGCAGCGCAACGGTGAGCGCTATGCGTTCCTGCGCTGGGGCCAGAGCGCCTTTGATAATTTCAGCGTGGTACCGCCGGGTACCGGCATCTGTCACCAAGTCAACCTGGAATACCTGGGCCGCACCGTGTGGACCAAGGATGAAGATGGCCGCACCTATGCCTTCCCCGACACCCTGGTGGGCACCGATTCCCACACCACCATGATCAACGGCCTCGGCGTTTTGGGCTGGGGCGTGGGCGGTATCGAGGCGGAAGCGGCGATGCTTGGCCAGCCGGTATCGATGCTGATCCCGGAAGTGATTGGCTTCAAGCTCACCGGCAAACTCAAAGAAGGCATCACCGCCACCGACCTGGTGCTGACGGTCACACAGATGCTGCGCAAAAAAGGCGTGGTGGGCAAATTCGTCGAGTTCTATGGCGACGGCCTGGCTGACCTGCCCCTGGCCGACCGCGCCACCATCGCCAACATGGCACCGGAATATGGCGCCACTTGTGGCTTTTTCCCGGTGGATGACGTGACCCTGGACTACTTGCGCCTCTCCGGCCGGCCAGACGCCACCGTCAAGCTGGTCGAGGCCTATACCAAGGCTCAGGGCCTGTGGCGCAATGCCGGTGAAGAACCGGTATTCACGGACAGCCTGGCCCTGGACATGGGCAGCGTCGAAGCCAGCCTGGCCGGACCAAAACGCCCGCAGGACCGGGTCTCCCTGCCGGATGTGAGCCAGGCGTTCAGTGATTTCCTGGACTTGCAGTTCAAACCTACGAGCAAAGAAGAAGGTCGCCTGGAAAGCGAAGGTGGCGGCGGTGTCGCCGTGGGTAATGCCGACCTGGTGGGCGAAGCCGAATACGCCTTCGAAGGCCAGACCTATCGCCTGAAAAACGGCGCAGTGGTGATCGCCGCGATTACCTCCTGCACCAACACGTCCAACCCCAGCGTGATGATGGCCGCCGGCCTGGTCGCAAAAAAAGCCGTGGAAAAGGGCCTGACCCGCAAACCCTGGGTAAAAAGCTCCCTGGCGCCTGGCTCCAAGGTGGTCACCGACTACTACAACGCCGCCGGTCTGACGCCGTACCTCGACCAACTGGGCTTCGACCTGGTGGGTTATGGCTGCACCACCTGTATCGGCAACTCCGGGCCATTGCCGGAACCCATCGAGAAAGCCATCCAGAAAGCCGACCTGACTGTGGCGTCGGTGCTGTCCGGCAACCGTAACTTCGAAGGCCGCGTGCACCCCTTGGTGAAAACCAACTGGCTGGCCTCGCCGCCGCTGGTGGTGGCCTATGCCCTGGCCGGGACCGTGCGCATCGATATCAGCAGCGAGCCCCTGGGCACCGGCAAGGATGGTGCGCCTGTCTACCTGCGCGATATCTGGCCCAGCAGCCAGGAGATCGCCGACGCAGTGGCCCAGGTCAGCACCAGCATGTTCCACAAGGAATACGCCGAGGTGTTTGCCGGTGACGAACAGTGGCAAGCCATTGAAGTGCCGCAGGCCGCGACCTATGTGTGGCAAAAAGACTCCACCTATATCCAGCACCCACCGTTTTTCGATGACATCGCCGGGCCGCTGCCAGTAATCAAGAATGTGCAGGGCGCCAATATCCTGGCCCTGCTTGGCGATTCGGTGACCACCGACCACATCTCCCCTGCTGGCAATATCAAGGCCGACAGCCCGGCGGGCCGCTACCTGCGCGAACAGGGCGTGGAACCACGGGACTTCAACTCCTACGGCTCGCGCCGCGGCAACCATGAAGTGATGATGCGCGGCACCTTCGCCAACATCCGGATCCGCAACGAAATGCTCGGTGGCGAAGAAGGCGGCAACACCCTCTACATTCCCACCGGCGAGAAGATGCCGATCTACGACGCTGCCATGAAATACCAGGCGTCCGGCACGCCGTTGGTGGTGATCGCCGGCCAGGAGTACGGCACCGGTTCCAGTCGCGACTGGGCCGCCAAGGGCACCAACCTGCTGGGCGTCAAGGCGGTGATCGCCGAGAGCTTCGAGCGTATCCACCGTTCCAACCTGGTGGGCATGGGCGTGCTGCCATTGCAGTTCAAGCTGGACCAGAACCGCAAGGCGCTACAACTGACCGGCAAGGAGAAGATCGACATTCTCGGCCTGACCGATGCCGAGATCGAGCCACGCATGAACCTGACACTGGTAATTACCCGCGAAGACGGGCGCAGCGAGAAGGTCGAGGTGCTGTGCCGGATTGACACCCTCAATGAAGTTGAATACTTCAAGGCGGGCGGGATTCTGCATTACGTGCTGCGCCAGTTGATAGCTTCATAACGCAACACGCCAGACCAAACACCGCCTTCGGGCGGTGTTTTCATTTTTGCCGCGCGCAACAGCCGCTATAATCCGCGCCCTCATTTGTAGGCGCCGGCTTACCGGCTGCTACATCAAGCAATTGCGTCACGTTGACCGTCACAAGGATTTTTTATGCCCGCTTTGCCCTGGCTGTACCTGGCCCTTCTTTCCATTGGCTATGGGTTGGCCCTGACCTACGGGCAACTGGGTTTGCTGGCAGGGGCCTCCATCGGGCTACTGCTGGTCGCAGGTTATGCGGTACGCCAACAGCACGTCCCATGGGCGCGCTACCTGGGCCATGGCCTGTTCATCGTATTGGCCCTGGGCCTGGCGATGCACTGGCTACCCGGTTTCCAAAACGGTCGCGCCATCGACCCGCAGCGTTTCACCGCCGACGCCGTACCCTTCTCGCTGTACCTGAACCAGGACAAACCGCTGATTGGCTTCTGGCTGCTGCTTGCCTGCCCGTGGATCGTCGCCCGCCGCCCGTTGCGCCTGTCGATCTACGCCACCGCGCTGGCCCTGACCCTGACCACCATCGCCGCCCTGGGTGGCGCGATACTGCTAGGCATCATCAGTTGGGCGCCAAAATGGCCAGACCAGGCCTGGCTTTGGGTGCTGAACAACCTGTTGCTGGTGACCCTGGTTGAAGAGGCGCTGTTTCGCGGCTATATCCAGGGCGGCCTGAGCCGACGCTTCAAGCAACTGCCCTACGGAGAAAACCTCGCCTTGCTCCTGGCTTCGCTACTGTTTGGCCTGGTGCATGTCGGTGCCGGCTGGCAATGGGTGCTGCTGGCCAGTATCGCCGGCGCAGGTTATGGCCTGGCCTACCGCTTCGGCGGCCTGGGCGCGGCGATTGCTACGCATTTTGGCTTGAATCTGCTGCATTTCGGGTTGTTTACCTACCCGATGCTGGCCTGATCGCCAGTTCCGAGGTCGCGCCGAGAGGGGCCTACGCTTGTGCGGATTATTGCAAAAATAAGCTAAATAAAAGCCCGCACCGGCCGACAACCCATCAAAGCCTTGCGGATTGATCAATCATGCGTAATAACCAACCCGTTACCCAGCGCGAACGTACATTCCCCGCTCAACAACGGTTGATCTCCACGACCGATGCCAAAGGCGTGATCACTTACTGCAACGATGCGTTTGTCGAGATCAGTGGGTTTTCCCAGGATGAACTGATGCGCGCCCCGCACAACCTGGTTCGTCACCCGGATGTGCCGGCGGCCGTGTTCGCGCACATGTGGGCGACGCTCAAACAAGGCTTGCCATGGATGGGCATCGTCAAGAACCGCTGCAAGACCGGCGATCACTACTGGGTCAACGCTTATGTGACCCCGGTGTTCGACGGTGAACAGGTGGTCGGCTACGAATCGGTACGGGTCAAGCCGACCGCCGAGCAGATTCGCCGTGCCGAAGCGCTGTATCAACGTATCAACCAGGGCAAGTCGGCCATCCCGCGCAGTGATAAATGGCTGCCGGTGCTGCAGGACTGGCTGCCGTTTATCCTGGTCAGCCAATTGAGCTTCCTGATCGGCGTCTGGTTCGACTCCCACTGGGGCTTTGCCCTGGCCGCCGCCTTGTCGGTGCCTCTGGGCCTGCTCGGCCTGAGTTGGCAACAACGTGGCCTCAAGCGCCTGCTGCGCCTGGCCGAACAGACCACCTCCGACCCGCTGATCGCGCAGATGTACACCGACAGCCGTGGCGCGCAGGCGCGCCTGGAGATGTCGATCCTCAGCCAGGAAGCCCGCCTGAAGACTTGTCTGACCCGCTTGCAGGACACCGCCGAGCACCTCAACGACCAGGCGCGTCAATCCAACACCCTGGCCCACAACAGTTCGACCGGCCTGGAACGCCAGCGCGTGGAGACCGAGCAGGTCGCCACCGCCGTCAACCAGATGGCCGCCACCACCCAGGAAGTCGCCAGCCATGTACAGCGCACGGCCGATGCGACCCAGGAAGCCAATCGCCTGACCAGCCGTGGCCGGGACATTGCCGGGGAAACCCGCGAAGCCATCCAGCGCCTGTCGGTGGTGGTAGGAGAGACCGGGACAACCGTGACCCAACTGGCCAAGGACAGCGACGAGATCGGCGGCGTAGTGGACGTGATCAAGGGCATTGCCGACCAGACCAACCTGCTGGCCCTGAACGCAGCCATCGAAGCGGCCCGTGCCGGTGAAATGGGCCGTGGGTTTGCGGTGGTGGCCGATGAAGTGCGGCAACTGGCGCAACGCACCAGCGAATCCACCGGACAGATTCATGCCCTGATCGCCAAGCTGCAACAGACCGCCAGCACCGCCGTGCAGACCATGGACGCCGGGCATCGCCAGGCCGAAGAAGGTGTGGCGCGGGTAATGGAAGCGGACGCGGCGCTGGTGGGGATCAGCGAGGCGGTGGCGCATATTACCGACATGACTACGCAGATCGCCGCCGCGACCGAGGAGCAAAGCTCGGTGGCCGAGGAGATCAGCCGAAATATCAGCACTATTGCGCTGCTGGCGGACCAGACGTCGGAGCAGGCACTGAACTCGGCGCAGTTGAGTGAAGAGCTGACCCATACGGCCAATACCCAGTATTCGCTGGTGGAGCGGTTTAACCGTTAGATCGCTATCGCAGGCAAGCCAGCTCCCACATTTTGAATGTATTCACAGATCAAAAATGTGGGAGCTGGCTTGCCTGCGATGAGGCCCTAACAGGCGCCGAGAAACCCAGCCACCGTCCCCGCCGCAGCTTCCAGATGCTGCTCATGGGTAAACCCCGAGGCCTTCAGCGGCTTCAAATCATGATCCCCCGCCACCAGCCACATCACTTCGATGCTCGGCGACAGCACATAACCCTCCACCGCCGCCCGATTGCCCAGTGCATCGCGCTCGCCCTGCACAATCAACGTCGGCGTTTTCAGCCCGGCCAAGTGCTCGACCCGGGGTTTTTCCGGCTTGCCCACCGCATAGAACGGATAACCCAGGCATACCAGCGCATCAGCCGCCAATTCATCGGCCAATAGACTGGCCATGCGCCCGCCCATGGACTTGCCGCCAATCGCCAGTTTGCCAGCGACATGGCGTCGCACCTGGGTATATACCTCACGCCAGCATTCCAGCAGTTTCGGCGCCGGATTCGGTGGGCGTTTGCCGCCGTCCGCACGGCGCTGGGCCATGTACGGGAACTCGAAGCGCAACACGTTCACGCCATGCCCGGCAAGGCGTGCAGCCATGTCGTCCATAAAGCCCGAGTCCATCGGCGCGCCGGCTCCGTGGGCGAGGATCAGCGTCGGTGAGGGGCCTGCGCCAACGCGCGTGGCCGCATTCCATAACCAACCCTGTTCACGCACACACTGCGCCCATTGATCCCCGTCAATACTGGCCTTGTGCTCTTTGCCCATGCTTGCCTCGCTTTTTAGTCTGCCTATAACTCCAGCCCAAGTGCCGCATCTGCTTGGGTTGAACCGTGGATGGGGAACCATGAACACTACTTTAAGTACCGCCTATAACTACAAGGTGGTCCGCCAATTCGCCATTATGACGGTGGTGTGGGGCATCGTCGGCATGGGGCTCGGGGTTTTTCTCGCTGCCCAGTTGGTATGGCCCGAACTCAACTTCAACCTGCCTTGGACCAGTTTCGGTCGATTGCGCCCACTGCACACCAACGCGGTGATTTTCGCGTTTGGTGGCTGTGCGCTGTTTGCCAGCTCCTTCTACGCGGTGCAACGCACCTGCCAGACCCAGTTGTTCGCGCCGAAAATCGCGGCGTTCTGCTTCTGGGGCTGGCAATTGGTGATCCTGCTGGCGGCAATCAGCTTGCCACTGGGCTACACCAGCTCCAAGGAATACGCCGAGCTGGAATGGCCGATCGATATCCTGATCACCATCGTCTGGGTCGCCTACGCCATCGTGTTCTTCGGTACCGTGGCCAAACGCAACACCAAGCACATCTACGTCGGTAACTGGTTCTTCGGTGCGTTCATCATCACCGTGGCGATCCTGCATATCGTCAACAACCTGGAAATCCCGGTCAGCCTGACCAAGTCCTACTCCCTCTACGGTGGTGCGACGGATGCCATGGTGCAGTGGTGGTATGGGCATAACGCCGTAGGTTTCTTCCTCACTGCGGGCTTTTTGGGGATGATGTACTACTTCGTGCCTAAGCAAGCCGAGCGTCCGGTTTACTCCTATCGCTTGTCCATCGTGCACTTCTGGGCACTGATCACCCTGTACATCTGGGCCGGTCCTCACCACCTGCACTACACCGCGCTGCCGGACTGGGCACAGTCCCTGGGCATGGTGATGTCGCTGGTACTGCTGGCGCCAAGCTGGGGCGGCATGATCAACGGCATGATGACCCTCTCGGGCGCCTGGCATAAGCTGCGCAGCGACCCGATCCTGCGCTTCCTCGTGGTATCGCTGGCGTTCTACGGCATGTCGACCTTTGAAGGTCCGATGATGGCGATCAAGACGGTCAACGCCCTGTCCCACTACACCGACTGGACCATCGGCCACGTACACGCCGGCGCTCTGGGTTGGGTGGCGATGATTTCCATCGGCGCGCTGTACCACATGATCCCGAAAGTCTTCGGTCGCGAGCAGATGTACAGCCTCGGCCTGATCAACGCGCACTTCTGGCTGGCCACCATCGGCACCGTGCTCTACATCGCTTCGATGTGGGTCAACGGCATTGCCCAGGGCCTGATGTGGCGTGCGGTCAACGAAGACGGCACCTTGACCTACTCCTTCGTCGAAACCCTGGTGGCTAGCCACCCAGGCTTCATCGTGCGGTTGGTGGGCGGTGCAATCTTCCTCAGCGGCATGTTCCTGATGGCTTACAACACTTGGCGCACCGTGCGTTCGGCACAGCCTGCCGAAGTAGCCGCTGCAGCGCAGATGGCCTGAGGAGTCGATGATGAAACACGAAACGATTGAAAAGAACGTCGGCCTGCTGATGCTGCTGATGGTGCTGGCCGTGAGTATCGGCGGCCTGACACAGATCGTCCCGCTGTTCTTCCAGGACGTCACCAACAAGCCGGTAGAAGGCATGAAGCCCTATACCGCGCTGCAACTGGAAGGCCGTGACATCTACATCCGCGAAGGCTGCGTACAGTGCCACTCGCAAATGATCCGGCCGTTCCGCGCCGAGACCGAACGCTATGGTCACTACTCGGTTGCCGGTGAAAGCGTGTGGGACCACCCGTTCCTGTGGGGTTCCAAGCGTACCGGTCCGGACCTGGCCCGGGTTGGCGCTCGCTACTCCGATGACTGGCACCGCGCGCACTTGTACAACCCGCGCAACGTAGTGCCTGAGTCGAAAATGCCGGCCTACCCATGGCTGGTCACCGCCCAGGTCGACAGCAGCCATACCGAAACCAAGCTCAAGGTCATGCGTACCCTCGGCGTGCCGTACACCGACGCGGACATCACCGCGGCCGTGGACAGCCTCAAGGGCAAGACCGAAATGGATGCCCTGGTCTCCTATCTGCAAGTGCTCGGCACTGCAATCAAGAGCAAGAGGTGAACCATGGGTTTTGAACTGGATACCGGAATGATCCGCGGCCTCGGCACGCTGGTGGTGGCGATTGCCTTCATCGGCCTGTCGCTGTGGGTGTTCAACTCCAAGCGCAACCCGGAGTTCGCCGAGGCCTGCCTGCTGCCATTTGCCGATGAGCCTAAGCCTGACGCCATTGGCACCCCATCCGACGCTCAAGAAGAGCCTGTAACAAGGAGCATTCGGCCATGACTACCTTTTGGAGTACATGGATCTGTGTACTGACCCTCGGCAGCCTGATCGGCCTGACCTGGCTGTTGTTCGGCACCCGCAAGGGCGAGACCAAGGGCAGCGTCGACCAGACCATGGGCCACGCCTTCGACGGGATTGAGGAGTACGACAACCCCCTGCCCCAATGGTGGTTCATGTTGTTCGCCGGCACCCTGGTGTTTGCCGTCGGCTACCTGATCCTCTATCCGGGCCTGGGCAACTGGAAAGGCGTATTGCCGGGCTATGAAGACGGCTGGACCCAGACCAAGGAATGGGACAAGGAAATGGCCAAGGCCGACGCCAAGTTTGGGCCGATCTTCGCCAAATTCGCAGCCATGCCCGTGGAAGAAGTAGCCAAGGACCCGCAAGCGTTGAAAATGGGCGGCCGTCTGTTTGCCTCCAACTGCGCGGTATGCCACGGCTCCGACGCCAAGGGCGCCTACGGCTTCCCGAACCTGGCGGACGACAACTGGCGCTGGGGTGGTTCGGCCGATGCAATCAAACTGACCATCATGAACGGTCGCCATGCCGCAATGCCGGCCTGGGGTGAAGTACTGGGCGAAGACGGAGTGAAAAACGTCGCCGCCTATGTACGCCACGACTTGGCCAAATTGCCGCTGCCGGCTGACAGCAAGGTCGACCTGGCTGCTGGCAAGCAAGCGTTCGACACCACCTGCGTGGCATGCCACGGCCCAGAGGGCCACGGTGTTGAAGCCATGGGCGCGCCGAACCTGACGCAGCCTGCCGGTTTCATCTACGGCACCAGCCTTGCGCAGTTGCAACAAACCATCCGTCATGGCCGTCAGGGCCAGATGCCAGCGCAGGAAGCGCTGCAAGGCAACGACAAGGTCCACCTGCTGGCGGCCTACGTCTACAGCCTGTCGCAGAAGGATCAGAAGTAAGCTTCACGCTATAAGCTGCAAGAGAAGAGTTCTCAACTCGGCTCTTGCAGCCTTTTCAACCCTCCCCCTCCCCGCGTCAAACTTGCCGCTGCAGCTTGCTCCTGGCCGCTGCGTCCTGCGCCAGATTGTCACACCCTTCTAAAGCACCCCTTTCCCCTCTCGCCATTCGGGTCTACGCTTGTTTCGACAGTGGGCCGGCGTTGATCGGTCGCAGCTCGACTTGCACTTGATAAGTCAGACCCTCCAGCAGGGTGGCAGGCGCAAAGGCTGGCAGTTACCGGCTGTCGTGCCATTGACCATTCGTCACCTCGCCAGCTTGTTTGCACATACCTCGTTCCAAGTACCTGCGCCCCTTCAAAATTCCTGTCCAAACCGTCAGCTTTTCATTTTCGATTTTGTCCTTACGCCAAACATGGAAAGGGCGCAGAATCTGGTTTGTAAAGCATTGACGCAGGTCAGCGTTACGTTGCAATGGCACCTCGCTTTCTCCATACTTGCGACCGATTTTTATCCTAATAAAACACCTAAACCGTGGAACCTTAGAATGAGCACAGCAATCAGTCCGACTGCTTATAACTATAAGGTAGTCCGCCAGTTCGCCATCATGACGGTGGTCTGGGGGATCCTTGGCATGGGGCTCGGTGTCTTCATCGCCTCGCAACTGGTCTGGCCGGAGTTGAACTTCGACCTGCCATGGACGACGTTTGGACGCCTACGCCCACTGCACACGAACCTTGTGATCTTCGCCTTCGGCGGATGTGCACTGTTTGCCACCTCCTACTATGTCGTGCAGCGAACCTGCCAGACGCGACTGATTTCCGACGGTCTTGCAGCCTTCACCTTCTGGGGATGGCAAGCGGTAATCGTCGGCGCCATCATCACCTTGCCAATGGGCTTCACCACCACCAAGGAATACGCGGAATTGGAATGGCCCCTTGCCATCCTTCTGGCGATCGTCTGGGTGACCTACGGCATCGTGTTCTTTGGCACCATCGTCAAGCGCAAGACCAAGCACATCTATGTCGGCAACTGGTTCTACGGTGCCTTCATCGTCGTGACGGCGATGCTGCACATCGTCAACCACGCGTCCCTGCCGGTAAGTTTCTTCAAGTCCTACTCGGCCTACGCCGGTGCGACCGATGCGATGATCCAGTGGTGGTACGGCCACAACGCCGTAGGGTTCTTCTTGACCACCGGTTTCCTGGGGATGATGTACTACTTCGTGCCCAAACAGGCCGAGCGTCCGATCTACTCCTATCGCCTGTCCATCGTGCACTTCTGGGCACTGATCACCCTGTATATCTGGGCCGGTCCCCACCACCTGCACTACACCGCACTGCCGGATTGGGCACAGTCCCTGGGCATGGCCATGTCGATCATCCTGCTGGCTCCGAGCTGGGGCGGCATGATCAACGGCATGATGACCCTGTCGGGCGCCTGGCATAAGCTGCGCACCGACCCGATCCTGCGCTTTTTGGTGGTATCGCTGGCGTTCTACGGCATGTCGACCTTCGAAGGGCCGATGATGGCGATCAAGACGGTCAACTCGCTGTCCCACTACACCGACTGGACCATCGGCCACGTACACGCCGGTGCTCTGGGCTGGGTAGCCATGATCTCCATCGGCGCGCTGTACCACATGATTCCCAAGCTCTATGGCCGGGCGCAGATGCACAGCACCAGCCTGATCAACACCCACTTCTGGCTGGCCACTATCGGCACCGTGCTCTACATCGCCTCGATGTGGGTCAACGGCATCACCCAGGGCCTGATGTGGCGTGCGATCAACGACGACGGCACCCTCACCTACTCCTTCGTCGAAGCGCTGCAAGCCAGCCATCCTGGTTTCATCGTCCGCGCCCTCGGTGGTGCGTTCTTCGCCAGCGGCATGCTGTTCATGGCCTACAACGTGTGGCGCACCGTGCGTGCCTCCAACCCTGTAGAGGCTGAAGCCGCCACCAAGATCGCCGTCGTGGGAGCTCACTGATGAAGCATGAAGTAGTCGAGAAGAATATCGGCCTGCTGGCCTTCTTCATGGTCATCGCCGTGAGTATCGGCGGCCTGACCCAGATCGTTCCGCTGTTTTTCCAGGACGTGACCAACAAGCCGGTCGAAGGCATGAAGCCGCGTACCGCCCTTGAACTGGAAGGCCGCGATGTGTACATCGCCAACGGCTGTGTCGGCTGCCACTCGCAGATGATCCGCCCGTTCCGTGCTGAAACCGAACGCTATGGCCACTACTCGGTCGCCGGTGAAAGCGTGTGGGACCACCCGTTCCTGTGGGGTTCCAAGCGTACCGGTCCGGACCTGGCCCGCGTGGGTGGTCGTTACTCCGATGATTGGCAGCGTGCGCACTTGTACAACCCGCGCAACGTAGTGCCCGAGTCGAAAATGCCGGCGTACCCGTTCCTCGTGGAAAACAAGCTCGACGGCAAAGACACGGCCAAGAAAATGGAAGTCTTGCGCACCCTCGGCGTGCCTTACACCGACGAAGACATCGCCGGTGCCCAGGCAGCCGTCAAGGGCAAGACCGAAATGGACGCGCTGGTGGCCTATCTGCAAGGCCTGGGCACCATCATCAAAAGCAAACGGTGATCTGAATGGATATCGGGATGATTCGAGGCCTGGGCACCGTTGTCGTGATGGTGGCCTTTATCGGCCTGGCGTTGTGGGTGTTCAGCCCCAAGCGCAAGTCAGAGTTTGAACACGCGACCTTGCTGCCTTTTGCGGATGATCCCGAAGCCATCAAGCACGTCGAGCAAGCTTCTAGGAGTAACAAAGAATGACTACGTTCTGGAGTCTGTACGTCACAGTCCTCAGTCTGGGTACCATTTTTGCCCTGACCTGGCTGCTGCTGTCGACCCGCAAGGGCCAGCGCGCCGAACAAACGGACGAGACGGTTGGCCACTCGTTCGACGGTATCGAGGAATACGACAACCCACTGCCGAAGTGGTGGTTCATGCTGTTCGTGGGCACCATTATCTTTGCCCTGGGTTACCTGGTGCTGTACCCGGGCCTTGGCAACTGGAAAGGCCTGCTGCCGGGCTACGCCTACCTCGACAACGAGAAGCAAACCCCGTTCGCCAACGGCCAGAGCGGCTGGACCGGCGTGCACGAGTGGGAAAAGGAAATGGCCCGCTCGGACGCCAAGTTCGGACCGATCTTCGCCAAGTTTGCTGCCATGCCCATTGAAGAAGTGGCCAAGGATCCGCAAGCCCTGAAGATGGGTGGCCGCCTGTTCGCCTCCAACTGTTCGGTATGCCACGGTTCCGATGCCAAGGGTGCCTATGGCTTCCCCAACCTGACCGACGCCGACTGGCGCTGGGGCGGCGAGCCGGAAACCATCAAGGCCACCATCATGGCGGGCCGTCACGCGGTGATGCCGGGTTGGGCTGAAGTGATCGGTGAACAAGGCGTGGCTGACGTAGCCGGTTTCGTGCTGACCAACCTCGATGGCCGCAAGCTGCCGGAAGGTGCCAAGGCCGACGTGGCCAACGGCGAGAAGCTGTTCGCCGCCAACTGCGTGGCCTGCCACGGCCCGGCGGGCAAAGGTACGCCAGCGATGGGCGCACCTGACCTGACCCACCCGGGCGCGTTCATCTACGGTTCCAGCTTCGCCCAACTGCAGCAAACCATCCGTTACGGCCGTCAGGGCCAGATGCCTGCGCAGGAGCAATTGCAGGGTAACGACAAGGTGCACTTGCTGGCGGCGTATGTTTACAGCCTGTCGCACAAAGAGCCGCAAGAACAGAAGTAAGCTGCAAGCTGCAAGAAAAAGCCCCGTACAGCGCATGCTGGCGGGGCTTTTTTTCGTCAAAGGAATAACTATCAGCAAAAAACTACATAAGCCCCTGCTGCTTAAATCAAACCTTGGCAGGCCTTACGACAGGAAAACAGCTCGCCAATAACTAAACCAACTTGCGAATTAAAGAATGCATGAACATTGCACACAGTAAACACCTGACAATTCGCAATCACCGCAACATTGGCTTAGGCTCGTCAACTTATAATTTATTAGTACCTGTCAGATAAAAGGGAGTTGTTGGCTTGGGTTCGTCACGCGGTAACAGATTCGGGGCCCGAGCATAGTCGGCAACCGAGGGCTTAGGCTCGTCGCGCGGCAAAAAATTCGGGGCCCGACCATAGTTGTCAACCGGGGGCTTGGGCTCGTCGCGCGGCAAGAAATTCGGCGCCCGACCATAGTCGGCAACCGAGGGCTTAGGCTCGTCGCGCGGCAAGAAATTCGGGGCCCGACCATAGTCGGCAACCGAGGGCTTGGGCTCCTTGCGCGGCAAAAGATTCGGGGCCCGACCATAGTCGGCAAGCGGGGGCTTGGGTTCCTTGCGCGGCAAAAGATTCGGGGCCCGATCATAGTCGGCAAGCGGGGGCTTGGGTTCGTTACGCTCCATCAGATTGGGACTGGCCTGATAATGGCGAGGCGCTCTCTCAATCTGGTCCGCTGACTTATCGCCTGCCTTGTCGCCACCCCCCCTTATATTGGAATGGGCATCAGCGATCGCATGATTATCAACAGGCGCAATAACGGTCATAGGGTTATAAGCATTCAGCATTATGTTGCCACTGATCATAGATACCTCATCATTAACTTCATCAGAAAAGCGCTCAGGCGTTATATAACTGAGCATTCTCTGAGTGAGCCAATCGATGTCATCCGTTCCCAAAGCACATAGCGCGTTACATTAACCAACGCCAAAGAGGAGATGATTCGTGAAGGTTCGGCTCCCCACCTGCGGGACAGTTTTTTTGCCCGCCGGCCGCTCATCCGCCGCAAACCGTCCATACTCCTCAAGTCAATTGACCCAGATCACGTACACCATCAATTGATTTCCCCCAACGCGACCAAAGGTCGCACCCGCTCACAGGAACTACAGGCGTATCATTACGCCACTGCAAGACCCCTATTTTGACCCCGGTTGGCACGTACTGGCCGAGGCAAATCTCCACTGCCGTGGGATGCAATGATGAGCAACCAGATTCCGGTACATGACGTTACCCCGCCTGCCAAAAAAACCAGCGACACCGTCGATCTCTACGCCTCGCGAGAGAAAATCTACACCCGCGCCTTCACCGGGATGTTCCGCAACCTGCGGATGCTCGGCGGTGCCGGCTTGTTCCTGCTGTACTTCGGCACGGTGTGGCTGAACTGGGGCGGGCACCAGGCCGTCTGGTGGAACCTGCCAGAGCGCAAGTTCTTCATTTTCGGTGCGACATTCTGGCCCCAGGATTTCATCCTGCTGTCGGGCATCCTGATCATCTCGGCCTTTGGCCTGTTCTTTATCACCGTCTACGCCGGGCGTATCTGGTGCGGTTATACCTGCCCGCAAAGCGTGTGGACCTGGATCTACATGTGGTGCGAGAAGGTCACCGAAGGCGACCGTAACCAGCGGATCAAGCTGGACAAGGCGCCAATGAGCGCCAACAAGTTCCTGCGTAAACTCAGCAAGCACACGCTATGGCTGCTGATCGGCTTTGTCACCGGCATGACCTTTGTCGGCTACTTCTCGCCGATCCGCGAACTGGTCTTCGATTTCTTCACTGGCCAGGCCGATGGCTGGTCGTACTTCTGGGTCGGCTTCTTCACCCTCGCCACCTACGGCAACGCCGGTTGGTTGCGTGAGCAGGTGTGCATCTACATGTGTCCGTATGCGCGCTTCCAGAGCGTGATGTTCGACAAGGACACCCTGATCGTGTCCTATGACCCGCGCCGCGGCGAAGTACGTGGCCCGCGCAAGAAAGGTGTCGACTACAAGGCGCAGGGCCTGGGGGATTGCATCGATTGCACGATGTGCGTGCAGGTCTGCCCCACCGGCATCGACATCCGCGACGGCCTGCAGATCGAGTGCATTGGCTGCGCCGCCTGCATCGACGCCTGCGACACCATCATGGACAAGATGGATTACCCTCGCGGGTTGATCAGCTACACCACCGAACATAACCTGTCGGGGCAAAAGACCCACAAGCTGCGTCCGCGCCTGATCGGCTATGCGCTGGTGCTGCTGGCGATGATCAGCCTGCTGGCCGCGGCGTTCTTCATGCGCTCGCTGGTGGGTTTCGACGTCAGCAAGGACCGCGTGCTGTACCGCGAAAACGCCGAAGGGCGAATCGAGAACGTCTACAGCCTGAAAATCATGAACAAGGACCAGCGCGACCACACCTACGTGCTGGACGCCAGCGGCCTGCCGGATCTCAAGCTGCAAGGCAAGCGCGAGATCAAGGTCGCCGCCGGGGAAATCTTCACCATGCCGGTGGAACTGTCGAGCGCGCCGGAACAAATGCCATCGACCACCAACGAGGTGAAATTCATCCTTAAGGATGCTGATGATGACAGCGTCCACGTTGAAGCCAAGAGCCGGTTCATCGGCCCACAAATTCGTTAAAAGAGAGCAGAACAATGCCCGTAGCAACTGCCGCAAGCCCCTGGTACAAGCACCTCTGGCCCTGGATCATCATTGCCATCCTGGCCTGTTCGGTGACGTTGACCTTGTCCATGGTGACCATCGCGGTGAACAACCCGGACAACCTGGTCAACGACAACTACTACGAGGCGGGCAAAGGCATCAACCGCTCCCTGGACCGCGAATTGCTGGCCCAGACCCTGCAAATGCGCGCCACCATGCACCTGGATGAGTTGACCGGCGAAGTCGAGTTGCACCTCACCGGCAACAGCGGGCCGACCACGCTGGAATTGAACCTGATTTCGCCGACCCAGCCGGAGAAAGACCGCAAGGTCATGCTCACCCGCAGCGAGAGCGAGCCGGGTCGGTATATCGGCCAGGTCACGGACAAGGTTGAAGGCCGGCGCTTCGTCGAGCTGCTGGGGGTGGAAGGTGACCGCACCTGGCGCATGTTTGAAGAGGAAGAAGTCAGCCATGGCACCGACTTGAAGTTGGGTGACGAGCCGTTGCAGGGTGCTGAAGACCTGAAGAACTAAAGTCTGCGCTTCGCGCATCGCCGGCAAGCCGGCTCCTACAGGGAGTGTGCGATAACCTTGTAGGAGTCGGCTTGCCCGCGATGAGGCCCTCCCCGCCCACACAGATCCAAAACCATGACCACCCCAATCCCCTGCTACCACTGCGCCCTCCCCGTCCCGCCCGGCAGCCGCTTTACGGCGGTGATCCTCGGCGAGCCCCGCGAGCTTTGCTGCCCGGGCTGCCAGGCGGTGGCCGAAGCAATTGTCGCAGGTGGGCTGGAAAGCTATTACCAACACCGCAGCGAGGCCTCGGCCAACCCCGAAGCCTTGCCCGTGCAGTTGGTCGACGAACTGGCACTGTACGACCGCGCCGATGTGCAAAAACCCTTCGTGCGCCACGACGGCGACCTGGCCGAAGCCACCCTGTTGATGGAAGGCATCAGTTGCGCCGCCTGTGGCTGGCTGATCGAGAAACACCTGCGTAGCCTGCCGGCCGTGGCCGAGGCGCGGCTGAACCTGTCCAACCATCGCCTGCATGTGCGCTGGGCCGATGGGCAATTGCCGTTGAGCCAGGTGCTCAGCGAGCTACGCCAGATCGGCTACGCTGCGCACCCGTATCAGGCCGATCGCGCCGCCGAACAACTGGCCAGCGAAAACCGTCTGGCCCTGCGCCAACTGGGCGTCGCCGGCCTGCTGTGGTTCCAGGCGATGATGGCGACCATGGCCACTTGGCCGGAATTCAATATCGACCTGAGCCCCGAGCTGCACGAGATCCTGCGTTGGGTCGCGCTGTTTCTGACCACCCCCATCGTGTTCTACAGTTGCGCACCGTTTTTCAAGGGCGCCATGCGCGACTTGCGCACCCGCCACCTGACCATGGATGTCTCGGTCTCGCTGGCCATCGGCGGCGCTTACCTGGCGGGGATTTGGACCGCAATCACGGGGGTGGGCGAGCTGTATTTCGATGCCGTGGGCATGTTCGCTTTGTTCCTGCTGGCCGGGCGTTACCTGGAACGTCGCGCCCGGGAACGCACGGCCGCCGCCACCGCCCAACTGGTCAACCTGCTGCCGGCCTCGTGCCTGCGCCTCAAAGGTGATGGCCAGAGCGAACGTATCCTGCTCACCGAACTGGCCCTGGGCGATCGGGTGCTGGTGCATCCGGGCGCGATCCTGCCCGCCGATGGAGTGATTCTGGATGGTCAGTCGAGCATCGATGAGTCGCTGCTCACCGGCGAGTACCTGCCACAACCACGACAGGCCGGCGACACCGTCACCGCGGGCACCCTCAACGTCGAAGGCGCGTTGACCGTTGAAGTACGCGCCTTGGGCCATGACACCCGTTTATCGGCCATCGTGCGCCTGCTGGAGCGGGCCCAGGCAGAAAAACCGCGCCTGGCGCAAATCGCCGACCGCGCCGCCCAATGGTTCCTGCTCTGCTCACTGATCGCCGCCGCCGTGATTGGCCTGTTGTGGTGGGAACTGGATGCCTCGCGGGCGTTCTGGATTGTCCTGGCGATGCTGGTCGCCACCTGCCCTTGCGCCTT
Source organism: Pseudomonas sp. WS 5027 (assembly GCF_012985695.1). Lineage (NCBI taxonomy): Bacteria > Pseudomonadati > Pseudomonadota > Gammaproteobacteria > Pseudomonadales > Pseudomonadaceae > Pseudomonas > Pseudomonas sp. WS 5027. The sequence continues at coordinate 119,812 of NZ_JAAQWU010000006.1, read as the reverse complement.
GTCACTGGCAACCCCCACCGCCTTGACCGCCGCCACCGGCACCCTGCACAAACTCGGGCTGCTGCTGACCCGCGGCCATGTGCTCGAAGGCCTGAACCAGATCGACACGGTGATTTTCGACAAGACCGGCACGCTGACCGAAGGCCGTCTGGCCCTGCGCGCCATCCGGCCGCTGGGCAGCATGAGCAGCGATCTGGCCCTGGCCCTGGCCGCCGCCCTCGAAAACCGCTCCGAACACCCGATTGCCCGGGCCTTTGGCCGCGCCCCAATGGCGGCTGATGAAGTACTCAGCACCCCGGGCCTGGGGCTCGAAGGCCGGGTCGGCGAACGCCTGCTGCGTATCGGCCAGCCCGGCTTTGTCTGCGAACTGAGTGGCTGCGCGATTCCTCAATCGCCGCAAGACGCCGGCCAATGGTTGCTGCTGGGCGATACCAGCGGCGCCCTGGCCTGGTTTGTCCTGGATGATCGCCTGCGCAGTGATGCACCGGCGCTGCTGGCCGCGTGCAAGGCGCGGGGCTGGCGCACCTTGTTGCTATCGGGTGATAGCTCGCCGATGGTCGCCAGCGTCGCCGCCGAACTGGGCATCGACGAAGCCCACGGCGGCCTGCGCCCGGATGACAAGCTGCTGGTGCTGCAACAGCTGCACAAGGAAGGCCGCAAGGTGTTGATGCTCGGTGACGGCGTGAATGACGTGCCCGTATTGGCCGCCGCCGATATCAGCGTGGCCATGGGTTCGGCCACCGACCTGGCGAAAACCAGCGCCGATGCGGTGCTGTTGTCCAACCGCCTGGATGCCCTGGTGCAAGCCTTCAGCCTGGCACGGCGCACGCGCCGCGTAATCATTGAAAACCTGCTATGGGCCGGGCTATACAATGGCCTGATGTTGCCGTTCGCTGCCCTCGGTTGGATCACGCCGATCTGGGCCGCGATCGGCATGTCCCTCAGTTCGTTGACCGTGGTGCTCAATGCCCTGCGCCTGACTCGCCTGCCGCGCGCCAGCGCCGCGAGCACCACCCCACAGCCCCGTCCGCTGCCGGTTTGAGCCGCGCGGGCATGGAGTAGCGATGCCAGCTCTTTACGTAATGATTCCAGCGGCGCTGCTGATCGTCGCCATCGCCATCTACATCTTCTTCTGGGCAGTGGACAGCGGCCAGTATGATGACCTCGACGGGCCGGCCCATAGCGTGCTGTTCGACGACCAGGATCCCAAGCACCTGGCCGCCGTCGACGAGGCCAGCAGCCATCCGCAGCCTGCGACCAAGCCTGACGAGCCGGCGCCGCCCCATGCTTGAACTCGCGCCACTGCTGGTTTCTGCGCTGATCCTCGGCCTGTTGGGCGGCGGCCATTGCCTGGGCATGTGTGGTGGCCTGATGGGCGCATTGACCCTGGCAATCCCCCCGGAGCAGCGCAGCCGGCGTTTTCGCCTGCTGCTGGCCTACAACCTGGGACGCATCCTCAGCTATGCCAGCGCCGGCGTATTGATTGGCCTGGCGGGCTGGGCGGCGGCCAACAGCCCAGCCGCGATGCTCATGCGCATCCTTGCCGGCCTGCTGTTGATCAGCATGGGCCTGTACCTGGCCGGCTGGTGGAGCGGCCTGACCCGTATCGAAAGCCTCGGGCGCGGCCTGTGGCGCCATATCCAGCCGTTTGCCAACCGTTTGCTGCCGGTGTCCAGCCTGCCCCGCGCCTTGCTGCTGGGCGCGCTGTGGGGCTGGCTGCCCTGCGGCCTGGTCTACAGCACATTGCTATGGGCTGCCAGCCAGGGCAACGCATTGGATAGCGGGCTGTTGATGCTGGCCTTCGGGCTCGGCACCTGGCCGGTATTGCTCGCCACCGGGCTGGCGGCAGAACGCGTCACCGCGCTGTTGCGCAAGCGCAGTGTGCGCATGGCGGGTGGCCTGCTGGTGATTGTGTTCGGTATCTGGACCCTACCCGGCCCCCATCAGCACTGGCTTATGGGCCACTAAAAGGCCATGTGGCATAGCGCCGCTCCCCGTTGATACAAATCAAGATGACCGCCCAGCCATGCCCCTAGACTCGGCCCACTAGCCAATCCGGGGAACGCCCGCATGCTCGACGCCATTCGTTGGGACACTGATCTGATTCATCGTTACGACCTCGCGGGGCCGCGCTACACCTCCTACCCCACCGCCGTACAATTCACCAGCCAGGTCGGCACCTTCGACCTGCTGCACGCTCTGCGCGACAGCCGCAAGGCCGTGCGCCCGCTGTCGTTGTATGTGCACGTGCCGTTCTGCGCGAGCATTTGCTACTACTGCGCCTGCAACAAAGTCATCACCAAGGACCGCGGTCGTGCCCAGGCCTACCTGCAACGCCTGGAGCAAGAGATTCAACTGGTCGCCTGCCACCTGGACCCGAACCAGCGCGTGCAGCAGCTGCATTTTGGCGGCGGCACGCCGACCTTTCTCAGCCATGACGAGTTGCGCCAGTTGATGGCGCAACTGCGCCAACACTTCAACTTGCTGGATGACGACTCCGGCGACTACGGCATCGAGATAGACCCACGGGAAGCCGATTGGGCCACCATGGGCCTGCTGCGTGAGCTGGGTTTCAACCGCGTGAGTATTGGCGTGCAGGACCTGGACCCCGAGGTGCAACGGGCGGTCAATCGCCTGCAAAGCCTGGAAGAAACCCGCGCGGTGATCGATGCCGCGCGCACCCTGCAGTTTCGCTCGATCAACATCGACCTGATCTACGGCCTGCCCAAACAAACACCGGAGCATTTCGCCAACACCGTGGCCGAGGTCATCAGCCTGCAACCCGACCGGCTGTCAGTGTTCAACTACGCCCACCTGCCGGAACGTTTCCTGCCCCAGCGGCGGATCAACAGCGACGACCTGCCGGCCCCCGCCGTCAAGTTGCAGATGCTGCAGGAAACCATCGAGCAGTTGGCAGCAGCCGGCTACAACTACATCGGCATGGACCACTTCGCCCTGCCCGACGACGAGCTGGCCATTGCCCAGGAAGAGGCCACCCTGCAGCGCAATTTCCAGGGCTACACCACCCACGGTCACTGTGATTTGATCGGGCTCGGGGTATCGGCCATCAGTCAGATTGGTGACTTGTACTGCCAGAACAGCAGCGACCTGAATCAATACCAGAACGCCCTGGCTGGGGCGCAGCTGGCCACCAGTCGCGGCCTGCTCTGCACCGCCGACGATCGTTTGCGGCGGGCAGTGATTCAACAGTTGATCTGTCACTTCAGCCTGGATTTCGAAAGCATCGAGCAGGCGTTTACCGTGGATTTTCGCGGCTATTTCGCCGAGCTCTGGCCGCAACTGGAAGCGATGGCCAGTGACGGCCTGATCGAACTGAACGCCGAGGGGATTCGCGTACTGCCGGCCGGACGCCTGCTGGTGCGCTCGGTGTGCATGGTGTTCGATGCCTATCTGGAGCACCAGAATAGGCAGCGATTTTCACGGGTGATCTGAGCCGGACTACTTGGCCATCAACGAGGCGGCCTTCACCGCATCCTCGGCACTCAGGTTTTTCATCGCTTCGCTCAACGATGCATAGGCGGAGGTGAGCGAAGCTTGCAGGGCGCCCAACGCCGACTGCACGCCGCTCAGTTTCGCCAGGGACTGCTCCGGGCTCAGGCGCTTGTCGGACATGACCGCCGACATCTCTGCCATCTTTTCCGCGATCTGCTGCTTCAACTGACGAATCATTTTCAGCAGTTTTTGCACGTTCTCGTCCAGCCCGCTTTCTTCGATATCGCTGTTGGCCGTTTTCTCGGCCTTGGCGGCATTCAGCGACGCGCCGGAAAAGGTCACGCTCACGCCTTCGGCAGGCTTGGTTTCACCGAGTGCTGGGGTTTCGGCCTCAGTGCCAACGGCGCTGGCTTTTTTCGGTTCAAGCAAAGTCGGCACCATGGTGCGGGACGGGAGATTGCCGTCGATGGAAAGCATATCGTGAGCCTCCAAGCTCTTGGTCGTTAGCAGTCCATCGGCCGCTGTGCAAAATTCTTTATACCCCTGCCGGTTTTTTGTACAGGCTGGCCGGATAGTCCCTCAGTGCGGTACCCTTACGTCTTATGTGTGTTTTCCCACAAGGATTTAAGAAATGTCCGAGCCAGTCAAACTGCGCGCTCATAGCCAGGCTCACTGCAAGGATTGCAGCCTGGCGCCCCTCTGCTTGCCACTTTCGCTGAATCTGGAAGACATGGATGCGCTGGACGAAATCGTTAAACGTGGTCGCCCACTGAAGAAAGGCGAGTTTCTGTTTCGCCAGGGTGACCAGTTCGATTCCGTCTATGCAGTGCGCTCGGGCGCCTTGAAGACGTTCAGCCTGAGCGATAGCGGCGAAGAGCAGATCACCGGTTTCCACCTGCCCAGCGAGCTGGTTGGCCTGTCGGGCATGGACACCGAGATTCACCCGGTGTCGGCCCAGGCCCTGGAAACCACGTCGGTGTGCGAGATTCCGTTCGAACGCCTGGATGAACTGGCACTGCAATTGCCACAGTTGCGCCGCCAGTTGATGCGCGTGATGAGCCGGGAAATCCGTGACGATCAGCAAATGATGCTGCTGTTGTCGAAAAAAACCGCCGACGAACGGATTGCCACCTTCCTGGTCAACCTGTCGGCACGTTTCCGTGCCCGTGGTTTCTCGGCCAACCAGTTCCGCCTGAGCATGTCGCGCAACGAAATCGGCAATTACCTGGGCCTGGCGGTGGAAACCGTTTCCCGGGTGTTCACCCGTTTCCAGCAAAACGAACTGATTGCTGCCGAGGGCAAGGAAGTCCATATCCTCGACCCGATCCAGCTCTGCGCATTGGCCGGCGGCTCCCTCGACGGCTGACCGCCGCACCGGGGATGCGACACTTGCGGCCAAGCCAACCGGCCAGGCCGCAGGTATACTGGCGAGTCTTTGCCCCCAGGACTCCCGACGATGGCTTTCGACTCCTTTGACATCAAATCCCTGATCCGCCCCGTCATCGACTTCCCCAAGCCTGGGGTGATCTTTCGTGATATCACACCACTGTTCCAGTCGCCCAAGGCCATGCGCCTGGTGGCTGACACCTTTATCCATCGTTATGTAGAAGCCGAGTTCAGCCACATCGGCGCGATGGATGCCCGGGGCTTTTTGATCGGCTCGGTGATTGCCTATCAACTGAACAAACCACTGATCCTGTTCCGTAAACAGGGCAAGCTGCCGGCGGACGTGCTGTCCGAGGGCTATCAGACCGAATACGGGGAAGCCTTCCTCGAAGTGCACGCTGACAGCCTGTGTGAAGGGGATTCGGTGCTGATGTTCGATGATCTGATCGCCACGGGTGGCACCTTGATTGCTGCGGCTAATCTGGCGCGGCGCATGGGGGCGCGGATTTTCGAGGCGGCGGCGATTATTGACTTGCCGGAACTGGGTGGCTCGCAGCGGTTGGAGGATATGGGGGTTCCGACGTTCTGTTTGACGCAGTTTGGGTTGACTGAGCGCTGATTTGCTTTGTCTGGGCGGGCCTCATCGCGGCATAGGTATCTACACAACTTTGCCGCAACGCCTAGATCCAGGCAGATAGCGCAGTTGTGGCGAGCGGGCTTGTCCCGCGCTGGGCTGCGAAGCAGCCCCAATAAGCCGAATGCGTTGTACCAGATACACCGCAGGGGGCGGTTTTGGGGCTGCTTCGCAGCCCAGCGCGGGGCAAGCCCGCTCGCCACGGGGAGTTCGTCAGTTTCTGAAAGTTGTGTAGATACCTATGCTCATCGCGGGCAAGCCCGCTCCCACATTGGACCGAGTTCCAACTTTTGAATGCCCGCGATGAGGCCCCTGGGAGCACTATCAATCACAACCCCATCTGCTTACTGATGATCTCGTTCATCACCTCCCGAGTCCCGCCGCCAATCGACAAAATCCGATTGTCCCGGTACAGCCGCTCCACCAGACTGCCACGCATGTAACCCAGCCCACCAAGAATCTGCACCGCGTCATACGTCACCCGGTCAGCCGTGTCGGTGGCCAGGTTCTTGGCCATGGAAATCTCCTTGATCACACTCTTGCCCGCCGCCATCTTCGCCGCCTGGCGGTAAGTGAACTCCCGGGAAACCTCGACCGCCGTGGCCATCTCCGCCAGACGGTGCTTGAGCACTTGGAACTTGCCGATCGGCTTGCCAAAGGCCTCGCGCTGCGCGGCCCACTTCAGGCTCTCTTCCAGCGCCAGCTGCGCCGTCATGTTGGCCATCAACGCCAGGGCCAGGCGTTCGCTCTGGAAATTACCCATGATGCAGGCAAAGCCCATGTTTTCGGCGCCGATCAGATTGCCCACCGGCACCTGGCAATCATCGAAGAACAGCTCGGCAGTATCCGACGCCCACCAGCCCATTTTCTTCAGCGGCTGGCCAACGGTGAAGCCGGGCGTGTCCTTTTCGATCAGCAACAGGCTGATGCCGGCAAAGCCCGGCCCGCCGGTGCGCACGGCCACGGTGTAGTAGTCGGCGCGCACGCCGCTGGTGATAAAGGTTTTGCTGCCACTGACCCGATAACAGTCGCCATCCCGCACGGCTCGGGTTTGCAAGCTGGCCACGTCGGAACCACCACCAGGTTCAGTGACGGCCAAGGCCATGATCTTCGCGCCAGACAAGACCTGGGGCGCCACACGTTCGCGGATTTCGGGGCGCGCCCATTTGACGACGGGCGGCAGGCCAATATCCAGCGAGCCCAGCCCCGCCACCACGCCGCCGGAACCACAACGCATCAACTCTTCGCTGGCGGCGACCTTGGCGAACAGATCGCCCTCGTGGCTGCCGCCCAGGGCTTCGGGGTAACCGATCCCGAGAATCCCCGCCGCGCCGGCCTTGAGATACAACTCGCGGGGGAAGCGTTCGGCCTCCTCCCATTGCTCGATGCCCGGCAGAATCTCGCGCTCGACAAAACGGCGCACGCTGTCGCGGACCAATTGGTGGCTGGGATCGAAGTATTCCTGATAGGCAGGCATCGGCAAGCTCCATGCAGAGATGGAGCGAACTTACCAAGCGCTTGCTTGGTTATCAAGCCAAGCGAAAATTTCGACCACAGCACAAATCCCCTGTGGGAGCGGGCTTGCTCGCGAAAGCGGTGGGTCAGTCGGTACATGTATTGACTGATCCACCGCTTTCGCGAGCAAGCCCGCTCCCACAGGGGATTTGTGGTGGGTGTTAGAGGGCGATAGGTTTGCGACCGGCAAACGAGTGCGCCAGGGTGCCGCCGTCCACCAACTCCAGCTCGCCACCCAGCGGAACGCCGTGGGCGATGCGCGAAGTGATCAAGCCTTTGTTGGTCAGCAGTTGCGCGATGTAATGCGCAGTGGCTTCGCCTTCCACGGTGGGGTTGGTGGCCAGGATCACTTCGGTAAAGGTGCCCTGCTCTTCGATCCGCGCCACCAACTGCGGGATACCAATGGCTTCAGGCCCCAGGCCGTCAAGCGGGGACAGGTGCCCCTTGAGCACAAAGTAGCGCCCGCGATAGCCGGTCTGTTCAACCGCGTACACGTCCATCGGGCCTTCGACTACACACAGCAGCGTGTCATCACGACGAGGATCTGCGCATTGCGGGCACAGTTCTTCTTCGGTCAGGGTGCGGCACTGGCGGCAATGGCCCACGCCTTCCATGGCCTGGCTCAAGGCCTGGGCCAGTCGCGAGCCTCCGCTGCGGTCACGCTCCAGCAGTTGCAGCGCCATGCGCTGGGCGGTTTTCTGACCCACGCCCGGCAAGGTGCGCAGGGCATCGATCAGTTGACGAATCAGGGGGCTGAAGCTCATGGGGCAAAAGTCCGACAAAACAACGAGACGCGGTTTATACCCGCGCCTCGGATAAGCGTCAAATACGCACGACCAACTTGCCGAAGTTACGTCCTTCCAACAGCCCGATAAAGGCCTCGGGTGCCTGCTCCAGGCCGTCGACCACGTCTTCGCGGAACTTGACCTTGCCGTCCCGCACCCAGGGCGCCATGGCGCTGATAAATTCCGGGTGGCGGTCGCCATAGTCGTCGAACACGATAAAGCCCTGGATGCGCACGCGCTTGGTCAACAACGTGCGTTGCAACGCCGGCAGCCGATCGGGGCCGGTGGGGGCCTCGTGGGCGTTGTAACCGGCAATCAGGCCACACAGAGGGATCCGCGCCTTGGGGTTGAGCAAGGGCAGCACGGCGTCGAATACCTTGCCGCCGACATTCTCGTAATAGATGTCCACGCCCTTGGAACAGGCCTGGGCCAGTTCATCGGCAAAATCCGCGCTCTTGTGATCGATGCAAGCGTCAAAACCCAACTCCTCCACCACATAGCGGCACTTGTCGGCGCCGCCCGCAATACCCACCACGTGCAGGCCCTTGAGCTTGGCCACCTGGCCGACCACCGAGCCCACCGCGCCCGAGGCTGCCGCGACTACCAGGGTTTCCCCGGCCTTCGGTTGGCCGATATCCATCAGACCCATATAGGCCGTCATGCCAGGCATACCCAGTACGCCAAGGGCCATGGACGGGCTTGGCAAGCCCTTGGGCACCGGTATCAGGTTACCCCCATCGCTGATGCTATGGCTTTGCCAGCCGGTGGCACCGACCACCAGGTCTCCCACCTCGAACTTGGGGTTGCGCGACTGTTCGATGCGACTGACAGCACCACCGGTCATTACTTCGCCGATTTCTACCGGTGCGGCGTAGGACGGCGCGTCGCTCATACGCCCACGCATGTAGGGGTCCAGGGACAGGAACAGGGTCTTGAGCAGAACCTGGCCGTCTGCCAGGTCAGGCAGCGCCACGCGCTCCAGGCGGAAGTTCTCCGGCACGGGCGCACCCTGCGGGCGGGATACCAGGACGATGCGCTGGTTGAGGGTCATGGCTTGGGTCATCAGCGAGGCTCCTTTATATCGGTGATTGAATTCAGCGGTATAGGGTGCAGACAGCTGTTGCAGTGCTGACGTTCGATTGTGCCCGACACAAACAAAAATGCCAGGCACGATGCCTGGCATTTTTGGTGTCGCGCTGGCCGATCAGAATGGCAGCTTCATGCCCGGCGGCAGTTGCATGCCTGCGGTCACGCCGGACATTTTGTCCTGGCTGTTGGCTTCGATCTTACGCACGGCGTCGTTGACGGCCGCGGCGAACAGGGCTTCGAGCATTTCCAGGTCGTCTTCGCCAACGCCAGGCAATACGCTTGGGTCGATGCTCACGCGCTTGATGTCGTGACGACCGGTCATCACCACGCTGACCATATCGCCGCCGGCTTTACCGGTGACTTCGGCGTTGGCCAGTTCTTCCTGCATCTTGGCCATTTTTTCCTGCATCTGCTGCGCCTGCTTCATCAGGCCGGCCATGCCACCTTTCATCATGGGAATCACCTCAAAAGTACGTGGATCAATACGGCGCCGTGCCTTGGGGCACGGCGCCTTCAATTATCAGCCCGCTGCGGCCTGGGCTTCGACGGGCTCAATAGTATCGTGTCGCACCACCGCGCCAAACTGCTCCATCATCTGCTGGATGAGCGGATCGGCCTGGATCGACTCCTCGGCCTCGCGCTGGCGGTTGAGCCGGCGACGGGTGGCGGCCTGGGCCGGGGTTTCCTGCTCGGGCTTGATCAGCTCGATGGTCACCGTCAGGGTGCGTTCGTGGAATTGGTTCAGGGCATCGTTAAGCCGGCGCTGTTGGGTCGCGTTGAACAGCGCACTGTGGGCTGGGTCCAGGTGCAATAGCCAGTGATCGCCATCGACGGCGATCAGCGTGCAGTTGGCAGCGATGCTCCCGGTCATGCCGGAGATCGGCAGCTTCGGGAACAGCTCCAGCCATTGCAGGGCCAGGCCGGTGGCCGGCATGGCGGCAGGTTCCACCTCGGGCTCGGGCGCAGGCTCGGCGGTGTGCTCGCTGGCCAGGTCGTCCAAATAGCTGTAGGCCGAGTCCATGTCCGGTTCGATGTAATCTTCGTCCAGCGGCGGCTCGTCATCCAGGTCGATACCTGGGGTGGCGGCGTCCACTTCGGCAATGGTTGGCTCGGGTACGGGTGCCGAGACCCATTCCGGCGCGTCCGGTACCACGCTGTCAGGGGTGGGCGTCGGCATCGGCGTCAGCTCAGGCTGCTCGGCGCTGGTTTCCAGCACGGGCTCGACGGCAGGTGCCGACTCGACCACGGCCTCTACCGGCTCATTCCAAGGCAGATCGACCACCGGCGCTGGCGCAGGCTCGGCAACCGGCTCCGGGGCCACTACAGGCGCCACAGGCTCGACCGCGACCGGAGCTGGAGCAACTGCCACAGGTTGCGGCGCGATCACTGGCGCGACGACCGCCGCGCCAGCCACTGATTTGGCGGAATCAACTGTGGCCTGGCTGATCCCCACTGGCTTTAGCGGCTGTCTCGGCGCATCGGCGGTGTCTGCGGGGCGAAACGCCAGCATGCGTAGCATGACCATTTCAAAACCGCCGCGCGGGTCGGGTGCCAAGGGCAGGTCACGGCGCCCGATCAAGCCCATCTGGTAGTAGAACTGTACATCTTCGGCTGGCAACGCCTGGGCCAGGGCCAACACGCGGTCGCGATCGCCGTGGCCGTTATCGACCCCTTCAGGCAGCGCCTGGGCGATAGCGACGCGGTGCAGCACGTTGAGAATTTCCGAAAGCACGCCATTCCAGTCCGGGCCCTGCTCCGACAGATGGCGCACAGCTTCAAGCAGCGCCTTGGCATCGCCTTCGATCAGCGCATGCAGCACGTCAAACACTTGCCCGTGGTCGAGGGTGCCGAGCATGGCCCGCACGTCGGCGGCCATCACCTTGCCTTCACCGAAGGCAATGGCCTGGTCGGTCAGGCTCATGGCGTCGCGCATCGAGCCATCGGCGGCGCGGCCCAGCAGCCACAGCGCGTCGTCTTCGAACGGCACGTTCTCCACACCCAGCACGTGGGTCAAATGCTCGACCACGCGCTCGGGGGTCATGTTTTTGAGGGAGAACTGCAGGCACCGCGACAAAATCGTTGCGGGAAGTTTCTGTGGATCGGTGGTGGCCAGGATGAACTTAACGTAGGGCGGCGGCTCCTCCAGGGTCTTCAACAGGGCGTTGAAGGAATGGCTGGAGAGCATGTGCACTTCGTCGATCAGGTAGACCTTGAAGCGCCCGCGGCTGGGGGCGTACTGCACGTTGTCCAGCAGTTCGCGGGTGTCCTCGACCTTGGTGCGGCTCGCGGCGTCGATCTCGATCAGGTCGACAAAGCGCCCTTCGTCGATCTCACGGCATACCGAGCAGGTGCCACAGGGGGTCGAAGTGATGCCCGTTTCACAGTTCAGGCATTTGGCAATGATCCGCGCAATGGTGGTCTTGCCCACCCCGCGGGTGCCGGTGAACAGGTAGGCGTGGTGCAGCCGTTGGCTGTCCAAGGCATTGATCAGAGCCTTGAGCACATGGGTCTGGCCGACCATTTCGCGGAACGAGCGCGGACGCCATTTACGTGCAAGAACCTGATAACTCATCGAAAACCGTCGCAACTGGGAAGCGGGAGCCGGTAATGCTAGCGGAGCAGGGGGGAAATTGCATCCGGCACGCTCGCCTAATCTGACTAAGCTGGTGGAGACACGCCCCGCAAAGGGCTGATCCCGGAGATTTTATGCGCGTAGTCCTGGGCGCTTTATGGATGATCACCACACTGAGCCTGGCGGCGCCCGCCCCGTTGCGCTTTGCCATTTCCGACAGCTGGGCCATGCCCATGGTGCAGATCGACGGGGGCCAGCCGACCCAAGGCATTTTGTATGACCTGATGCTGAGCCTGGCAAACCAGGTCGGCCACCCGGCGCAATTCCAGGTATTGGCCCGAGCCCGCATCGCCCCGGCCATGGAACACGGCGAGATCGATGTGCGCTGCTACGTCACACAGGCGTGGCTCAATAACCTGTCTGGCGACTATGCCTGGAGCATTCCGTTATGGGTCCAGCGCAGTGTGCTGGTCAGCGCCCATGTCCCGCCGCTGTCGGTGAATGTGACGAAGCTGGCAGCGCAGAACATCGGCACAGTGCTCAACTACAGCTACCCGACCCTTGAACCGCTGTTCGCCACGGGCCAGCTCAAGCGCGACGACGCCCGCAGCGAAGAGCAAGTGCTGCACAAGCTGGTGGCGGGCCGCTTCAAGTACGCGATCACCAACGAATGGACCCTGGAGCGCTTCAATCAGCAGTTTCCGAAGGGCCCGGGGCTGCACGTGGTGGCGGTGATCGAGGAGCAAAGCCTGGGTTGCTACGTGCGCAACGACCCTGCCCTGCCCGTCCAACGGATTTTGCGTACGCTGCTGCGCATGAAGATGTCAGGGGAGATTGACGACATCATTGGGCTCTACACCGGCGACCGCAAGCAGCCGCCTCAACCCTCACCGGCACCGTAGTTAAGTAGATCGAAGCCCGCCGCCCAGACCGGTACTTCGTCGGCTGGCATCGGTTGGGCGAAGTAATACCCCTGGGCCACTTCGCACCCCATACGCAGCAGCAGTTGGCCATGTTCGAGGGATTCCAGGCCCTCGGCGATCACCTCGCGGCCAAATGCCCGGGCCAGGCCGATCACGGCCTGGGTCAGGGCCAGGTCGTCCTTGTCATGGAGGATGTCGCGCACAAACGACTTGTCGATCTTGATGGTCTGCGTCGGCAGGCGCTTGAGGTAGCTGAGGGACGAATAGCCGGTGCCGAAATCATCCAGGGAAAACCGCACCCCCAGCGCCTGGCAGGCCGCAAGGTGCTCGGTGACCCGCTGGATATGATCGATGGCCACCGATTCGGCAATCTCCAGGTCCAGCATGTGCGGCGCAACATCGGGATGCTGGGCCAGCAGTTGTTGCAGGCGCTCGACAAAATCCGCGCGCTGGAAGTGCCGCGCCGCGATATTCACGCTGACCGGCCAGCAATGCCCGGCCTCCTGCCACTGACGTATCTGCGCCAGCACCTGGTCCATGACCCATTCGCCGACATCGACGATCAGGTCGGTCTGCTCGATCAATGACAGGAAATCCTTGGGCGACACCAGCCCCCGTATCGGGTGCTGCCAGCGCAGCAATGCCTCGAACCCCACGACCTGGCCGTGGCGCAAATTGATCTTGGGATGGAAGTGCAGGCACAACTCCCCCGCCGCCAGGGCCTGGCGAATCTGCTGCACGGTCTGGTGGGTGGCCTTGACCTCCTGCTCCAGGGACACGTCAAACAGCTGGTAGCGGTTACGCCCACTTTGCTTGGCCACATACATGGCCTGGTCGGCATGGCGCAGCAGGGTGTCGGCATCCTCGTCATCCAACGGGAACAGCGTGACGCCAATGCTGGCAAACACGTTGATCTGCGCCCCGAGGATCGAGTACGGCTCGGAAATGGCCGTGAGGATGCGCCGCAATGCGCGGTTCAACTCATCGGCGTCGCGCACGTAGCGCAGGATCAATACGAATTCGTCACCGGCGAGCCTGGCGACCACATCTTCGCCACGAATGATGTCACGCAGGCGGCTGGCGACCTCCACCAGCAACAGGTCGCCAGAGGCATGGCCATAGCCATCGTTGACCGCCTTGAAGCCGTCCAGGTCGAGCATGCACACCGCCAGGGGGATGTGCTCGCTGCGGGAAAACTCCAAAGACTGCACGAGCAATTCGGAGAGATAGGCGCGGTTGGGCAGCCCGGTCAGCACATCGTGGCCGACCCGCCATTGCAGAGTCTGCAGTAACTGGCGCTTTTCGCTGACATCAAAACGAATCGACACGTACTTCTGCACCTTGCCAGTACGCTCATCGACCAACGGCACCATGGTGCTGTCGACCCAATACAGCGAACCATCCTTGGCACGGTTGCAGATTTCCCCGCGCCAGACCTTGCCCTCGGTGATGGTGCGCCACATGCCCTGGAAAAACCCGGCGGGGTGCAATCCTGAACTGAGGATCCGGTGGTTGCGCCCCAGCAACTCGTCGCGGCTGTAGCCGGACATGCCGCAGAATTGGTCGTTGACGTAAGTGATGCGGCCGGTGAGGTCTGTCTCGGAGAAAATGGCGGCGGCATCCACGGCCCTGCGGTATTTCTCATCCATGAATGAGGCTCTAGGTGGCTAGCGGTTGAACCGCTCGACCAGGGCACGCAACCCGGAAGAGATGCTTTCGAGTTCCCGGCCACGGGTGACTGCAGCGTTGGCATTGCCCGCTGTCTTTTGTACCGTGGCCGCGACGTTATTGATCTGTTGTGAAACATCCTCTGCGACGTGGGATTGTTCCTGTGAGGCAGCAGCCATTTGCTGACTCATGCCGGTAATGCGCTCCACCGCCTGGCGAATGCCCTGCAGTGCCTCTTGCGCTTGCAACACTTGCTGCACACCCTGCTCGGCCTCGTGAATGCCGGTGCTGGCAATTTCCACGGCTTCTTCGGCGCCAGCGCGCAAATTCTGGATGATGCCCTGGATCTGCTCCGTCGACTCCCGGGTCTTGCCCGCCAGCGCCCGCACTTCATCGGCCACCACGGCAAAACCACGCCCCTGCTCGCCAGCCCGCGCCGCTTCGATGGCGGCATTCAGCGCCAGCAGGTTGGTCTGGTCCGCGATGGCCTGGATCATGCTCGCGGCCACGCGGATTTCCTGGGTCTGGCCAGCCAGATGGCCAACCGCCTGGTTGATCTGGGTGACGGTGGCCGCCAGCAACTGGATCGCCTCGCGTGTGGTGCCGACGACATGGCTGCCGTGCCCGGCCAGGTCATTGGCGGTGCGGGCTTCGCTGGCGGTCTGCTGTACATGCGTCGCCACTTCGGCGATAGACGCGGCCATTTCGGTCATGGCGGCGGCGGTCATATCGGTCTCGGCGCGTTGTTCCAGCAGCGCCGACTCGGTATTACCCGACAACACACTGGAATCGGCCGCCGCCTCGGCCATTTGGGTGGCGAGGTCACTGAGACGCGTGAGGGCGGTTTTCAAACGCGCCTCTTCACTGATCAGGATCATCTCCAATTGCGCGGCCGGGCCCAGCGCATCGCTGTAGGTCATGGCGCTGATGGGGTCGGAAAAGGTGTTGGGTGTATGCTCGACGATCTGCTTGAGCTGTCGCCCCAGACGCAGGTGCGCCCAGGCGCCCAGGCCGAGAAACAGCAGCGCGGTCGATGCCTGCGCCCAACCAGTGGGCAACCATTGCACCGCACCGCCAGCGACCACCGCCGCCAAGGCGGGCACGGCCAGGGCATTGCCGACCTGGCCCAGACGCCGCAGCAGCGACACCGCCGAACGCCCGGCATGCAAGCGGGCGTAGAGCGCTTCGGCCCGTCGGACTTGTTCACGCGTCGGCTTGACCCGCACCGACTCATAGCCCACCAACCGGCCATCTTCGAGGATCGGCGTCACATAGGCGCTGACCCAATAAAAATTGCCATTCTTGCAGCGGTTCTTGACCACGCCCATCCAGCTCTGGCCGGCCTTGAGGTAGCGCCACATCAGCTCGAAGACCGCGGGCGGCATATCCGGATGGCGTACCAGGTTGTGGGTGCTGCCGATCAGCTCGGCCTGGGTGAAGCCGCTCATGGCAGCAAACTCGGCGTTGCAGTAGGTAATGTGGCTATTGATATCAGTTGCGGAAATGAGCCGTTGCTGCTCCCCGAAAGTCTGTTCAACTGTGGTGACCGGCAAATTGACGCGCACTTTAAAGCTCCATGGACAGCATTCGATCTACCGACCCGGGATCTTGTAGATCCGGCAAGTAGAGGGGTATTTCCAGACGGGTAAACCGTCAATCGGCTGGCTGGCCCCATTCGGCGGCCAAACCAGGTTTTGCCCAGCACCTGACCTTCGATTTGACGAAGATCAACTAGGCTTTAATTCGAGCGTCTGGTGTGAGAGGCGTGGGCTGCATGGGCGCGCAAGAGCGAGCCTGGCGCTGCGGCCAGGCCACTGTTTTGCAACTACCTTTATGAAAGTGAGGAGAAAGCAATGATTTCCTGTTTCATAAAGCTGCCCTGTGAAACGACACCGCCAAATACTTGTCCTAAACGCCGATTCTACGAATTACATCACATTTTGCAAGAAAAGGTGATGGTGCGTGCCGTTGTCTAATGCCAATATTTATCGTTAAGTTCTTGATTCTAAATGGGAATTGAGCGATGCAAATTTCAAGTTTGGGTCCAGCCATCAGACGCTATCGAAAGGTAGCGGGGCTTACTCAGGCTGAACTAGGTGAGAAAACCGGTTTTGACCCTAAAACCATTAGCCGCTTCGAAACCGGCACCTATACACCCAGCGTTGACGCTCTCTTCTTGTTTGCAGAGGCTCTGGGAGTGAAGCTGAAAGTCTTTTTTGCCGATCTGGGCGATGAGGAAGAGCAGCGCGCTTATCTGTTCGGTGTCATTCATAAAGCCACCCCGAAGGATCTGGGAAAGCTGATAGCGGCGGTAGACCAGGCCTTGTCCAAGCCTTAGAGCTCGTACGACACAAAAGAGAACAGGTCGCTGTGCTGCCTGTTCTTTGCTCTTTGCCTACTGACATGATCCGACCGGACAGCCCCTCTTCTGGCAGGCGCTGGGCCACGCCTTTTGCCAGCATGCTCGCGCGGTACAGGCGGTTTCGGTATCCTTCCGCGCAATTATTTCAAAATGTAAGGGATTACCATGAACTACCTCCGCCTACTGGTGGTGGCTGCCGCCTTGAGCCTGTCTGCTGCGCCGGCCTATGCCATCACAGCGCCAGCGCCGGTCGAAGCCAGCGCACCTGCCGAAACCGCCGAACACTTCCTCGCCTCCCTCAAGCAGCAAACCGGCACTGTCACCCTGCCCGGCGGCATCGCCACGCTCAAGCTCAACGACGAGTTCTACTACCTCGACCCCAAGGACACCGAACGCCTGCTCACCGATGGCTGGGGCAACCCTCCAGGCTTCAACACCTTGGGCATGATCATACCCAAGGCCGTCAGCCCGCTGTCGGCACGCGGCTGGGGCGTCATCGTCAGCTACAAGGATGACGGGCATATTTCCGACGAGGACGCGGCAAAAATCGACTACGCCGAACTGCTCAAGCAAATGCAGGAAGACGATGCCGAGGACAACCAGGAGCGCCAGAAACAGGGCTACGCCGGCCTGCACCTGCTGGGCTGGGCCGAGCCGCCGCACTATGACCAACAGTCGCACAAAATGTACTGGGCCCGCGAACTGAAAGCCGACGACGCCGAGCAGAACACCCTCAACTACAGCATCCGCGTGCTGGGCCGTGAGGGCGTGCTGGAACTCAACGCCGTCGCCGCCATGGCCGACCTGCCCACCATCAAACAGGAGCTGCCCAAAGTCCTGGCTTTCACCAACTTCACCGACGGCAACCTCTACACCGACTACAACCCCGGTACTGACAAACTGGCCTCTTACGGCCTGGCCGCGCTGGTCGCTGGCGGCATAGCCGGCAAGGCCGGGCTGTTTGCCAAGATCGGCATCTTCCTGCTGGCAGCGAAGAAATTTCTGGTGATTGGTGTGGTGGCGTTACTGGCAGGCGCGCGCAAGTTCTTCAATCGCAACAAGGGCTGATTGCCAGATACGAAATCGCGGCGTACGGCTGCTTTGCCCCGGACAACAGACTGGGACAGGCGAAGAATTCTATCGGTTTGAACATTGATGCAAACAGGAGGGTGTTGCGAAGGAGAGCGTTATGGAGGCAACCCCACCAGCCACACCCCGGCACACAATGTTCCCGCTGTGGCTGCTTCCTTCCGGATCTGACCAGGTTCACGGGTAATCGTTGCGGGGGGACCGATGGGATCACCATAACGACGCTGGCCTCTCGGCAAGCGGGGCCATTGTACCGATCTCATCGGAAGTTACAACCGTCAGTTCAGGTTTAAAAATCTTATGAGGTTCAAGTACTTGCCCACTGGTTTCGTAGAAGCCCTGTAGGAGCGAGCTTGCTCGCGAAGAATCCGGATGCTCCACATTCATCCAGAATGCCCGCGTTATCGTTAACGATCTTCGCGAGCAAGCTCGCTCCTACAGATGAACGGCTTCGTCGGCCCGACCGCCCTCTTCCTGGATCACCAAGTGAATGAAATGCAGCTTGGCGATCACCGCCGGCGGCAGCACGAACGGATAGAAGTCCGGCTGCCCCATGCTGCGGGACAGTTCGTTAAGCATGCCGGCCAGCTCGATCCAAGCGTTGACGAATGACAGAAACGCTGCCCCGCCAGGATGCTCAGGGTCATAGAGGGTCGTGAGGGGAAACGGCTGATAGTCCAGATCCATCTCCCGCGCACTCATGCCAAACCCCAGGGCCGTGTCGACCGCGTCCATCATATGCAGATAGTGGGCCCAGGTTTCCGCCCAGTCTTCCCACGGGTGCATGGTGGCATAGGCGCTGACGCAGGTTTGCTGCCAGTCTGGGCGCGGGCCGTTCTGGTAATGCTGATCGAGGGCGTCGGCATAGCTGGCGCGCTCATCGCCGAACAGGTTGCGAAAGAGTTCAAGCCAGTGGCTGTCGGCGATCAGGCGATCCCAGTAATAGTGACCCACCTCATGTCGAAAATGGCCGAGCAAGGTGCGGTAAGGCTCGCGCATCTGCACGCGAATTTTCTCACGATGCTCGTCGTCGGCTTCCTTGATATCCAGGGTGATCAGGCCATTGGCATGCCCTGTTGTGGGAGCCTTGCCTTCCAGGTCGATGCCCACGAAGTCAAATGCCAGGCCGCTGTCTTCATCAACCGTTTTGGGGATGACTTGCAACCCCAGGCTGATCAGTTGCGCCACCAGCCGGCGCTTGGCGGTTTCGACTTTGCGCCAGCGCTCGTGGTTTTCCGGGATCGACAGGTCGGGGATGGTGCGATTGAGACTGCACGCCACACACAGCGGCGCGGTGCTGTACGCCGGGATCAGCCAGTTGCAGGCGGCCGGTGTGTCGAGGTTGGCGCAGCGGCGAAAGGCACCGGCGTCGAGGTTGTCGTCCTGGAGCCAAGTATCGACGACGGGCCCCGACTGCAGGGACGACAGCCGGCTTTGCTGGGGCAAGTAGCCCAACAGCGCCGAGCAGGCCAGGCACTGGCTGTTGCGAAAGAACAGCGACTGCCCGCAACGGCACTGCCACACCTTGCTGTTGCGCGACGGGCCCGCCGTGAACGGCGCTGCAATGCGCGAACTGAGTTGCTCGAAGTAGCGGAACATGACGATCTCTCCAGGGGCGTGCCCAAGACTAGATCATTCCCCACGCAAGATCGTTCAAAGTGGATGCAATCAGTCCCTTGCAGGAGCGAGCTTGCTCGCGAAGAACCTGAGACCGCCACGGGGAACCAGATACCCCGCGTTATCGTTGAGGTTTTTCGCGAGCAAGCTCGCTGCTACAAGATCGGGCCGGTATCAGACAGCGATGTGGTGCTTGGCCAGGAAGGCGACGAAAGCCTCCTCATCCAAGACCTTCAACCCCAGCTCGCTGGCCTTGGCCAATTTCGACCCGGCGCCCGGCCCTGCGACCACGCAATGGGTTTTCGCCGATACCGAGCCTGCCACTTTGGCGCCCAGGCTTTCGAGCTTTTCCTTGGCCACGTCGCGGCTCATCAACTCCAGCGAGCCGGTCAGTACCCAGGTGTGACCCGCTTCAGGCAAGCCCTCGACCACCTTCTTCTCGCTCTGCCAGTGCATACCGAAGTCCTTGAGCTGCTGCTCGATGGCCAGCGCACGACGAGCGTTGTCCGGATTGTCGAAGAACTCCCGCACCGCCTTGGCCTGCTTCTCCGGTAGCGCCTGACGCATGTCCAGCCAGTCGGCCTGGATAACACCCTCCAGGGAGCCGAACTTGTCCGCCAACTTCTGCGCAGCACCCGGCCCCACGGAAGGCACGTGCAACTTGTCGAGAAGGCCGCCCAAGGTGGTGCTGGCGGCGAACTCAGCGCTGAGCTCGCCCTGATCCTGCAAGACCAGCGCGCATTCGTCCGGCGACAGCAGCGCGCCGATCACCTGCTGGTTGTGACTGTCTTCAAAGAAACTGTGGATCTCGTGAGCCACTTCCAGGCCAACATCCGGCAAGTACGTCAGCACTTCCGGCAAGGCTTGCTGCACGCGCTCAAGGGACGCCAGGGAGCGCGCCAGCACCTTGGCGGTTTCCTCGCCCACATCGGGAATACCCAGGGCGTAGATAAACCGTGCCAGGGTCGGGCTCTTGCTGTTTTCGATAGCGGCGATCAGCTTCTTGCTGGAAACATCGGCGAAGCCTTCCAGGTCGATGATCTGCTCGTACTTGAGCTTGTACAGGTCAGCCGGCGAGCCGATAAGCTTTTCATCGACCAACTGCTCGATGGTCTTGTCGCCCAAGCCATCGATATCCATCGCCCGTCGCGAGACGAAATGAATGATCGCCTGCTTGAGCTGCGCACCACAGGCCAGGCGCCCGACACAGCGATACACCGCGCCTTCGCTGACGGTTTCCTTGCCCTTGCTGCGCTTGACCAGTTGCGTGCGCTCCACATGGGACCCACACACCGGACAGCTCTCAGGAATCTGTACCGCGCGGGCATTTTCCGGGCGACGCTCAGTTACGACCGACACGACCTGTGGGATCACATCCCCCGCACGGCGGATGATCACGGTGTCGCCGATCATCAAACCCAGGCGCGCCACTTCGTCCATGTTGTGCAACGTCGCATTGGACACAGTGACACCAGCCACCTTGACCGGCTTCAAGCGCGCCACCGGCGTCACGGCGCCGGTGCGGCCGACCTGGAATTCAACGTCCAGCAACTCGGTCAGTTCTTCCATCGCCGGAAACTTATGGGCAATGGCCCAGCGCGGCTCGCGGGCGCGAAAGCCCAGTTCACGCTGGTAGGCAATACTGTTGACCTTGAACACCACCCCGTCGATTTCATACGGCAGGCTGTTACGCCGCTCACCGATATCGCGGTAGTACGCCAGGCAATCCTCGATGCCCTTGGCCAGCTTCAGCTCATGACTGATAGGCATGCCCCACTTCTGCAACTGCTGCAGGTTGCCGATGTGGGTGTCACTGATATCCGTGGTCACGCCATAGCAGCAGAACTCCAAGGGACGGCTGGCGGTAATCTTCGAGTCGAGTTGGCGCAGGCTGCCCGCCGCCGCGTTGCGCGGGTTGGCGAAGGTCTTGCCGCCGACTTCCAGTTGCGTGGCATTCAAGCGCTCGAAACCGGCCTTGGACATGAATACTTCGCCGCGCACTTCCAGGGTCGCCGGCCAACCTGTGCCGTGTAGTTTCAACGGGATATTGCGCACGGTGCGCACATTCACGCTGATGTCTTCGCCGGTGGTGCCGTCGCCACGGGTCGCGCCGCGCACCAGTTCACCGTCCTGATACAACAAGCTGACCGCCAGGCCATCAAGCTTCGGCTCACAGCTGTATTCCACCGCCGCGCCACCGCCAAACAGATCGCCCACCGGCAGGTCGAGGCCCTCGGTGACCCGGCGATCAAACTCCAGCATGGTGGTTTCATCGAAGGCGTTGCCCAGGCTGAGCATCGGGATCTCATGACGTACCTGGGTAAAGGCCGACAACGCCGCGCTGCCCACCCGCTGCGTCGGCGAATCGCGGGTCACCAGATCCGGATGCTCGGCTTCCAGCGCCTTGAGTTCGTGGAACAACCGGTCGTACTCGGCGTCCGGGATGCTCGGTTCATCGAGGACGTGGTAACGGTAGTTGTGCTGATCCAGTTCAGCGCGCAGTTCGAGGATGCGGGTGTGGGCGGCGGTCATGGGTGTTCTCTCATAAAGCAAAAGAGCAGCCGAAGCTGCTCAATATGTTAGTGCGCTTAATTCTACTGACAACGCTGAGGACCAATCCTCAGCGTTTCTGTGTCAGGGCACGACGCTCGAACTCGACGATGCGCTGACGGTAGTGCTCGATGGTCTGGGCGGTCAGCACGCTGCGCTGGTCATCCTTGAGCTCGCCGTTGAGCTCCTGGGACAGCTTGCGGGCTGCGGCCACCATGACGTCGAACGCCTGTTTCGGGTGACGCGGGCCTGGCAGGCCAAGGAAGAAGCTCACCGCCGGGGTGCTGAACAGGTCGATATCGTCCAGGTCGAAAGTGCCCGGCTTGACCGCATTGGCCATGGAGAACAGCACTTCGCCATTGCCGGCCATGCTTTCGTGACGGTGGAAAATATCCATCTCGCCAAAACGCAGGCCGCTTTCCAGGATGTTCTGCAACAACGCAGGGCCCTTGAAGCCGGCCGCATCGCGGCAGATCACGCTGATCACCAGTACTTCTTCAGCTGCCGGCTGATCCTTGGCGGACTCACGCGGCGCGCTCTTGGCCGGGCTTTCATCCGGGAAATCACCATCACGGCTGCTGAAGCTCGGGCCTTCGTCGACGTCGAGGTTCAGGTCACCCTGATGCGGCTCGGCCACGCCAGCGCTGCCACGCTTGCCGCGCTTGGACGACGGCTCGCGGGCTTCACGCAGCGGTGCGCTCATCGACGGCAAGTCGTGTTCGTCCAGTTGTGGCTCTTTATGGGTATCCAGGACGCGGGGCGGCCCCAGCAGCTCGGCAGCGCCATCGTCGTCGGGCAGATTGGACAGGTTTCGGTCCAGACGGAATTTCAGCTTGCCCTTGCCGCCGCGCATACGGCGCCAGCCATCAAAAAGAATACCGGCGATTACAACAATGCCGATGACGATCAGCCACTCGCGCAGACCGATTTCCATGTAATCCCTTGCCTCTATAAAAAATGCTGAAAAATAAGGGGTTTAGCACCGTGCAAACCGCTTTAAAACGTGGCGCCAACTCTATGTTCTGACTGACGTTTTGCCCACGCATACGAAAAATTGACATTAAACTAGCACGACCAAAGATAACTTTACACAGTTGGCGCAAAATGTGTCGGCTGACGCAGGAATTAAGCTACAAACCCTAAGCTTCAAGCCGACGCTGTTGCCGCTCGAAGCTAGCAACTTGCCGCTAACTTTCCACCATCGCCATAGCCTCTTCGACATCCACCGCTACCAGTCTTGAACATCCCGGTTCATGCATGGTCACCCCCATCAGTTGATCAGCCATTTCCATGGCGATCTTGTTGTGGGTGATATAGATGAACTGCACCGTCTGGGACATCTCTTTAACCAAGCGGGCATATCGTCCAACGTTAGCGTCATCCAGCGGCGCGTCAACTTCGTCGAGCATGCAGAACGGTGCCGGGTTCAACTTGAAGATGGCAAATACCAACGCCAATGCAGTCAGGGCCTTCTCGCCGCCGGACAACAAATGGATGGTGCTGTTCTTCTTGCCCGGAGGCCGCGCCATGATCGTTACCCCTGTATCGAGTAGATCTTCGCCCGTCAGTTCCAAGTAAGCGCTGCCACCACCGAAAACTTTTGGGAATAGGGCCTGTAAACCGCCATTAATCTGATCAAAGGTATCTTTGAAGCGGTTACGGGTTTCCTTGTCGATCTTGCGAATGACGTTTTCCAAAGTGTCGAGGGCTTCCACCAGATCGGCGTCTTGGGCATCCAGATAACGTTTACGCTCGGACTGCTGCTGGTATTCATCGATGGCCGCGAGATTGATCGCGCCGAGTCGTTGGATACGTGCAGCAATGCGCTCAAGTTCTTCTTCGGCTTCTTTCTCGTTGGCCTGGGCGGTCAATGTATTGAGTACGCCGTGCAGGTCGTAGCCATCTTCCAGCAACTGGTCCTGCAGGGTTTTGCGGCGCACCGTGAGGGCTTGCCATTCCATGCGCTGCTGTTCGAGTTGGCTGCGGATCAATTGCGACTGCTGCTCGGCCTGGGTCCGGCGCTTTTCGGCGTCCCGCAGTTCGCGGTCGGCATCTTCCAGGGCGATTTGTGCGGTCTTGAGTTCTTCGTCGACGCTCATGCGCTTGTCGAGCAACTCCTCGAGCTTCAAGCGCAGCTCTTCCAGCGGCGCTTCGCCCTCCTCCAGGTTGAGGCTCAGTTGCTCGCGCTTTTCCGTCAGTCGTTCGGATTGCATCTCCAGGCGTTCCAGGGCCTGGCGCGTGGAGTCGTGCTGGGCGCGCAACGAGCCGAGGCGCACGGCCAACTGATGGGCGTGATCCTTATGCTGGCGCGCTTCCTGGCGTACGCGATCGAGGCGCTCGCGCAGGCTGTCACGCTGGGCCAGCAACAGTTCGCGCTGCTCGGTGTCGAGGGCCATGCTGTCGAGGGCCTCCTGCAACTGCAGGCGCGCTTCGCCGACTTGTTCATGTTCGAGGGCGCGCTGCTCGCCCATCTCGGCCACTTCTTCGTCGAGCCGGGTACGGCGCAGGGTCAATTGTTCGGCCTTGGCCTTGCTGGCTGAAAGCTGGGCTTTCAATTCGCCCTGCTGGCGCGCTTCATCCTGCAACAGACGACGCAAGTGCTCGCGCCCGGTCTCTTGCTGGCGCTGGGTGGCGCGCAGGGTTTGCAGCTGAGTTTCCAGAGACTCCAGAGTGGCCTCGCGCTCTTCGCGCTCGGCACTCAGGTTGACGATTTCCTGGCCACGGGCCAATACGCCACTTTCGGCTTCACTGGCGCGACGCACCCGCAAAAAGTGCCGGCCAACCCAGTAGCCGTCGCGGCTGATCAGGCTTTCGCCAGAGGCCAATTGGCCTCGCAACGCCAAGGCCTGCTCCAAAGAATCCACCGGTTTTACCAAGCCCAGCCATGGCGACAGGTCAATCTGCGCCTCGACTTTATCCAATAGGCTGCCCGGCACGCGGGTGCCATCGGCTGCGGGGCTGAGCAGGCGTAAATCGCCTTGAGCAAAGCTCGCCAGATCAAAGCCGCCGAAATCGTCCACCAACACGGCTTGCAGGTCCGCACCCAGCACGGTTTCCACGGCCAACTCCCAACCGGCTTCAACCTTCAAGCCTTCGGCCAGGCGCGGGCGTTCGGCCAGGTGCTGGTCGCGCAGCCATTCTGCGGTGCCGGTGCCGGGGTCCAATGCAGCTTGCTGCAAGGCTTCAAGGGAGGCCAAACGACCATTGAGGCGCTGCAAATCGCCCTGGGCCTGCTGCTGCGCCTGGGTCGCCTGATGCAGCTCCTGGCGCAATTGCTCCAGGCGCTCAACTTGCTGTTCTTCGCTGGCCTCCAGCTCTTCCAGGGTCATTTCGCTTTCGGCCAACTGCTCGCTCAGCGCCATGATCGCCGCGTCTTCCGGAGCAGAGGCGAGCAATGCGCGCTCCTCCAGGGCCCGGCGCTGGCGCTCGGCCAGGCGCTCCATGCTGGTTTCCAGTTGCTGGATGCGCGACTGCTGCACCTCCGCCTGGCGCCGTGGCTCGGCGGAGCGCAGGTTGAAAGCGTCCCACTGCTCCTGCCAGCCGTGCATGGTGGTTTCCGATTCCTCCAGCGCAGCGGCGGCTTCCTCAGCGGCGGCGCTGGTGATTGCCTGCTCGGGGGTGAGCATGTCCAGCTCCTCCCCAAGGGTCAGCAGCAAAGTGCGGTCATGCCCCAGGTGGGATTCGGTTTCCAGCCGCGCCCGCTCCGCTTCCTTCAGGTCATCCTGCAACTGGCGCAGGCGCTGCTGGCCGTGCTGGATGCTCTGTTCGACCCGTGCAATGTCGCCGCCCACCGAATAGAAGCGGCCCTGCACCAGGTTGAAGCGCTCGGACAAGTCATGGTGACCGTCGCGCAGGCGCTCGATGCTGGCGTCGGCGTTGCGTTGTTCGGCAACCAGGGCTTCGAAGCTGATTTCCTGGGTGCCGATGATCGCTTCGCGCTGGCCCACCTGGTCATTCAAGGCCTGCCAGCGCAGGGCCGACAGTTGCGCCTTGAGCTGGCGCTCTTCGCCTTTGTACTCCTGATACTTCTCCGCGGCCTGGGCCTGGCGGTGCAGGCGCTCCAACTGGCGCTCCAGCTCCTCACGCAGGTCAGTCAGGCGCGCCAGGTTTTCGTGGGTTCGGCGGATACGGTTTTCGGTCTCGCGACGGCGCTCCTTGTACTTGGAGATGCCGGCCGCTTCCTCGATAAAGTTGCGCAGGTCCTCGGGCTTGGCTTCGATCAGCTTGGAGATCATGCCTTGCTCGATGATCGAGTAGCTGCGCGGGCCCAGGCCGGTGCCGAGGAAGATGTCGGTAATGTCACGGCGCCGGCACTTGGTGCCATTGAGGAAGTAACTGTTCTGGCTGTCGCGCGTCACTTTGCGGCGGATGGAAATTTCCGCGTAGGCGGCGTACTCGCCCACCAGGGTGCCGTCGGAGTTGTCGAACACCAGTTCGATGCTGGCCTGGCTCACTGGCTTGCGGCTGGTGGAACCGTTGAAGATGACGTCGGTCATCGACTCGCCACGCAGGTTTTTCGCGGAGCTCTCGCCCATCACCCAGCGCACGGCGTCGATAATGTTCGACTTGCCGCAGCCATTGGGCCCGACCACTGCCGCCATGTTACTGGGGAAGTTCACCGTGGTCGGGTCGACGAAGGATTTGAACCCCGCCAGTTTGATGCACTTGAGCCGCACGCTTAGGCGTCCGCCAGGGCTGCAATGACCAGTGAACAACTGCGCTGGCCATAGGCCGACAGCACTTGGCGAATCTGCGGCAGGTCACGGGCCAGTACGGCGGCGAGCAGTTGCTCGAACAGTGCCAGGTACTCGCTCATCGATGCCTTGCGCTGATCCAGGGCCAGGTAATAGGCGCGGTTCATCGCCGGCTGCAGGTTCTCGACGGTTTCCTGCAGGTACGGGTTATTGGCGAAGGGGTACGCGGCGCGCATCACGTTGAAGCATTCTTCGACGAAGGCGCGGATGTCCTGGCGCTCGAAATTGCTCACCAGCCGTTGCTGGATCTGCACGAAGGGCGCCATGTCGGCCTGGGTCTGCCAGCCCTCGGCGACCGCGTTGCCCAGCAGGATGTACAGCTCGCTCATCAGCGTGCACAGGCTCTGCACCTTATGCGCGGTGAGTTCGGTGACGTGTGCCCCACGGCGCGGCAAGATGGCGATAAGGTGCCGCCGCTCAAGGATCAGCAAGGCTTCGCGCACGGAGCCACGGCTGACGTTGAGTGCCAGGGTGACTTTCTGTTCCTGGATCCGCTCCCCAGGCTTGAGATCGCCGCGAATAATGCGCTCGGCGAGGTGGTGAGCGATTTGCTCGGCGAGACTGTCCGGCGCCTTGAACGTCATGTTTTCCCTTCAAAATCTTCTATCGGTACAAGGGCGGCAGTGTAGCGCAATCGCTGGGCCGACAACGCCGAATTTGGCATGAAATAAGCACACGACAAAGCCCAGGCACCGCTTAAAACGGCGGTTACAAGGATCTGAACCATAATCAAAGGTGTTGCAATCGCATTTTCTTGACCTTTCGGTCAGAAAATCGTTGACCGAAAAGTCAGACATGACTAGATTCGGCGCAAAGCGGTTAACAACAATAATGAGTCTGCGAGGCCTTCCGTGATCCAGTTTTTACTAAACCAGGAGCTCCGTAGCGAGCATGCCCTGGACCCAAACCTGACTGTGCTCAACTATCTGCGTGAGCATCTGGGCAAATCCGGAACCAAGGAAGGCTGCGCCAGCGGCGACTGTGGCGCCTGTACCGTGGTGGTGGGCGAGCTGCATACCGACGAGCAAGGCGCCGAGCAGATTCGCTATCGCAGCCTCAATTCGTGCCTGACCTTTGTCTCGTCCCTGCACGGCAAGCAACTGGTGACTGTCGAAGACCTCAAGCACCAGGGCCAACTGCACAGCGTGCAACAGGCCATGGTCGATTGCCATGGCTCGCAATGCGGCTTTTGCACCCCAGGCTTTGTGATGTCGCTGTTTGCCCTGCAAAAAAACAGCGACGCCCCGGACAGCGCCAAGGCCCACGAAGCCCTGGCCGGCAACCTGTGTCGCTGCACCGGCTACCGTCCGATCCTGGCCGCCGCCGAACAAGCCTGTTGCAACAAACCCCAGGACCAGTTCGACAGCCGCGAGGCGCAGACCATTGCCCGCCTCAAGTCCATCGCACCGACGCAAACCGGAGAACTGAACAGTGGCGACAAACGCTGCCTGGTGCCCCTGACCGTCGCCGACCTGGCCGACCTCTACGACGCCTATCCCCAAGCCCGGCTGCTGGCCGGTGGCACCGACCTGGCGCTGGAAGTCACCCAGTTCCACCGTACGTTGCCGGTGATGATTTACGTCGGCAACATCGAGGCCATGAAACGCATCGAGACCTTTGACGACCGCCTGGAAATCGGCGCCGCCACCGCCCTCTCCGACTGCTACAGCGCACTGCACCACGAATACCCCGATTTCGGCGACCTGCTGCACCGCTTCGCGTCTCTGCAAATCCGCAACCAGGGCACCCTCGGTGGCAATATCGGCAACGCCTCGCCCATCGGTGACTCGCCGCCGCTGCTGATCGCCCTTGGCGCGCAGATTGTGCTGTGCAAGGGCAACGTGCGCCGCACCCTGGCCCTGGAAGACTACTTTATCGACTACCGCGTCACCGCCCGCCAGGACAGCGAGTTCATCGAGAAAATCATCGTGCCCAAGGGCCATGCGCTGTTCCGCGCCTACAAGGTTTCCAAGCGCCTGGACGATGATATTTCTGCGGTGTGTGCGGCCTTCAACCTGAAGCTCGACAACGGCGTGATCAGCGATGCCCGCGTGGCCTTCGGCGGTATGGCCGCCACGCCCAAACGTGCGCAACACTGCGAAGCGGTGCTGATCGGCGCCACCTGGAACAGCGCCACCGTGGAGAAGGCCTGCGCGGCCCTGGCCGAGGACTTCACCCCGCTGTCGGACTTCCGTGCGAGCAAGGAATACCGCCTGCTCAGCGCCCAGAACCTGCTGCGCAAATACTTCATCGAACTGCAAACACCGCACATCGAGACTCGGGTGACCGCTTATGTCTAACCATCACGCCGTGGTAAAAACCCAAGCCGAAATGGCTGCGCTGTTTGCCCAGGACCTGACGTCCGGGGTCGGGCGCAGCGTCAAGCATGACAGCGCCGCCAAGCATGTGTCGGGCGAAGCGCAGTACATCGATGACCGTCTGGAATTCCCCAACCAGCTGCACCTGTATGCGCGCATGTCCGACCGCGCCCACGCCCGCATCCTGAGTATCGACACCGCGCCCTGCTACGCCTTCGACGGTGTGCGGATCGTCATCACCCACGAAGACGTGCCGGGCCTGAAAGACATCGGCCCGCTGATGCCCGGCGACCCGTTGCTGGCCATCGATACCGTGCAGTTCGTCGGCCAGGTGGTGCTGGCCGTCGCAGCCCGCGACCTGGAGACCGCGCGCAAGGCCGCCATGGCGGCGGTGATCGAATACGAAGACCTGGAACCGGTGCTGGATGTGGTCGAGGCCTTTCGCAAAAAACACTTCGTGCTGGACAGCCACACCCACCAGCGCGGAGATTCGGCAGGCGCCCTGGCGAGCGCGAAAAACCGTATCCAGGGCACCCTGCATATCGGTGGTCAGGAACACTTCTACCTGGAAACCCAGATCTCCTCGGTGATGCCCACCGAAGACGGCGGCATGATCGTCTACTGCTCCACCCAGAACCCCACCGAAGTGCAGAAGCTGGTGGCCGAAGTGCTGGACGTGTCGATGAACAAGATCGTTGTCGATATGCGCCGCATGGGCGGTGGTTTTGGTGGCAAGGAAACCCAGGCCGCCAGCCCGGCATGCCTGTGTGCGGTGGTTGCGCGCCTGACCGGCCAGCCGACCAAGATGCGCCTGCCGCGGGTCGAAGACATGCTGATGACCGGCAAGCGCCACCCGTTCTATATCGAATACGACGTGGGCTTCGACGACAACGGGCGCCTGCACGGGATCAATCTGGACCTGGCCGGTAACTGCGGTTGCTCACCGGACCTGTCGAACTCGATTGTCGACCGTGCGATGTTCCACTCCGACAACTCCTATTACCTGGGCGATGCCACGGTCAACGGCCACCGCTGCAAGACCAACACCGCGTCCAACACCGCGTATCGCGGCTTCGGCGGCCCCCAAGGCATGGTCGCCATCGAGGAAGTGATGGACGCCATCGCCCGCCATCTGGCGCTGGACCCGCTGGCCGTGCGCAAGGCCAACTACTACGGCAAGACCGAGCGCAACGTCACCCATTACTACCAGACCGTCGAGCACAATATGCTCGAAGAGATGACCGCCGAACTGGAAGCCAGCAGCCAATATGCCGAGCGCCGCGAAGCCATTCGTCGCTATAACGCCAACAGCCCGATCCTGAAAAAAGGCCTGGCGCTGACCCCGGTCAAGTTCGGCATTTCGTTTACCGCCAGCTTCCTCAACCAGGCCGGCGCCTTGATCCATATCTACACCGACGGCAGCATCCACCTGAACCACGGCGGCACCGAAATGGGCCAGGGCCTGAACATCAAGGTCGCGCAAGTGGTGGCCGAGATCTTCCAGGTGGAAATCGACCGGGTACAGATCACCGCGACCAATACCGACAAGGTGCCCAACACCTCGCCGACCGCTGCTTCCAGCGGTGCCGACCTTAACGGCAAGGCCGCGCAGAACGCCGCCGAGACCATCAAGCAACGCCTGGTGGAATTTGCCGCGCGCAAATACGACGTCAGCGAGGCCGATGTTGAGTTCCACAACGGCCATGTGCGGGTGCGCGAACAGATCCTGACCTTTGAGGAGCTGATCCAGCAGGCGTATTTCGCCCAGGTCTCGCTGTCGAGTACCGGGTTCTACAAGACCCCGAAAATCTTCTACGACCGCAGCCAGGCCCGGGGCCGACCGTTCTACTACTTCGCCTTCGGCGCGGCTTGCTGCGAAGTGATCGTCGATACCCTGACCGGCGAATACAAGATGCTGCGCACCGACATCCTCCACGATGTGGGCGCCTCGCTGAACCCGGCCATCGATATCGGCCAGGTCGAGGGCGGTTTTATCCAGGGCATGGGCTGGCTGACCATGGAGGAGCTGGTGTGGAACGACAAGGGCAAGCTGATGACCAATGGCCCGGCCAGCTACAAGATTCCGGCAGTGGCGGACATGCCCCTGGATTTGCGGGTGAAGTTGGTGGAAAACCGCAAGAACCCGGAAGACACGGTGTTCCACTCCAAGGCCGTGGGTGAACCGCCGTTCATGCTCGGGATTGCCTCGTGGTGCGCGATCAAGGATGCGGTGGCGAGCCTGGGTGACTATCGACATCAGCCGAAGATCGATGCACCGGCCACGCCGGAGCGGGTGTTGTGGGGCTGTGAGCAGATGCGGCAGTTGACTGCTGCGAAGGCTGTTGAAACCGAAACCGAGTTGGCTTCGCTCTAGACCGAGGCGCTGCCTTCGCGAGCAAGCCCGCTCCCACATTTGGAATGCATTTCCCTGTGGGAGCGGGCTTGCCCGCGAAGGCGGCCTGACAGACACCACAAGAGGTGACTATGAACAACTGGATCAGCGCCCTCGCCAACCTGCAAACCCAGGGCGAGCCCTGCGTGCTGGTGACCATCATCGAAGAGCTGGGCTCCACGCCGCGCAACTCAGGCTCCAAGATGGTCGTCAGCGCCACCCACACCTTCGACACCATCGGCGGCGGCCACCTGGAATACAAGGCCATGCAGATCGCCCGCGACATGCTCGTACGTGGCCAGCACAACACTCACCTGGAGCGCTTCAGCCTGGGGGCCAGCCTCGGCCAGTGCTGTGGCGGCGTGACCGTGCTGCTGTTCGAACCCATGGGCCAAGTGCAGGCGCAGATTGCCGTATTCGGCGCCGGCCATGTGGGCCGCGCCCTGGTGCCGCTGCTGGCCAGCCTGCCGTGCCGGGTACGCTGGATCGACTCGCGGGAACAGGAATTCCCGGAGCATATCCCCCAAGGCGTGCGTAAAATCGTCAGCGAAGAGCCAGTGGACGAAATTGCCGACCTGCCGGTGGGCAGTTACTGCATCGTCATGACCCACAATCACCAGCTCGACCTGGAACTGACCGCCGCCCTGCTCAAGCGCAATGATTTTGCCTACTTTGGCCTGATCGGTTCGCAGACCAAGCGCGTCAAGTTCGAACACCGCCTGCGCGAGCGCGGCTTCGAGGCCGCGCAGTTGCAACGCATGCGCTGCCCCATGGGCCTCACCGAGGTGAAGGGCAAACTGCCGGTGGAAATCGCCATCTCCATCGCCGGCGAGATCATCGCCACCTATAACGCCAACTTCGGCCAGCACACCGCGAGTGCCGAACCCATTGCCAAACTGCTGCCGGCCTCGCGCCGCAGCCAAGCTATCAATTGAGACGACCATGCCTTTGACTCGCAAAGCCTACCGTGCCGCCATCCTGCACAGCCTCGCCGACCCCGCCATCGTTGGGATCGAAGCCTCCTATGAGTATTTCGAAGACGGCCTGCTGGTGATCGACAACGGCCAGATCAGCGCCCTCGGGCATGCCAGCGACCTGCTGCCGACGCTGGCGGCCGACATCGAAATCACCCATTACCAGGATGCGCTGATCACCCCAGGCCTGATCGACACCCATATCCACCTGCCGCAAACCGGCATGGTCGGTGCCTACGGCGAACAACTGCTCGATTGGCTGAACACCTATACGTTCCCTTGCGAAAGCCAGTTCGCCGACAAGGCCCACGCTGAAGAAGTGGCGGATATCTTTATCAAGGAACTGCTGCGCAACGGCACCACCACTGCCCTGGTGTTTGGCAGCGTGCATCCGCAATCGGTGAACTCATTCTTTGAGGCCGCCCAGAAGCTGGACCTGCGCATGATCGCCGGCAAGGTGATGATGGACCGCAATGCCCCGGACTACCTGACCGACACCGCCGAGTCCGGCTACCAGGAAAGCAAGGCGCTGATCGAGCGCTGGCACGGCAAGGGCCGCTTGCACTACGCCGTGACCCCGCGCTTCGCCCCCACCAGCACACCGGAACAACTGACCCTCGCCGGCCAGTTGCTGGGGGAATACCCGGACCTGTACATGCAGACTCACATCAGTGAAAACCTGCAGGAAGTGCAATGGGTCAAAGAGCTGTTCCCAGAGCGCAGTGGCTACCTGGATGTGTACGACCACTACAAGCTGCTGGGGGAACGTTCGGTGTTCGCCCATGGCGTGCACCTGTGCGACAACGAGTGCGCGCGACTGGCCGAAGCCGGTTCAGCGGTGGCGTTCTGCCCGACTTCGAACTTTTTCCTGGGCAGCGGCTTGTTCAACCTGCCGATGGCCGAGAAGCACCAGCTCAATGTAGGCCTGGGCACGGATGTGGGTGGCGGCACCAGCTTCTCGCTGCTGCAGACGCTGAACGAGGCCTACAAGGTCATGCAACTGCAGGGCGCACGGCTGAGCCCGTTCAAATCGCTGTACCTGGCGACCCTGGGCGGTGCAAAAGCGCTGCGCCTGGAAGACAAGATCGGCACCTTGCAGCCGGGCACCGATGCAGACTTTCTGGTCCTGGACTACAACGCCACGCCACTGCTCAGCTATCGCTTGAAGCAGGCCAAGAACATAGCCGAGACGTTGTTTGTACTGATGACGCTGGGGGATGATCGGGCGGTGATGCAGACGTATGCAGCGGGCAATCTGGTACACCAACGCTGATCCCCTGTAGGAGCTGGCTTGCCAGCTCCTACACAGTTTGATCGGGGTTACAGCTTGATCGAGGAGCGACCTGGCTTCTTGGTCTGCAGCAAATGCGAGAACACCGCATGCAAATCATCCGACGCGCTTTCCTCATCGAGGTTGAGCTTGCTGTCGATGTGATCCATGTGATGCATCATCAGGTTCACCGCCAACGCCGAATCCCGGGCCTCGATGGCGTCGATCAACTGGGTGTGTTCGTCGTAGGAGCAGTGTGAGCGGTTGCCGCTTTCATACTGGGCGATGATCAGCGAGGTCTGGGACACCAGGCTGCGCTGGAAGCTGATCAGCGGGGCATTCTTCGCCGCCTCGGCCAGTTTCAGGTGGAACTCGCCGGATAGCCGGATACCCGCGCCGCGGTCACCGCGGGAGAAGCTGTCGCGCTCGTCGTTGACCATCTGGCGCAGTTCGGCCAGCTCTTCGGTCGATGCATGCTGTACCGCCAGCTCGGTGATCGCCCGCTCCACCAGGCGCCGGGCCAGGAACACCTGGCGGGCTTCCTCGACACTAGGGCTTGCCACGACCGCACCACGATTGGGGCGCAGCAACACCACGCCTTCATGGGCCAGGCGCGACAAGGCGCGACGGATGATGGTGCGGCTAACGCCAAAGATCTCGCCCAGTGCTTCTTCACTCAATTTGGTACCGGGCGCCAGGCGTTGTTCGAGGATGGCCTCGAAGATATGCGCGTAGACGATATCGTCCTGGGTTCCACTGCGACCGGCCTTACCGGCTCGCGGCTGTTTCTTGAGGGGCTGCAACTGTTCGTTCATGGGCACTCGGGTCGGGAGAACGGCGGCGAATTGACGTTGACTGTAATAAAGGTACAGCGGGTCGCTGGCAAGTATCGCGTAAAAACAGCGCACATTGTACACAACCCGTTGCGCCAACACACTGTACGGCTGTTTGCGCGGCCGGCTGTATTGCAACAGTCAGTTACGTTTGAGTTTAGGCTTGATTCCACGATTTCCCCACCCATCAATGCTGCCCCGATGCCCCTGTAGGAGCGAGCTTGCTCGCGAAGAACCTGAGAGCGCCGCATTCCTCCAGAATGCCCGCGCCATCGTTGAAGATCTTCGCCCGCAAGCCGGCGCCTACAAGTTGCCGGGTACAAGGAAGACTTTTCCATGACCGACGCGACCCAGGCGCCCTTGCGCCCACTGGCCGACACTTCGCCTTCGGCTATCGTCGCCGGCTTTATCGCCATGATGACCGGCTATACCAGCTCCCTGGTGCTGATGTTCCAGGCCGGCCAGGCCGCGGGCCTGACCACTGCACAGATATCCTCGTGGATCTGGGCGATCTCCATCGGCATGGCGGTGTGCAGCATCGGCTTGTCCCTGCGCTACCGCACCCCCATCACCATCGCCTGGTCGACCCCAGGCGCAGCGCTGTTGATTACCAGCCTGGGCGGGGTCAGCTACGGCGAGGCCATCGGTGCCTACATCACCTGCGCGGTGCTGGTCACGATCTGCGGCCTTACTGGCAGCTTTGAAAAACTGGTCAAGAAGATTCCCGCCTCGCTGGCCGCCGCACTGCTGGCCGGGATCCTGTTCAAGATCGGCAGCGAGATTTTCGTCGCCGCGCAGCACCGCACCGCCTTGGTGCTGGGCATGTTCTTTACCTACCTGATCATCAAGCGCCTGTCGCCCCGCTATGCGGTGCTGGCCGCGCTGCTGATCGGCACCGCCTTGTCCGGGTTGATGGGGCTACTGGACTTCAGCGGGTTCAGCCTGGAAGTGGCGACGCCGGTGTGGACCACACCGCACTTCTCCCTGGCGGCGACCATCAGCATTGGTATTCCGCTGTTCGTGGTGGCGATGACCTCGCAGAACATGCCCGGCGTCGCGGTACTGCGCGCCGATGGCTACAACGTGCCAGCCTCGCCGCTGATCACCGCCACCGGCCTGGCCTCGCTGGTGCTGGCGCCATTCGGCTCCCACGGTATCAACCTGGCGGCCATCAGCGCGGCCATCTGTACCGGGCCCCACGCCCATGAGGATCGCAACAAGCGCTATACCGCCGCCGTGTGGTGCGGGATTTTCTACGGGGTCGCCGGGGTATTTGGGGCCACGCTGGCGGCGTTGTTCGCCGCATTGCCAAAGGAGCTGGTGCTGTCGATCGCGGCATTGGCGTTGTTTGGCTCGATCATCAATGGCCTGAGCATTGCCATGAATGAGCCCAAGGAACGGGAAGCAGCGCTGATCACCTTTATGGTCACGGCGTCGGGGTTGACGCTGTTCTCCATCGGTTCGGCATTCTGGGGGATTGTCGCGGGGGTGTTGACGCTGGTGATTCTGAACTGGCGCAAGGCCTGATAATTACCTTGAAACGAAAAAGCGACCCGGGCGGGTCGCTTTTTCATGACATCAGACAGCCGGGTTGATCGGCTTTTCTGGGTGCCAGGCGTCCAGCAGTGCACTGACTTCAACGCGGGTCAGCTCTGGGCGAGCCTTGAGCCACGCTTCAACAGCCGCACGCTGTTCTTCGTTGACCGAACCACGGGTGGCTTTGCAGACCAGACCGAAGTCATCACCGCCAACGTAGTCCAGGCCATTGCCGTCCATCGCTTCAGTCAGGAATGCTTCGAGGAAAGCGTCAACCGCCTCATCGTCCAAACCTTCTTTGAAGTCCAGGTTCAGTTCGAAACCCAGCTCTTGAAATTCATCAACGCACAGTTTTTTGCGCAGACGCCGGGAACGGTTAGTCGCCATTGGAACAATCCTCTTAAGTATTAACGGCCGGCACTCTACCAGTTTAAGGCGCGAATTGCCCGGCAATCCAAGACGGGTGGCACGTCAGGGCTAAAAAAAACCGTCATTTGCAGCTATCGTTGAGGCACAAGTAGCCCCACCTTGGGGCATAATGCCGACACTTTCATGACCACTGGGGGATTTTCTTACATAGCCCCCGCTATATTCACCCTCCTATGCAGTAGGGTCTTACTTCTTATGATCAAATCCTTGCGCCCATTGTTACTCGCCAGTTTCCTTTTGCCCCTGGCCCTCTCTGTCACCGCCGCCCCGATCAATACCACCTTGCCACCTAAAGTTCAGGAAGCCCTGCAGAAAGCCAAGCTGCAGAACAATGCACTGTCCCTGGTGATGATTCCGCTCAATGGCCCCGGCACCGCCACGGTGTTCAATGCGGACGTCTCGGTCAACCCGGCATCGACCATGAAGCTGGTCACCACCTACGCCGCCCTGGAAATGCTCGGCCCCAACCATCAGTGGAAAACCGAGTTCTACACCGACGGCACCCTCAGTGGCGGCGTCCTGCGGGGCAACCTGTACCTCAAGGGCGGTGGCGACCCCAAGTTGAACATGGAGAAACTCTGGCTGCTGATGCGCGACCTGCGCGCCAATGGCGTACAGCAAGTCACCGGCGACCTGGTCCTGGATCGCGGCTTCTTTATTCAACCGCAATTGCCGGAATTCAACGACGACGGCAACGATGCCAACAAACCGTTCCTGGTCAAGCCGGACGCCCTGCTGGTCAACCTCAAGGCCCTGCGTTTCGTGACCCGCAATGATTCGGGCCGGGTGCTGGTTTCGGTCGAACCGCCGATTGCCAGCATCCAGATCGACAATCAGGTCAAGGCCACCAACGCCAAGCAGTGCACCGGTGACGTGCGCTACAACCCGGTCACCGCCGCCGACGGCAGCGTCACCGTGACGGTCAGCGGCCAGTTGGGCGATGGCTGCAGCTCGCAGACTTATCTGTCGCTGCTCGACCATGCCACCTACACCGCCGGCGCCGTGCGGGCGATCTGGAAAGAATTGGGCGGCACGATCCAGGGCCGCGACGTACTGGCCCCGGTGCCGAAAACCGCCAAGGTCCTGGCTCGGACGTTCTCCCCGGATCTGGCGGAGATCATTCGCGACATCAATAAATACAGTAACAACACCATGGCCCAGCAACTGTTCCTCAGCCTCGGCGCGCAATACCGCACCGATGCCGACGGCGACGACGCCAAGGCCGCGCAGCGCGTGGTCCGCCAGTGGCTGGCGAAAAAAGGCATAACGGCACCACATCTGGTGATGGAGAACGGCTCCGGCCTGTCCCGTGCCGAACGCGTGAGCGCCCGGGAAATGGCGACCATGCTGCAAGCCGCCTGGAGAAGCCCGTATGCGGCAGAGTTCATCAGCTCGATGCCGATTGCCGGCAGTGACGGCACCATGCGCAAGCGCCTGAAAACCACGGCCCTGCGCGGCGAAGCGCACGTCAAGACCGGCACCCTGAACACCGTGCGCGCCATTGCCGGCTTCAGCCGTGACAACAACGGCAATACCTGGGCCGTGGTGGCGATCCTCAACGATCCGAAGCCGTGGGGTGCATCGTCGGTGCTGGACCAGGTGTTGCTGGACCTGTATCGCCAGCCGAAGCTGGCGGCTGCTGCACCGGGCCTATAAACAGCTTGCCAGCAAGCTTTGTTGTGGCGAGCGGGCTTGTCGGAACGCCGCATCGCCCGCGCTGGGGTGCGAAGCAGCCCCCATTAGCCTCACCAAGGTCCTTCAGATAGACCGCGAAGGCAGGTTTTTGGGCTGCTTCGCAGCCCAGCGCGGGGCAAGCCCGCTCGCCACAACAAGCACGCTCGCCACAGCAGCGAGTTTTCCACAATAAACTCTAGACGGCTTGCCACAACCGGCCCATCAGGCGGGCAACGGCTGCGCCTCAACCCGATCCCGGCCCGCTTGCTTGGCCGCATACACTGCCGAATCCGCGCGCAACAACAAGCCATCCACACCGTCATCGACTCGCCAACTGGCCACGCCAAAACTGGCCGTCACTGTGCCTACGCCCTCCATCGGCGTACTGCGCAGCACTTCCCACAATTCAACCGCCAGGCTGTAGGCCTGAACGCCATCGGTGTTCGGACACAGCACCATGAACTCCTCGCCACCCAGGCGACAGAACACATCGCTGCGGCGCAAACGCTGGCTGATCCGCCGACACAGCTCCTGCAATACCCCATCTCCGGCGGCGTGCCCGTGCTGGTCATTGATGCGCTTGAAGTGATCGATGTCCAGCATGATCACGGCCAGCGCTCCCGACGTGCGCCGCACCCGGCTCATCTCGGACTTCAGCCGGTCCTGGAAGTAGCGGCGATTATGGATACCCGTCAATGAATCGGTGATCGACAGCGCCCGCAGTTCCTCCTCCACCCGCTTTAGATCGGAGATATCCGACACATAGCCATGCCATAGCGTACCGCCGCCGGGTAACTCTTCCGGCGTCGCCTCGCCACGGATCCAACGCAAGCCACGGCCTGGCAGTTGCACGCGATACTCTTCGCGCCAATGGCTCAATTGCAGCGCTGACAGGCGGATGGAGGCGCGGATACGTTCAGCATCGAGGGGATGAATACGCTCGAAGACTTGTTTGGCATCCTGTTGCAACAGCCCCGGATCGATTTCATAGATATCGCGCATACCGTCGCTGGCGTAGATAAACCGCCAGTTGTCGTTGGGCTCCAGGGTGAACTGGAAAATCCCGCCCGGCACATGGGCACTGAGCTTTTTCAGCAAGCGATCCCGCGCCGCCAGGGCCTCATAGGCGCGTTTCTGCTCGGTGACATCCAGGCAGATCGCCAGGTGTCCGATCCATAAGCCATGATCGTCAAGCAATGCCGTCGCCAGCATGTTCACGGTCAACTGGCTGCCGTCCTGGCGTACCAGCGTCCACTCCCGGGCCTCATGCAGGCTGTCAGCACCCTCCACCAACATCGCCTGGCCCGGCATGATCCGTTTGCCCAGCGCGAGGCTCAACTGCACGGCGCGGGTTTCCAGCTCCGGCGCCAGGTGCAGGCTTTCGAGGGTCATGTGACCGAGCACCTGCCCCGCCGGATAACCCAGCATCTGCTCGGCACCGGCATTGAAGGTGTTGATCACTCCCCGCAGATCCGTGGCAATGATTGCCACCTGGGTCGCGGCGTTGAGCACGCTGCGCAACTGGCCGTGGGCGCCGCGCAGCTCATACTCGCGCTGGTGTAATTGCGCAGTGCGCTGTTGTACCAGCCTCACCGCCCGCTGACGCTGGCTGACCAGTACATAGAGCAAGGCACTGAGCAACAGGCTGAGCAAGCAACCCATGGTCAGGATACTGATGACTGCGGAGTGATTGGCCTGGGCAAATACCTGGCTGGGGCGCAGGCTCAGGGCGTAGACATGATCACCCAGAGTCAGCCGGCGGATTGCCTCCAGGCTGCTATCGCCCACGGCGTTATTCGACTCATACAACACTCGCTGCTGATCATCGGAGGTATCGACAATCTGCATCACCAGATTGTCCCGCGCAGGCTTGGGCAAGCCGTCGGCCACCAATTGGCGCATGCTGATCACCGCCATGACGAAACCATAGGGTTCGTTGTAGGACATTTGCGCGGTGCCCGGTCGGCTGACGGGTGCTACCAGCAACACCCCCATGGTATACGCCGGCTCCACCCCCACCAGCGACATGGGTTGGGACACGGCGATGCTCCCGGAACGGTACGCCCGCTCGACGGTTGAGCGGCGCAGTGGCTGGGCCAGCAAGTCAAACCCCAGGGGCGAGCCGATCAGGCTTTGGGTCTGGCTATACAACACCGGCACATATTCGTCGCGCTCGCCCGCCGGCAAGAGCGTCCCGTTGTCGTTCAGCTCGCGAATGGAGAAAGGCGCGCCACGCTGGAGTGACACTTGTTGTTCGAACGCCTGGCGCTGATCGCGAAATATCCGTGGCGCCCAGGCATAGGCGCGCGCGCGCAAAAGCAACGGCTGGGCGAACCCATCGAACTCTTCGCGGGAAACAGTATGGGAATTGACGAAAAAACGCCGCAGGCTACCCAGACGCTGTTCCTGGTCTTCAAAACGCTCTTCCAGGCGGCTATAGCGTTCGTTGACCAACAACTGAAAACGCTGGCGGACCTCCTGCTGATGCAGATCGGCCGTGGCCAACGCCAGCACGGCGGTGAGTACCACGCCCACCAGCAAGACCACCGATGCCACCAGCCAAGCCGAGGCCTGTTCGCTGATAAAACCCAGTATTTTCGGGCGGACGGCTTGCAACGGCATAGGCAAAACTCGAAACACCAGCGTGCAGGGGCGCTACTTTGGCTAAGAGATTAGTTATAGCCATCGAGCCCACTTTTGACCAGCGCAAAAAAGCCGCGAGACCGGAAAAATCCAGGCCCGCGGCTTCAAGGTCGATCAGCGTGCGGTGATTTTCCAGGCCCGGTGGATTTTCGGGTTACGGGCAAAATCCGGATCGATGGTTTTATCGCTGATTTCCTCGACGGCATAGCGCTCGCCCAGGTTGTCTTCCAACTGGAACTTGCGGAAGTTGTTGGAGAAATACAGCACCCCGCCCGGCGCCAGACGGGCCATGGCCAGGTCGAGCAACTGCACGTGGTCACGCTGGACGTCGAACACGCCTTCCATGCGCTTGGAGTTGGAAAAGGTCGGCGGGTCGATGAAGATCAAGTCGAACTCATCACGGCTGGCTTCCAGCCAGGCCATCACATCACCCTGCTCCAGGCGGTTCTTGTCGGAGAAGCCATTGAGGGACAGGTTGCGGCGCGCCCAGTCCAGGTAGGTTTTCGACAAATCGACGCTGGTGGTGCTGCGCGCACCGCCCTTGGCCGCATGCACACTGGCAGTGGCGGTGTAGCAATACAGGTTGAGGAAGCGCTTGCCGGCGGCTTCTTTCTGGATGCGCATGCGCATCGGGCGGTGGTCGAGGAACAGCCCGGTGTCCAGGTAGTCGGTCAGGTTGACCAGCAGCTTCACCCCGCCTTCGCTGACTTCAGTGAACTTGCCCTGGGCGCTCTGACGCTCGTACTGCTTGGTACCGCTCTGGCGCTCGCGGCGCTTGACCACCACGCGGCTTTTGTCGATGTTCAGCGCCTGGGGAATCGCGGCCAGGGCATCGAACATGCGTGCCGAGGCCTTTTCCGGGTCGATGGACTTGGGCGCCACGTATTCCTGGACGTGCACCCAGTCGTGGTACAGGTCGATGGCCATGGAGTATTCCGGCATATCGGCGTCGTACACACGGTAGCAATCGACACCCTCGCGCTTGGCCCACTTGCCCAGCAACTTGAGGTTCTTTTGCAGGCGGTTGGCAAACATCTGCCCGCCTTCGCTCAAGCGCGCCTGCTCGACCACCGGAGCCGGTGCCGGCGCGGGTTTGATCGGGTTACCGTTCTTGTTGTACTGACGCTCTTGCGGCTCGGTCGGGGCCTGGTCGTAAGCGGCTTGCTCACGTTCGGCCTGACGCTGTTCCGGGGTACGGCGCTCGCCGGTCACGAACTGGTCCGGGTTGACCTTGATCAGCAGCAGCTTGCACGGCAACGCACCGTTCCAGAACGAATACTGCTTGTGGCTGCGGATCCCCATGCGCTTGCCCAGGTCAGGTGCGCCAGTAAATACCGCCGCCTCCCAGCCCATACACGCCTGGCGCAGACGCTCACCGAGGTTCTGGTAGAGATACAACAGGCTTGCTTCATCACCCAGGCGCTCGCCGTACGGCGGGTTGCAGATGACCAGGCCTTTCTGGTTCTGGTCCGGGCGCGGCTCGAAGGTGCCGACTTCGCCCTGGTAGATCTTGATCCAGTGGCTCAGGCCAGCGCGCTCGATGTTGTTGCGTGCGGGCTGGATCAAGCGTGGGTCTGCTTCGTAACCACGGATCCACAGTGGCGGTTTGTTCATGCCGATGGCCGCACGCTCGCTGGCTTCGGTGTGGAGCTTTTTCCACAGCGCCGGCACGTGACCGAGCCAGGCGGTGAAACCCCACTGCTCGCGATTGAGGTTGGGAGCCATGTCGGCTGCGATCATCGCGCCTTCCACCAGGAAGGTGCCGACGCCGCACATCGGGTCAGTCAAGGCGCCGTTTTCGGCGGCAATGCGCGGCCAGCCGGCACGAATCAGAATCGCCGCCGCGAGGTTTTCCTTCAACGGTGCCGCGCCCTGCTGCAGGCGGTAGCCGCGTTGGTGCAGGCTATGGCCGGACAGGTCGAGGGAAAGGATCGCTTCGCCACGGTCCAGACGCAGGTGAATGCGCAGGTCGGGGTTGATCTTGTCGATGGACGGGCGTTCGCCGGTCGGGGTGCGCAGCTTGTCGACAATCGCATCCTTGACCTTCAGCGCACCAAAGTGGGTGTTGTCGATGCCCGAGCCATGGCCGCTGAATTCCACCGCGAGGGTGCCATCAGGGACCATATGGTCTTGCCATTCGATATCCAGTACGCCGTGGTACAGGTCTTCGGCATCCTTCATCGGGAAGCGCTTGAGTACCAGCAATACACGGTTGGCCAGACGCGACCAGAGGCACAGGCGGTAGGCGGTTTCCATGTCGGCC
Organism: Pseudomonas sp. WS 5027; assembly: GCF_012985695.1. Classification (NCBI taxonomy): domain Bacteria; kingdom Pseudomonadati; phylum Pseudomonadota; class Gammaproteobacteria; order Pseudomonadales; family Pseudomonadaceae; genus Pseudomonas; species Pseudomonas sp. WS 5027. The sequence goes on along the minus strand of NZ_JAAQWU010000006.1, from coordinate 77,083 downwards.
ATGCCGCGCACGGCCGAGGTGTGCTCGCGGGCATCTTCAAGGCCAAGCCCGACGGCTTCCTCGATCAGCAGGCCTTCGAGGCCCTTGGGGCAAGTGAGGAAGAGTTCGTAACGATCCGACATGGGCATTCCAGGCTTTTCAGCAATAAGTGAACGGGCGACGCATCGCACGTTCGGTTTTCAATCAAGCGCTTTTCTTGAAGAGCGCTCGCGTGGCACGAATGTGTGCCGTTCCACCCCGGCGTCCAGGCTTTATGGACCTTGATTGCCGGGGCAGATAGATAATTTTTGCAACAAAAGGAAATATTCCGACCCTTCGTCGAATAATAACCGACTACAGACGGCGGGTATTCTCACTAAAGGATTAAACCCATCCTCTATACAGGGCACATCATAGCTGGCTTTGCCCAAGAAAAGGGGCGAAAAACCATCCCAGCTTATGGCTATAGCATCGTTATCGTTACGTGCTTATGACAAAACGATCATTGAATCCATGTGACCTATTGGTTAGAACTCAACACAGGTTAGCGCCACAACGACGCTGACACATTGGCTCGCCACGCCGGCAGCGAGCCACACCAACGGCAGAAAAACTCTGCCCGGCCTCGGACGAGGCTGAAGGATATCAAGACAGTCAACAAGTGAGGGAAACACCCTATGAGAAGACTTAAGCGTGATCCGTTGGAAAGAGCATTTTTACGCGGATATCAGTATGGCGTTCATGGCAAATCCCGTGAGCTTTGCCCATTTACTCTACCGTCGGTACGCCAGGCCTGGATTAACGGGTGGCGCGAAGGACGCGGCGACAATTGGGACGGTATGACCGGCACTGCGGGGATCCACAGACTCAACGAACTTCACGCCGTCGGCTAATCAGGGCACTTAACTCCGACAACCACCTTGAAGAATGCAACAACTTAACCACGCACGCCCCATCCGGGCGGCGGGCTTCGGCCCAGGGGCTCCTTCGAGGAGCCCTTTTTTATGGCCTGGCGGCTTGCCGGCTCCTACGAAGGGCTCAGGATTTGGGCAAAGCCGCGATGGCGTCCACCGACTGGCGAATCAACGCCGGCCCCTTGTAGATAAACCCGGAATACAACTGCACCAGGCTGGCGCCCGCGGCGATTTTCTCGGCGGCGTGCTTGCCCTCGGTGATCCCGCCCACGGCGATGATCGGCAAACGCCCGGCCAACTCGGCCGCCAGCACCTTGACGATATGGGTGCTCTGGTCACGCACCGGTGCACCGGAAAGCCCACCGGCCTCGTCACCGTAGGCCAGGCCTTCAACGCCAGCACGGCTGAGGGTGGTGTTGGTGGCAATCACCGCGTCCATCCCCGAATCCACCAGGGCCTGAGCCACCAGCACGGTTTCTTCGTCGCTCATGTCCGGCGCGATCTTGATCGCCAACGGCACACGCTTGCCATGGCGTACCGCCAGGTCTTCCTGGCGCTGGCGCAGGGCCTCGAGCAACTGCTTGAGGGAGTCGCCAAACTGCAGGCTGCGCAGGCCCGGGGTATTGGGCGAGCTGACGTTGACGGTCACATAGCTGGCATGGGCGTAAACCTTGTCCAGGCAGGTCAGGTAGTCATCCACCGCACGTTCCACCGGGGTATCGAAGTTCTTGCCGATATTGATCCCGAGGATGCCCTTGTACTTGGCGGCCTGCACCCGAGACAGCAGATGGTCAACGCCCAGGTTGTTGAAGCCCATGCGATTGATGATCGCCTCGGCTTCCGGCAGGCGGAAAATGCGCGGCTTGGGATTACCCGGCTGTGGGCGCGGTGTAACCGTTCCGATCTCGACAAAACCGAACCCCAGTTGCGCAAAGCCGTCGATGGCCGCGCCGTTCTTGTCCAGGCCAGCGGCCAGGCCGACCGGGTTGGGGAAGTCGAGCCCCATCACCGAGACCGGCATTTTCGCCGGCGCCTTGCACACCAGGCCATTGAGCCCCAGGCGGCCGCCCGCGCCGATCAGGTCCAGGGACAGATCGTGGGAAGTTTCCGGGGAAAGTTTGAACAACAGCTGGCGGGCCAGGGTATACATGGGCGGGCTTGACTCGGATGGCGGCGAAAGGTGGCGGCGATTATAGCCGGGGTGGCGGATGCGCGCGAGGCATGGCACACCGCCGGTCGATCATCCCTTGCCCGCGGCCATCAACTCTTCGTAACGCGCCCAGATCTTGCGCGCATAGCGCAGGCGTAACTCATCACGCTCGGGCCCGGCCCCAGGCCCGGCGTTATAGGCGCCCACGGCGGTCCAGTTGTAGCCAAACTGCTTGATAAAGGCGGCGAGGATCGATGCCCCCACCTCCACCGACAGGCAAGGCTCATCCAACAACCGCTGCTCGGTGATCCCCTGTTTAAGCAGGCGCGGCAGATGAATGCTGTTGATTTGCATCAGGCCAATATCGCGAGTGCCATTGTTGTTGCTGTGGTTCATGGCTTCGGCGCGGTAGCCGGACTCTACAGCGGCAATCGCCTGCAACAGTTCTGGCTCGATATCGTACTGACGGGCGGCCTCGGCCCAGCAGTACGCCTGGGCCTTGCCCGCCCCACCCAGGCTCAACAACAACAGTCCCAACCGGCAGGCGCGCTTCATACCCGCTCACCACACCATCCACAGGCCGGGCAAGCACCCAGTTGCGCTCCCACCACCTGCGCCAGGCCAGAGCGCGTGACCACCCGCGCCCGGCCATTGAAGCGATAGCCGCGACCATACACCGTCGTAATCAGCGCACGGTCGCCCTCCAGTTGTTTGCGCAACGAGTAGATGCAGCGGGTCAGGGATTCTTCGGCAACGTCGATATCCGGCCAGACTTGCTCCAGCAGGCAATCCTTGGTGACCAGCACGCCAGGCGTGGCCAGCAACAGGCGCAACACGTGACTCTCCTTGGGCGGCAACTGAATGTCGCGACCTTCGGTGGTCAGCCGCCCATCCTCCTGCAACGTCCAACGCCCAAAGACGAGGGACGCCGTCATCAAGCCCTCAACTGCAACAACCATTCAAACCTCTGTACCTGTCTGCGGGTATTCACGGCGCCTGGGTATTGCGTCGCGCACCGTCTGGGAGATAGCGCGACTATAGAAACCCATCATCAATTTCACGTTAGGAAAAAGCCCACTGCGTCGAAGTTTTGCGGGAGTTTTGCGTAGGAACTTTCGAAGCCTGGCACTACTGCTCGCCTACCCGGGCAAACGCGCGCCGTACACGTTCGTACTGATCGGCGCTCAGAGGTGTCGAGGCGCCCTGCCCCTGGGCAAACTGGGGCACATCCAACTGCGCCACCCGCGCCCTGATCAGCCTTAATTGCTGCTCACTGCCCCTGATCAACAGGCTGTTGATCTGCGGATACGCAATTACGGTGATGCCGGTGCGCGCCTTGCCATCTAGTTCGGCGAGCTGTTTCTCGATAAGCGTGGCGATACCCGGCACGGTGATTGTCTGCGAGCCCCTGTCGTACTGGCGGTCTGCGACGTCGGCGTTGAGCACTTGGATGACCCCGACTCTTTGCACGTCCTCACGGCGCGCTGGGCGCGGGCGGTCCATCAACTGCGCCAGGCGCATGACGTGATCGACATAATTGGCGGGCCCCGACACATAAAACAAACGAGGGCCGGCCTTGCGAAGGGGGTAGCGCGCCTCGTCGAGCCCCGTGCGCCCCATGACGTCGCGCAGCCGGTCGACGGTCATATGTCGCAAGGTCACCCCGGAACTCTTGGCCTCGCCGGCATCGTAGAGATGCAGCACCTGGCCGTCGCTGTACCATATCAATTGCTGCTGCAACGCCACTGCCTCCAGGACGGCTTGTGCATTGGCAAAATCAAACTGCCCGCTGATACGTTTGCCCGCCGCCAGCTTGCTGACCACGATGGGCTGGCCGAGGGGCACCGCCAGCCGGTTGAAGAAGCCTTGCAGGCTTTCGTCCCACGCCAGATAGGACTCGCCCATCGCAGGCAACGCATTGAGCATCAGCAGCCCGCCCAGCAGCCAGCGCTGCAAAAGGCCATGGACGGTCGCAGGGATAAATCGAGCAAGGAACACGCTGGGTTTCCTGGGTGGTGTGCATGAAGGAGCGCCATAGTGAAAGGCCCCCACGGCGCAATCTTGATGAAAGCCTGACGGCCTACCCCATGCCGCACGTCGTGGCATGTGCCTTGCTTTACCTTGCCTAGGGCAGCCCGCGCCAATGACGGAACGGGCTCAAGGACAAAGGCGTCGTTACCCGCAGGTGGCTTGCAAGGCACCCTACGGAACGACGCCTTTTTTCACACAGAAGGTAGGTGTTGATGAGTGATCAGGTCGGCTACAGCCAGGCAACCAATCCCTTGGCCTGGGTCAACGGCAGCGATGCCCCGGAAAAGAGCAGCCTCGACCTGGGCTTCATGGCCTTGAGCGATTGCGCCTCGCTGGTGGTCGCGGCGACGCAGGGGTTCGCCCAACCCTATGGCCTGACATTGAACCTCAAGCGCCAATCGTCGTGGGCCGGGCTGCGGGACAAGCTGGTCAGTGGCGAACTGGACGCCGCCCACAGCCTGTACGGCCTGATCTATGCGGTACACCTGGGCATCGGCGGCGTCGCGCCGACCGACATGGCGGTACTGATGGGCCTGAACCAGAACGGCCAAGGCATCAACCTGTCCCAGGGCCTGAGACAACAGGGCGTGACCAGTCCTGAGGCACTGGAGCGCAAGGTGCACCAAAGCCGGACAAAACTCACCTTCGCCCAGACGTTTCCTACCGGCACCCATGCCATGTGGTTGTATTACTGGCTCGCCAGCCAGGGCATTCACCCGCTGCGGGATGTCGAGAGTGTGGTGGTCCCGCCGCCGCAAATGGTCGCGCATCTACAAGCCGGACGAATCGACGGCCTGTGCGTCGGCGAACCCTGGTGCGCCAGCGCGGTGCAACAGAACCAGGGCTTCACCCTTGCCACCAGCCAGGCGATCTGGCCGGACCACCCGGAAAAGGTCCTGGGCTGCACCCAGGCGTTTGTCGAGCAATACCCCAACACTGCACGCGTGCTGGTGATGGCGGTTCTGGAAGCCAGCCGTTTTATCGACAGCAGCCTCGAAAACCGTCGCTCCACCGCACAACTGCTCAGCGCCAGGGATTACCTGGACGCCCCGCTCGAGTGCATCGAGCCACGGCTGCTGGGCATCTATGACGACGGCCTGGGTAACCACTGGCAAGACGCGCACGCGCTGCGCTTTCATGGCGATGGCGAGGTCAACCTGCCGTACCTGTCCGATGGCATGTGGTTCATGACCCAATTCCGCCGCTGGGGCCTGCTGCGTGAAGACCCCGACTACCACGCCGTTGCCCGTCAGGTGCAGCAACTGGATCTCTATCGCCAAGCCGCAAGCGCAGTGGGCGTGGCAACCACGAACGAAGAAATGCGCAGCAGCCAATTGATCGACGGCAAGGTCTGGGACGGCTCCGACCCGGCCGGTTATGCCCGCAGTTTCCGCCTGCATGCCATGGCCGACGATGTCGTCCGCCACGCCTTGCGCTGACGGGAGGCCACCCATGTTGCGAATCCTGCTGATCAATGACACCCCGCGCAAAGTCGGGCGCCTCAAGAGCGCACTGACCGAGGCCGGTTTTGAAGTGATCGATGAGTCGGGCCTGACCATCGACCTGCCGGCACGCGTCGAAACGGTGCGCCCGGATGTGATTCTGATCGATACCGAATCACCCGGCCGCGATGTGATGGAGCAGGTGGTGCTGGTCAGCCGCGACCAGCCGCGGCCCATCGTGATGTTTACCGACGAACATGACCCCGGCGTGATGCGCCAGGCCATCAAGTCCGGGGTCAGTGCCTATATCGTCGAAGGCATCCAGGCCCAGCGCCTGCAACCGATCCTCGATGTCGCCATGGCGCGCTTCGAGAGCGACCAGGCCCTGCGAGCACAGCTGCTGGCCCGCGACCAGCAGTTGGCGGAACGCAAGCGCATCGAGCTGGCCAAAGGCTTGCTGATGAAAATGAAGGACTGCAATGAGGAACAGGCCTACACCCTGATGCGCCGCCAGGCCATGAGCCGCCAGCAAAAGCTGATCCAGGTGGCGGAGCAGATTATTGCCATGAGTGAGTTGTTGGGCTGAGATAACGGCACCTACAAAACCGCCATTGGTATCGACACACCTTTCACACACTGGCGCCCCCCCCTGTGGCGAGCGGGCTTGCCCCGCGCTGGGCTGCGAAGCAGCCCCAAAATCAGTCACCTCGGACTATCTGATAAAACATTGTGATCTTGTTGGGGCTGCTTCGCAGCCCAGCGCGGGGCAAGCCCGCTCGCCACAACAGCCCTGTCTGCCAGGATTTATGCGTTGCGGCAAAATTGTGTAGAGATCGACGCCGCGATGGCGGTGTCACGGTTGGCGCAAGACTTGCTATGTAAACACCACAGGTAGCCAACGGCGGTTGCCCCTCCACGACAAAGACGTCGCACATCCGGTTTGCCCAGGCGAACCCGGTGGCGGCGTTTTTTCGTTTTGGTGGGGCGGCCTTCGCGGGTCGTTCCATCACCAGGCCTTCTACAAGATCCCCAATCTGAGGTGCGTGATGAAATCAAGCTTCTGGAAATCCGGGCACACCCCGACCTTGTTTGCCGCGTTCCTGTATTTCGACCTGAGTTTCATGGTCTGGTACCTGTTGGGCCCGCTGGCGGTGCAGATCGCTGCCGACCTGCAACTGACCACCCAGCAACGCGGGCTGATGGTCGCCACGCCGATCCTGGCGGGGGCGATCCTGCGCTTTTTGATGGGCATGTTGGCGGACAAATTGTCGCCCAAGACCGCCGGGCTGATTGGTCAGGTGATCGTGATTGTGGCGCTGTTCTTCGCCTGGAAACTGGGGATCCACAGTTATGAACAGGCGCTGCTGCTGGGGCTTTTCCTCGGTATGGCCGGGGCATCCTTTGCTGTTGCCCTGCCGCTGGCGTCCCAGTGGTACCCCGCCGAACACCAGGGCAAGGCCATGGGCATCGCCGGAGCCGGCAACTCCGGCACCGTGTTCGCGGCCCTGTTGGCCCCGCTGATTGCCGCCGCATTTGGCTGGAGCAATGTATTCGGCTTTGCCCTGATCCCGTTGATCCTGACCCTGATCGTCTTTGCCTGGCTGGCGCGCAACGCCCCCGAACGGCCAAAAGCCAAATCCATGGCCGACTATTTCAAGGCCTTGGGCGATCGCGACAGTTGGTGGTTCATGTTCTTCTACAGCGTGACCTTCGGTGGCTTTATCGGCCTGGCCAGCGCCCTGCCCGGCTACTTCAATGACCAATATGGCTTGAGCCCGGTCACCGCCGGCTACTACACCGCCGCCTGCGTGTTCGGCGGCAGCCTGATGCGGCCTCTGGGCGGCGCCCTGGCTGACCGTTTCGGCGGGATCCGCACCCTGTTGGGCATGTACGGCGTGGCAGCCGTGTGCATTGCCGCAGTGGGTTTCAACCTGCCCAGCTCCTACGCTGCACTGGCCCTGTTCGTCTGCACCATGCTGGGCTTGGGTGCCGGTAACGGTGCGGTATTCCAGCTGGTACCCCAGCGCTTTCGCCGGGAGATCGGTGTGATGACCGGGTTGATCGGCATGGCCGGCGGCATCGGCGGCTTCGCCCTGGCAGCGGGCATGGGTGCGATCAAGCAAAGCACCGGCAGCTACCAGTTGGCGCTGTGGCTGTTCGCCAGCCTGGGTGTGCTGGCGTGGTTCGGCCTGTATGGCGTGAAACGGCGCTGGAGGACCACCTGGGGTTCGGCTGCCGTCACCGCAGCGCGGGTCTGATGAGCCTGCAGCTGAGTTTTGCCCAGGCCAGCGCCATCGGGCCACGGGAGGAAAACCAGGACGCCTTGCGCCTGGTTACCCCGGCCCCGGAACTGGCCGCCAGCAAAGGCTACCTGTGTGCTATCGCCGACGGCGTCAGCCAGTGCGCCGATGGCGGCCTGGCCGCGCGTTCGACCTTACAGGCCCTGGCCCTGGACTACTACGCCACGCCGCAAACCTGGGGCGTGGCCCAGGCCCTGGACCGGCTGTTGCTCGCGCAAAATCGCTGGTTGCAGGCCAATGGCGGCGGCCAGCCGCTGTTGACCACCCTCAGCGCCCTGGTGTTTCGCGGCCAGCGCTTTACCCTGGCCCATGTCGGTGACTGCCGGGTGTATCGCTGGTTCGACGGTGAGTTGCAGCGCATCAGTCAAGAACATGTCTGGGAGCAACCGGGCATGCAGCATGTGCTCAAGCGCGCCCTGGGCCTGGATCAGCATCTGGTGGTGGATTTTCTCGACGGTGAACTGCGCCAGGGCGAATGTTTCCTGCTACTCAGCGATGGTGTGTGGTCGACCCTGGCCGACCACAGCATCCGTGCGATCCTGCGCGAACAGGCCGACCTGGACCTGGCTGTAAATACGCTGGTCAACGCCGCACACCTGGCGGGCAGCCAGGACAATGCCAGCGCCCTGCTGGTGCGCATCGACCAACTCGGCGCCGCAACCCTGGGCGATGCGCTGGTGCAGTTGCAGCAGTGGCCATTGCCGCCGCCGTTGAAGGCCGGGCAATCCTTTGAAGGCTGGCAGGTGGAGAGCGTGCTGGCGCACAGTCGCCAATCGTTGCTGTACCGGGTGCGCGATAAACAGCAGCAACCCTGGCTGCTGAAAACCCTGGCCCCTGGGCGCGACGATGACCACGACGCCGCCCAAGCCCTGCTCTCAGAGGAGTGGTTTCTGCGCCGAGTGGCCGGAAGGGCATTTCCTGAAGTCCATCCGGCCGGCGAGCGTCAGCATTTGTACTACGTGATGCGTGAATACAGCGGGCAGACCCTGGCCGAACTGTTCCAGCAGCACGGCCCACTGCCACTGGCACAGTGGCAGTGCATCGCCGAGCGCTTGCTGCGGGCGGTGGGCATGTTGCATCGCCGGCAGATCCTGCACCGCGACATCAAGCCGGAAAACCTGCTGCTGGGGGATGACGGCGAATTGCGGGTGCTGGATTTTGGCCTGGCCTATTGCCCAGGGTTATCCGAGGATCGCGCTCACCTGCTACCGGGCACCCCCAGCTTTATCGCGCCCGAAGCCTTTAGCGGCGAACGTCCGACACCGCAGCAGGATTTGTACAGCGTCGGCGTAAGCCTGTATTACCTGCTGACGGGGCACTATCCCTACGGTGAAATCGAAGCGTTCCAGCGACCCCGCTTCAATACACCGGTCAACGCCAACCGTTATCGACCGGACTTGCCCGACTGGTTGCAGCAAAGCCTGGGACGCTCGGTGGCGGCACAAGCGGATCACCGCTACGAAACCGCCGAAGAATGGTTGCTGGTCCTGGAACAGGCCGAGCGCCGCGAACTGAGCCTGCGCCCCCGGCCACTGCTGGAGCGCGAGCCACTCAAGGTCTGGCAAACCCTGGCGCTGGTGTCGCTGCTGATCAATCTGCTGTTGCTGTATCTGTTATCCCTGTAACCCTGTGGCAACAGCGGCCCAGTTGTGGGCATAGCGCCTTTAAATGGTGCAAAAACTCCCTGTGGCATCCGCCAAAACCCCAGTAAATCCGGCTTTTCACGACTTGGCACAACCACTGCATTAACCTCTGCAACACCCCCACATACACCCCACCCTTCAACGACGAAGGTGGGGCTTTCCCGAGAGAACGGGACCAGGACAAAGGCGTCCTCGCTAGGCAACTAGCGGGGCGCCTTTTTTGTTTGCGCGTGATTTGTCGAGCCACTGCGGAGAACGACATGAAGAAACTCAAACTGGTGATGATCGGCAACGGCATGGCCGGGGTTCGCACCCTTGAAGAACTGCTGAAACTGAGCCATGAGCTGTATGACATCACGGTCTTTGGCGCCGAGCCCCACACCAATTACAACCGCATCCTGCTGTCGCCGGTGCTGGCAGGAGAGCAGACGTTCGAAGAGATCGTGCTCAACGACCTGGACTGGTACCTGCAAAACAACATCAAGCTGCTGCTCAACCGCAAGGTGGTGCAGATCGACCGGGTCAAACGCAAAGTCATCGCCGAAGACGGTACCGAGGCCGAGTACGATCGCCTGCTGATCGCCACCGGCTCAACCCCATTTATCCTGCCGATTCCCGGCAATACCTTGCAGGGCGTGATTGGCTACCGCGACATTGCCGACACCCAAGCCATGATCGACACCGCCAAGACCCACAAGCATGCCGTGGTCATCGGTGGCGGCCTGCTCGGCCTGGAAGCGGCCAATGGCCTGATGCTGCGCGGCATGCACGTCACCGTGGTGCATCTCGGCGAATGGCTGCTGGAGCGGCAACTGGACAAGACCAGCGGCCAGTTGCTGCAAACCGAACTGGAAAGCCGTGGCCTGGTGTTTCGCCTGTGCGAACAGACCCAGGCTCTGCATGACGCCGGCAATGGCCGCGTGGGCTCGGTGCAGTTCAAAAATGGCGACGTGATTCCCGCCGACTTGGTGGTGATGGCCGCCGGTATCCGCCCTAGCACCGAACTGGCGGAAAAGTCCGGCATCCCGTGCAACCGTGGGATCCTGGTCAACGACACCATGCAAACCTACGACCCACGCATCTATGCCATCGGTGAGTGCGCCAGCCATCGCGGGATTGCCTACGGCCTGGTGGCGCCGCTGTTCGAGCAGGCCAAAGTCTGCGCCAACCATCTGGCCCAGTTGGGCTTCGCCACCTACAAAGGCTCGGTGACCTCGACCAAACTGAAAGTCACCGGCATCGACCTGTTTTCTGCCGGCGACTTCATGGGCGGCGAAGGCACCGAGACCATCACCCTTTCCGACCCAATCGGCGGCGTCTACAAGAAGCTGGTGATCAAGGACGATATATTGGTCGGCGCCTGCCTGTACGGCGATACCGCCGATGGGGGTTGGTATTTCCGGCAGATCCGTGAGAACCATGGCATCAGCGAGATCCGCGATCACCTGATGTTCGGTGAAAATGCCCTCGGTGATGTCGGCCATCAGGGCCAGGACAAAGCCATGAGCATGGCCGACAACGCCGAAGTCTGCGGCTGTAACGGCGTGTGCAAGGGCACCATCGTCAAGGCGATTCAGGAACAGGGCCTGTTCAGCGTCGATGAGGTAAAAAAGCACACCAAGGCCGCCAGTTCCTGCGGTTCCTGCGCCGGGCTGGTGGAGCAGATCCTGATCAACACCGTGGGCGGCGCTGCCGACGTCAAGCCAAAAAGCGAAAAAGCCATCTGCGGCTGCAGCGATCTGAACCACGGGCAAATCCGTCAGGCGATCCGCGATCAGCACCTGCTGACCATCGCCGACACCATGAGCTACCTGAACTGGCGCACGCCCAACGGCTGTGCCACTTGCCGTCCGGCGTTGAACTACTACCTGATTTCCACCTGGCCGGGGGAAGCCAAGGACGATCCGCAATCGCGCCTGATCAACGAACGGGCCCACGCCAACATTCAGAAAGACGGCACCTACTCAGTAGTCCCGCGGATGTGGGGCGGAGTGACCAATCCTTCCGAACTGCGCCGGATTGCCGATGTGGCCGACAAATACAACGTGCCGATGGTCAAGGTCACTGGCGGCCAGCGCATCGACCTGCTGGGCATCAAGAAGCAGGACCTGCCCGGTGTCTGGAAAGACCTCGATATGCCGTCCGGGCACGCCTACGGCAAATCCATCCGTACCGTGAAGACCTGCGTCGGCAGCGAGTTCTGCCGCTTCGGCACGCAGAACTCCACGCAACTGGGGATCGAGCTGGAGCATGACCTGTTCAATATGTGGTCTCCCCACAAGGTCAAGCTGGCGGTCTCCGGGTGCCCGCGCAACTGCTCGGAAGCCGGGATCAAGGACGTGGGAATTATCGGCGTCGACTCAGGCTGGGAGATGTATATCGGCGGCAATGGCGGAATCAAGACCGAGGTCGCGGAGTTCTTCGTCAAGCTCAAGACGGCCGAGGAGGTACGCGAATACAACGGCGCCTTCCTGCAGTTGTACCGCGAAGAAGCCTTCTATCTGGAACGCACCGTGCATTACCTGCAGCGGGTCGGCATGGACCATATCAAGAAGGCCGTGCTGGAAGACCCGGCACAGCGCAAGGCCCTGAACGAGCGCCTGCAGTTCTCCCTGTCGTTTGAACAGGACCCGTGGAAAGAGCGCCTGGAGCAGCCGTTGCTGAAGAAGGAATTCGACACCATCGCCGTCAAACAGCTGGAGGTAGTGGTATGAACTGGCTGGATATCTGCGCCCTCGAAGAAATCAACACCTTGGGCTCGCGCATCATCAGTGGCCCGAAAGGTGAAATCGCGATTTTTCGTACCAGTGACGACGAAGTTTTCGCCCTCGACGACCGCTGCCCGCACAAAGGTGGGCCGTTGTCCCAGGGGCTGATCTATGGCAAACGCGTGGCGTGCCCGCTGCACAACTGGCAGATCGACCTGGCATCCGGCGAAGCCCAGGCCCCGGATATCGGTTGCGCCCATCATCACCACGCCCGGGTTGAAAACGGTCGGGTGATGCTGGCCCTGCGGGACGCCGGTTGATGAACCGCCAGGTCACCGCATCGACCTGCTGCTACTGCGGGGTCGGCTGCGGCGTGCTGATCGAGCATGATGGCGCGCAGATCCTCGGGGTCAGCGGCGACCCGACGCATCCCGCCAATTTCGGCAAATTGTGCAGCAAGGGTTCCAGCCTGCACCTGACCGGCGATCTGACGGCGCGGGCGTTGTACCCGGAGTTGCGTCTGGGCAAAGAGCTGGCCCGCGCCCGCACTGACTGGGACACCGCCCTGGAACACGCGGCCAATGTATTTGCCGACACCATCGCCGAGCACGGCCCCGACAGCGTGGCGTTCTATATCTCCGGGCAACTGCTGACCGAGGACTACTACAGCTTCAACAAACTCGCACGGGCCCTGGTGGGCACCAACAATATCGATAGCAATTCCAGGCTGTGCATGTCCTCGGCAGTGGTCGGCTACAAGCGCAGCCTGGGTGCCGATGCACCTCCATGCAGCTATGAGGACCTGGAGGCCAGCGATTGCGTGATGATCGTCGGCAGTAATATGGCCTACGCCCATCCGGTACTGTTTCGCCGGCTGGAAGAGGCCAAGGCGCGCCGGCCGGATATGAAAGTGGTGGTCATTGATCCACGGCGCACCGATACCTGCGATTTGGCGGATATGCACCTGGCGATTCTGCCGGGTACTGACGTCGCCTTGTTCCATGGGATTTTGCATCTACTGCTGTGGGAAGACTGGATCGATCGGGACTTTATCCAGGCTCATACCGATGGTTTGGTCGAACTCAAACGCCTGGTCCACGACTACACGCCGCAGATGGTCACGCAACTGTGCGGGATCAGCGTCGAGCAACTGCGCCAGTGCGCACAGTGGGTCGGCACCTCGCAGAGCTTTCTGTCGCTGTGGTGCATGGGGCTCAACCAGTCCAGCGCCGGCAGCGCGAAAAACAGCGCGTTGATCAACCTGCACCTGGCCACCGGCACCATTGGCCGCCCAGGTTGCGGGCCGTTTTCCCTGACCGGCCAGCCCAACGCCATGGGCGGCCGGGAAACCGGCAGCCTGTCGAACCTGCTGCCGGGCCATCGCGACGCCAACAACCCCGAGCACCGCGCACAAGTGGCCGCCTACTGGGGGGTTGAACAACTGCCATCGAGCACCGGCTTGACTGCCATCGAACTGTTCGAGCAGGTCCAGGCTGGCAAGATCAAGGCACTGTGGATCGCCTGCACCAACCCTGCACAATCGTTGCCGGACCAGAACAGCGTGCGCCAGGCTCTCGCTGCGTGCCCATTCGTGGTGTTGCAGGAAGCCTTCCGCACCACCGAAACCGCCGCCTTCGCCGATCTGTTGCTGCCAGCCGCCAGTTGGGGCGAGAAAGAAGGCACCGTGACCAACTCCGAGCGCCGCATTTCCCACGTCCGCCAAGCCATTGCCCCACCAGGTGAGGCGCGGGCCGACTGGGCGATCACCGTGGATTTCGCGCAGCGCCTGGAACAACGTTTGCGGCCCGGCCTGCCGAGCCTGTTCGCTCTTGCGCACCCGGCGCAGATTTTTGATGAGTTCAAGCAACTGACTCGCGGCCAGGATCTGGACCTATCAGGTATCAGCCATGCCCTGCTGGATCGGATCGGCCCACAGCAGTGGCCGTTTCCCGCAGCAGCGCAGACCGGTACGCCACGGCTTTACACCGACGGCATCTTCCCGACCGACAGTGGCCGCGCGCACTTTATCGCCGAGCCTTATCGCGGCGCTAAAGAACAACGTGACGCACGCTTTCCACTGACCCTGATCACCGGCCGCTTGCGCGACCAATGGCACGGCATGAGCCGCACAGGAACAGCAGCGCAACTGTTTGGCCACGTCAGCGAGGCATTGCTCAGCCTGCACCCGGACGAACTACGCCGGCATCGCTTCAAGGACGGCGATCTGGTCAGCCTGAAGAGCCGCCGTGGCCAGGTGATTGTCGCGGTGACCAGTGATGACAGCGTGCGCCCCGGCCAGGCATTCCTGCCCATGCATTGGGGGGATCGCTTCCTCAAGGGCGGGGTCAATGCGCTGACTCAGCCGGCATTCGATCCCTTATCGAAACAACCCGAGCTCAAGCACAGCGGTGTGCGCCTGGAAGCAGTGCAATTGCCTTGGCAGCTGTTTGCGCTGATCGAAGGTGACGTCCAGCAGCACTTCGAGGCGTTGCGCCCGCTTTGTGAGTGCTTTGCCTACGTCAGCCTGAGTTTGACCGGGCGTGAACGGCCGGCGCTGCTGCTGCGTGCTGCCCATACCGAGGCGCCGGACCTGCTGTTGCTTAAAAACATCGACCAACTGTTGGGCCTTAATGACGGCCCGGTCATGGCCTATGACGACCCACGGCGCTCTATCGGCAAACGGGTAAAAATCGAGAAAGGCCGGATTACCGCAATCCGCCTGGCCGGCGAAACCCTGGCCCGCCACTGGCTGCAAAGCCTGTGGCTGGAAGGCCGTACCGATGAGCAACTGCGGCGCTGGCTGCTGGCACCTCTCAGCGCGCCGCCCGGTGGTGGAAGTACCAGCAATAGGATTCTCTGCAACTGCAAGAACGTCAGTGAAAACGCGATATGTGCAGGCATCAGTCGCGGCCTGGACCTGGATGGACTGAAGCAAGAACTGGGCTGCGGTACGCAATGTGGCTCCTGCGTCCCCGAAATCAAACGGCTTTTGGCGAACACTTCGCAGCCAATCGCTATCAGTGTGTGAGGGCAATGAATATGAGTGCAAAAGTCTGGCTGGTGGGCGCAGGCCCGGGTGATCCGGAGTTGTTGACCCTCAAGGCGGTGCGGGCCCTGCACGAGGCGGATGTGGTGTTGATTGATGACTTGGTCAACCCGGCGGTGCTTGAGCATTGCCCCGGTACACGGGTGATTACCGTCGGCAAACGTGGTGGTTGCCGTTCCACGCCCCAGGATTTTATTCATCGCCTGATGCTGCGTTACGCGCGCCAAGGCAAATGTGTGGTGCGCCTCAAGGGCGGTGATCCGTGCATTTTTGGACGGGGCGGCGAGGAAGCTACATGGCTCAGGGATCGCGGCGTGAGTGTGGAGTTGGTCAATGGCATTACGGCTGGGCTGGCGGGTGCGACAAATTGCGATATACCGCTGACACTGCGCGGGATCAGTCGCGGCGTCACACTGGTCACGGCCCATACCCAGGACGACAGCAGGCTCAATTGGCGGGCTTTGGCCGACGGGGGCACGACGCTAGTGATCTACATGGGCGTGGCGAAACTTTCAGAAATTGCCCAGCAACTGCTGGAGGGTGGCATGGCTTCGAATATGCCGGTGGCGATGATCGAGAACGCCTCAATGCCTCAGCAGCGTGAATGCCGCAGCTCCCTGGCGTGCATGCAGGATGATGCCAAGGCGTTTGCCTTGAAGAGCCCGGCTATCCTGGTGATCGGTGCAGTGGCGGCCACCGCCGTGGAAGCAGCGTTGCTGGCCAGCGCCTGAAGCAAATTCCAGGCGAAAAAAAGCCCGGCCTAAGCCGGGCTTTTTTCTACCACTCAGTAATTACTGAGCTTGTGCTTCAACCGATGCTTCTACGCGACGGTTAACAGCACGACCAGCTTCAGTTGCGTTGTCAGCAACTGGGCGGGACTCGCCGTAACCTACGGAGGTGATACGGCTAGGAGCTACGCCATCTTTAACCAGAACTTGCTTAACAGCGTCAGCACGACGCTGGGACAGCTTCTGGTTGTAAGCGTCTGGACCGACGGAGTCAGTGTGACCAGCAACTTCTACGTTGGTAGCTGGGTACTGAGCCATGAAGTCGGCCAGGTTTTTCACGTCGCCGTAGCTGTTAGGCTTAACAACGGCCTTGTCGAAGTCGAACTTCACGTCCAGCTCAACACGAACAACCTGAGCAACCGGAGCTTCTGGCTCTGGAACTGGCTCTGGAGCTGGTGCTGGGGTAGGAGCTGGAGCTGCTGCGCCAGCGTTACCGCCGAAGTTTACGCCCAGGCCGACCAGTGCGGAGTAGTCCCACTTGCCGTTGTCCAGACCGTAGTCAGCTTCAACACCGGCACGAGCGTACAGGTTGTTGGTGAAGTAGTACTTAACGCCGGTACCGACGGTAGCGAAGGTAGTCTGATCGCGACCAGTGTGGCCATCAGCACGTACGTTGCCACGGCTCTGGTGACCGAAACCACCTTCTACGTATGGACGCAGGGAGTCGACGCCAGCTTGACCGAAGTGGTATTGGGCAACGAGGCTGCCGGTATCACCTTTGATCTTCTGGTTGCCAGTACCGTCAGTCGAACGGGTGTGGTTGGTCTTGTCGTAGGACAAGTTCAAGGACAGGTCGTCGGTCAGGAAGTAACCGATGCGAGCGCCAGGATTGAAGCCGTCTTCGATGTGCTTGACGCTATCGTTGTACTGCTTCTTGTAGAACAGCTCGCCTTCAACTGCGCCTTGGCCTTGTGCCAGAACGCCGAAAGAAGTAGCGGCAATAAGAGAACCAATGGCCAAGCCCAAGGTGTTTTTCAGTTTCATCCGTTAAATCCCCATCTGGTGATTGTAAAGCAGTCCCACATACCGGGGGACAACTCGGCGACAAGTCTAACAGAACTTGCCTACACGTAAGAGATATTTGCACCGAACTAAGTTTCAGTACCGCCCGCAAATTTCTCACGTAATTTATCAAGAGCACGTTTGTAACGCATTTTTGTAGCACTCAAACCCATATGCATAATGTCAGCGATTTCTTGAAATTCCAGTTCTGCGACAAATCGTAGCACCAGAATTTCGCGGTCAATCGGGTTCACATGCACCAGCCAGCGATCAAGTCCGCCCTTCTCCTCGGGTGCCGGCGCCTTTTCTTCAGACGCTTCCTCAAGGGGGTCCAGACTCAAGGCGTCCATCAAGCGACGCTTTCGCCGTTCCTTACGATACTGCGTGATGCACTCGTTGTACGTGATGCTGTAGAGCCAGGTTTTGAACTTCGATTTACCCTCGAAGTTCTTCAGGCCATACAACACCTTGAGCATCACTTCCTGACAGACATCATCCGCATCACGATCGTTCCCTAAATATCTTGAACAAACGTTGAACAGAGTGCGTTGATACCTGCGCATCAATTCTTCGTACGCGCGTGTTACGTGAAACAGCTCCGTGTGCGAGCGCGCGACCAACTCCTCATCAGAGAGCTCACGGGGGTCATAGCGCGTGGACAGCGTTTGGGCTTTATTCAAAACAAGTCGTGCCGACAGTCAGGTCAATGTCCGCCACATCCTGGATACCCAGGTTTGCGGCGGCGTACATTAGCAGGGTTTACCGGGTTAGCGGCTACTCACCTGCTGTTCAAGCAGAACCCGATTGGACAGCGACACTAGTTCGCCATCATCGGTCAGCAGTGTAGTTTTCACCGTGCCGATCTCTTCAATCTGCCCTTCGACCTCGCCAACACGCACGTGTTGCCCCACTTGATACAACTCACGCACATAGATTCCCGCAAGAATCTGACCAGCAATTCCTCTGCTTCCCAGGCCCATTGCCAATGCAACGGCCAGACCAACGGTAATCAAAACGATCACAATCACATGGTTGAGCAGGTCTGTCTTGACCTCCAACTGGCTGATCGCCACCGAAATACTGATGATGATCACCAGCCCTTGGGCAATTCGCCCCAGGCCGCCTGCGTAGTCCAGACCTACACCTTCAGCGGCGCCGCGCACCAGGCCATTGGCCAGTTGCGCCAGCAAAACACCGACCAACAACACCAGCGCGCCGCCGAATACTTTCGGCAAATACAGCGCCAGCATGTCGAGCGTAGCTGAAACTCGCTCAAGTCCAAGGGATTGTGCGGCAGAAACCAGAAAAATCAGCAAAACAAACCAGTAGACGATCTTGCCGATCAGTGTCGAGATCGGCACTTGCAGCCCCGCGCGCCCCAGCAACTTGGTCAAACCAGTGCCGGCCATCAAGCGATCCAGGCCCAGCTTGGCGAGCAATTTGGAGAGCAGGGTGTCGAGCAGCTTGGCCACGACAAAACCCAGCAGCACCAGCACCAGCGCACCAAACAGGTTGGGAATGAAGTTCGCCACCTTGGTCCACAACGCAGTCATTGCAGTGACCAGACTCTGCGTCCAGAGATCAAGTTCCATATTCAATCAGCCTTATCAGCAGTGCGAGCAATAGGTTTACGACGAGAAACAGGTGAAACGTGGGCCGAACCGTTGTTCAACGCCATCATCAGTGCCGGCAACCAGCGGCCGAGCAGACCAAACAGGTCGCCCGCACCTACCTGGCGGTTGGCGGTTTTCAGTACGCGGCCCAGGCAAGCATCGTCGTCACGGTTGGACGGCGAAGCGTTAAGCATGTCACGCAAAGACTGTTCAAACGGATCGTGCATAGGGACCTCTGGCAAGTGATTTAAAAGACGAGGGCAAAATTGGCCGGGTCACATGACCTTGCTCGCCATTCAGGTCACGTTCAGGTCAAACCCAGCGTAAACGTCGAAACAACCACCACTGCCCAAGGGCCACCGAGACCATCAACATGCAGGCAATCGCGAAGCCATAGGGGCTCTCTGAAAACGGAATCCCCCCTACGTTGATCCCCAGCAACCCGGTCAGAAAACTCATCGGCAAAAAGATCCCGGTGATGATCCCGAAGCGGTACATGGTGCGGTTCATACGCACGCTCAAACGCCTATCCTCGGCCTCCAGCACCAGCCCCACGCGCTCCCGGCTCAATTCCAGCTCTTCCAGGTAACGGGTCAGACTGTTATTCAATTCATTCCAATAGTCGGCATCGTCATCGACGAACCAAGGCAATTTTATACGGGTCAGTTGCGCGAAAATATCGCGCTGGGGTGCCAGGAACCGTTTGAGCGCGGCGGCACGCCGACGGATCTGTAGGACACTGCCATGCTCCGGGGTATACCGTTCGTCGGTATCCAGTTTTTCTTCTTCGATATCGACGATTTCAGACAGGTCGCTGACCAGATCCTGCACTTTATGGGTCAGGTACTGCGCCATGTACAGGATCAGTTCGGAAGCAGTCCTGGGACCTTTTCCATCCGCCAACTGCACCAGCAACTCGTCGGTGGCGCGCAAGGGTCGCAGACGCAGGGAGATGACCCGCGCAGCCGAGGCGAAAATACGCACCGACACCATGTCTTCCGGTTCTGCCCCCGGGTTGAGGTTGATCCCCCGCAGAAACAGCAGCAACTCGTCGTCCGGCAACGGCAACAACCGTGGCCGGGTGTTTTCCTCCAGCAGCAGGTCGCAGGCGAACTCGCTCAGGCCGCTGGATTTGCGCAACCAGGTCTGGGTCTGGGGATGGCTGCGATCCCAATGCAGCCACAGGCTTTCCTGGGGCTGCAATTGCAGGTCGTCAAGCTCAGTCCGGGCAATCGAACGCGCACCGCCTTTACCGTCCAGCACCAGGGCATGTACCAGCCCCCACTGCGCGTTTTCTTCCTCGAACATCCTCACCCCTGTCGACTACTGCAGTTATTCAGGCATTTTCAGCGGGCTGGGCGAAACAATCACGCCATTGTTATCGGCATAGATATATTCGCCCGGGCGCAATGTCACACCGGCAAAGGTCACAGTGACACCCACGTCGCCCACACCCTGGCGATTGCTCTTCTTCGGGTGGCTGGCCAAGGCCTGCACGCCCAGGTCGGTCTGGGCGAGGACATCCACATCACGCACACAGCCGTAGATCACCAACCCTTCCCAGCCATTCTTTGCGGCTCGATCAGCGATCATATCGCCCAGCAAGGCGCAGCGCAGCGAACCACCGCCGTCGACCACCAGCACTTTGCCAGTGCCATCCAGCTCTGCCTGCTCCTTGACCCGGGAGTTGTCCTCATAGCACTTGACGGTCACGATCTGGCCACCGAAGGAGTCCCGGCCCCCAAAGTTGGCGAACATCGGCTCCAGCACCTGTACCAGGTCCGGGTAGGCGTCACACAGGTCGGGGGTAACGTAATGGTTCATCGAAAAACTCCTGTCGGTGAAAGAAGGTGTCGAACATCCACAGCTACATCAAGAAAACGCATCGCAACGGGCATTCTTTAAGACCTGCCGCTGCAAGGGCGACAATGATCAGACTCGCCAGACTGTAACGCAATAGCCACTGCGCGACTGAATATGACCAGAATGGCCCGGTGCGTCATATCTTAGCCGCAAGCAATCTCCAGCGGAACGCCCTCTTTAGAGCCTTTTCTCAAACAGTCGCAGGCACCTGCGCCTGTGCACCCGGCAAAGGTGTCAGGGGATCTTTCAGCCAACGTTGCACCAATGGCCACACTTCGGCCTGCGCCGCCTTGCTGACCAGCATCTCCACATGCCCGAAATCACCGCTGAACCCTTGCTTGCGCCCCAAGCACAGGTATTGGCGGTGCTCGCTGCCCACTTGGTCAAACAGCTTGCGGCAGGCCCAGTCCGGATCTTGATGATCGCCCGCGGCACTTACCGCCAGAAGCGGCACATCGACCTCAGCCAAGCCTTTCCACCAGTCGCGCTCGGAATCGCCAAAACGCCCGAACAAACCGTGCCAGCGCATGCTTTCCAAGGCCAGGCCGATGGGCTCGTCTTCCGGGCCACGCTTGAGTCGCGAACCGGAAAGTTGGGCAAAGCGCTTCAAGATCAAGCGCCCACCCCACTCCACCGGCGGAATCTTCAACGGCCAGTAAGTGCGGCTGACCTGGCAGCCAAACAGCGCCACCGACGCCACCGCCGGCGCGCCCAGATACTGACCGCCCAAGGCGGCCGCCAAAGTCGTGCCACCCAACGAATGGCCGATCCAGTGCGGGATCTGCGCACTTTGCTCCCGCACAAAGGCGGCAATGGCTGGCAGATCGTAACGAGCATAGTCGGCGACACGATTCTTGGCGTAGTCCTGGTTACGCCGGGAAAGCCCGTGGCCACGCATTTCCGGGATCCACACATCAAAACCCTGGCGCGCCAGATACGCACCCAGGCCGATGCCTTTGGGCGAATACCAGAAACGGCGATTGGAAAAGCTGCCGTGTACCAGCACCACCGGCACACCACGATTTTGCTCGACATCGGCCAGGCCCAGGCGCGTCACCGCCAGCTCTACGGTGCTGTCGGGGCTGTTGCCAGGCTTGAGGCGGTAGACATCTTCACTCAGGTCGCCACGACGCTCAGCGCTGAGCAAGGCGACGGGAAACAGGTTGCTGCTGCTTTGCATAATGTTCTTGCACAAAAAAGGGCGGCGTCCGGAGGGAGTTCCGCCCTGTACAGAATGAGAAATGCCGGTCAGCCCTACAGGCCGACCGGCAGATGGCAATTACGCCGAGGCTTGGCCTTCAGCCAGGAAGAACCAGGTTTCCAGCACGGAATCGGGGTTCAGCGAGACGCTTTCGATGCCCTGTTCCATCAGCCATTTGGCCAGGTCCGGGTGATCGGAAGGACCTTGGCCGCAGATACCGATGTACTTGCCAGCCTTGTTGCAGGCCTGGATGGCGTTGGCCAACAGCTTTTTGACCGCTGGGTTACGCTCGTCAAACAGGTGAGCGATGATCCCGGAGTCGCGATCCAGACCCAGGGTCAGTTGGGTAAGGTCGTTGGAACCGATGGAGAAACCATCGAAGAACTCCAGGAACTCCTCGGCGAGGATGGCGTTGGACGGCAGCTCGCACATCATGATCACGCGCAGGCCATTTTCGCCACGGGTCAGACCATTCTCAGCCAGCAGATCGACCACCTGGCTCGCTTCGCCCAGGGTGCGCACGAACGGCACCATGATCTCGACGTTGGTCAGGCCCATCTCGTTGCGCACACGCTTGAGGGCGCGACATTCGAGCTCGAAGCAGTCACGGAACGCTTCGCTGATGTAACGCGAGGCGCCACGGAAACCCAGCATCGGGTTTTCTTCTTCCGGCTCGTAGAGCTTGCCGCCGATCAGGTTCGCGTATTCGTTGGACTTGAAGTCCGACAGGCGCACGATGACTTTCTTCGGCCAGAAGGCCGCTGCCAGGGTGCTGATGCCTTCCACCAGCTTCTCGACGTAGAAGCCAACAGGGTCGTTGTAGCCGGCGATGCGCTTGTCGACGCTGTCCTTGATTTCCACCGGCAGGCCGTCGTAGTTCAACAGGGCCTTGGGGTGCACACCGATCATGCGGTTGATGATGAACTCCAGGCGGGCCAGGCCCACTCCGGCGTTCGGCAACTGCGCGAAGTCGAAGGCGCGGTCGGGGTTGCCGACGTTCATCATGATCTTGAACGGCAGGTCGGGCATGGCATCGATGGAGTTTTGCTTGATGTCGAAGCCCAGCTCACCTTCAAAGATGAAGCCGGTATCGCCTTCGGCGCAGGATACGGTGACGCCCTGGCCATCCTTGAGCAGTTGGGTGGCGTTGCCGCAACCGACGACTGCCGGGATCCCCAGTTCACGGGCAATGATCGCCGCGTGGCAGGTACGCCCGCCACGGTTGGTGACGAT
Organism: Pseudomonas sp. WS 5027; assembly: GCF_012985695.1. Taxonomy (NCBI): domain Bacteria; kingdom Pseudomonadati; phylum Pseudomonadota; class Gammaproteobacteria; order Pseudomonadales; family Pseudomonadaceae; genus Pseudomonas; species Pseudomonas sp. WS 5027. The sequence continues at coordinate 54,170 of NZ_JAAQWU010000006.1, read as the reverse complement.
GGCGCTGGCGCGCTTCATCACGGGTTCCCAATCCGGGTCGGTCATGTCGGAGACCAGCACGTCACCCGGCTGGACCTTGTCCATCTCGGACACGTCCTTGATGATCCGCACCTTGCCAGCGCCGATGCGCTGGCCGATGGCACGGCCTTCCACCAGCACGGTGCCGGTTTCTTTCAACAGGTAGCGTTCCATGACATTGGCCGAGGTGCGGCTTTTCACGGTTTCCGGACGCGCCTGGACGATGTACAGCTTGCCATCATCGCCGTCTTTGGCCCACTCGATATCCATCGGGCACTTGTAGTGCTTCTCGATGATCATCGCCTGCTTGGCCAATTCGCTGACTTCGGCGTCGCTGAGGCAGAAGCGCGCACGCTCGGCCTTGTCGACATCAACGGTTTTCACCGAACGACCGGCCTTGGCCTCGTCGCCGTAGATCATCTTGATGGCCTTGCTGCCCAGGTTGCGGCGCAGGATCGCCGGGCGACCAGCTTCAAGGGTGTGCTTATGCACGTAAAACTCGTCCGGGTTGACCGCGCCTTGTACGACGGTTTCGCCCAGGCCGTAGGCGCCGGTGATAAACACCACGTCACGGAAGCCCGATTCGGTATCCAGGGTGAACATCACGCCGGCGGTACCGGTTTCCGAACGTACCATGCGCTGCACACCGGCAGACAGGGCCACCAGCTTGTGGTCAAAACCCTGGTGTACACGGTAGGAAATGGCGCGGTCGTTGAACAGCGAGGCAAATACTTCCTTCGCCGCGCGGATGACGTTTTCCACGCCACGAATGTTCAGGAAGGTTTCCTGCTGGCCGGCGAAGGAGGCGTCGGGCAAGTCTTCGGCGGTGGCCGAGGAGCGCACGGCGACGGCCATGTCCGGGTTGCCGGCCGACAGGGTGGCGAAGGCGGTGCGGATTTCTGCGTTGAGCTTCTCGGGGAACTCGGCTTCCATGATCCACTGACGGATCTGTGCGCCGGTCTTGGCCAGAGCGTTGACATCATCCACATCCAGCGCGTCCAGGGCAGCGTGGATCTGGTCGTTGAGACCGCTCAGTTCGAGGAAGTCGCGATATGCCTGGGCGGTGGTGGCGAAACCACCCGGCACCGAGACACCAGCGCCCGCAAGATTACTGATCATCTCGCCGAGGGATGCGTTCTTGCCCCCCACATGCTCTACATCATGGACGCCGAGCTTATCGAGGGAAACTACGTACTCTACCAAGGTGATCTCTCCACTAACTGTGTTGGAAAAGCTCAGGGCGCCGGTGGCTCAGTAGGAGCATTTACCGGCGTTTGTGGCCTGGACCTGGAAAATAAGTGAGAATGCGGCCCACTGTGGGACGGCAAAATCGCGCCTATCATATCCAAGATTCGTCATCAGCTTAAGGCCCAAGGCTCAAATGAAACGATCTGCTTTCTTTATCTCCGATGGCACCGGCATTACCGCCGAAACCCTGGGTCAGAGCCTGCTGGCGCAGTTCGAAAGCATTACCTTCGCCAAATTCACCCGGCCTTATATCGATAACGTGGATAAAGCGCGGGCCATGGTACAACAAATCAATCTGGCCGCCGAAAAAGACGGTGTGCGCCCGATCATTTTCGACACCATCGTCAACCAGGACATCCGTGAGATCCTCGCGACCTCCAATGGTTTCATGATCGACATCTTCTCGACCTTCCTTGCGCCCCTAGAACAGGAGCTCAGTGAGCATTCCTCGTACTCCGTGGGCAAGTCCCATTCCATTGGCCATAACTCCAACTATATGGAGCGGATCGAGGCGGTGAACTTCGCCCTGGACAACGACGACGGCGCCCGCACCCACTACTACGACAAGGCTGACCTGATCCTGGTCGGCGTGTCGCGCTGCGGCAAGACCCCGACCTGCCTGTACATGGCCATGCAGTTTGGCATCCGCGCGGCCAACTACCCGCTGACCGAGGACGACATGGAACGCCTGCAACTGCCGACGGTGCTGCGCACCCACCAGCACAAGCTCTTCGGCCTGACCATCGACCCGGACCGACTCACGGCCATCCGTAACGAACGCAAGCCCAACAGCCGCTACTCGAGCTATGCCCAGTGCGAATTCGAAGTGCGGGAAGTGGAAAACCTGTTCCGCCGGGAAAATATTGCGCACATCAATTCCACGCATTTTTCGGTGGAAGAGATTTCGGCGAAAATCCTTGTAGAAAAGGGTGTTGAGCGGCGTTTCAAATAACCCGTAGCGGCTTATGTGGCGAGCGGGCTTGTCGGAACGCCGCATCGCCCGCGCTGGGATGCGTAGCAGCCCCAATAAAGATGCCTCGGTGTGTCAGACACTGCTGCGATAGCTTGGTTTTTTGGGGTAGCTTCGCCACCCAGCGCGGGCGATGCGGCGCTCCGACAAGCCCGCTCGCCACAACAAGCCCATTTGCCACAACAAGCCCGTATGACACAAAAAGCCCGTGTGCCACGACTGGGTTCACAGGTGAAACCGGTCCCCACCCTGCCCCAGCGCCGTGGCCAGCGCATCAAACCCAGCCTTCAGCAACTGATCATCCCCCGACGTATTGCAGATACTCGCCCGGATAAACTGCGGTACCGCGGTCTGCCCCACGGCAAAGGCTTCGGCGGTGGCGATCAGGTAATTATTCTGCTTGAGCTCTGCCTCGATTTCCGACGCACGCCAAGGCTCCGGGACTTCAATCCAGAAGTGCGGGCTGTTGGGGTGGGTTCGGTACTCCAAACCGGTCAGCAGGTCTGCGACCAACGCCTTGCGCCGGCTGATTTCATGGATCTGCTGATGCAACAGGTACTCTGCCGTGCCGTTTTCAATCCACTGCGTGGCCAGTTCCAGGGTCACCGGCGTGGCCATCCAGCAGGTTGAGCGCAGGGCGGCAGAAATACGGCTGACCAGCGCTGGTGGCGCGTGCACATATCCCACCCGCAAGCCCGCCGACACGGCCTTGCTCAAGCTGCTGATCAGAATCGTGCGCTCCGGAGCAAAATGACTCAGGGGCGGCGGGCGATCTTCCACCAACACCCCATGCGCCTCGTCCTCCAAGATCAGCAGATTGTGCTCGCGACACACCTTCACCAGCGCCTCACGGCGGGCCACCGACAACACGGCCGTGGTCGGATTCTGAATGGTCGGCGTGCAATACAAGGCCGACACCCGGTGATTGCGACAGACTTCCTCCAGGGCCGCCGGCAACACGCCTTCCTCATCCATTTCCAGGCCGATCAGGCGGATGCCGAGCATTCGCGCGGCGGTAATCAGGCCCGGATAGGTCAATTGCTCGGTGACGACCGTGTCGCCCGCACGCACCAACGCCATCAACGCGCACAGCAGCCCATGCTGGCCGCCGTTGACACAGATGACCTGCTCTGGAATCGGGTGAAAGTCACGCTGCACCAACCATTGCGCACCTGCCGCGCGGTAACGTGGCAAGCCGGCGTCCGGGGTGTAGGCACTGATGTCCTGCAGGAACTTGGCATTCTTGGCCAGGGTTTCAAAACCCTGGGCCAGGAACGTGGTCTCCTGCCCCGGGATATGCATATTGCGGCTCATATCGAAGTACTGGCGCGGCTCCTCGCTGACGTTACGAAAGCCTTCGTCACGCTGGCGCTCCATCCCACGCTTGCGTACGAACGTTCCGTCACCTACCCGCGCCACCACCAGGCCCAGGCGCTCCAACTCGCCGTAGGCGCGGCTGATAGTGCCGATGGTCACCCCCAGATTGTCGGAGAGCACCCGGTGAGGTGGCAGTTTGCGCCCCGGTTCAATCAAGCCTTCGAGAATGCCCCGTTCCATGACGTCGGACAGGCGTTTGTACTTCACGCCCTGCCCATTGGACAGTCCCTCTCGCATAATTGACACCATGTCAATATTTGTTTTGACAGCCATCATTCGCCCTAATAGTGTGCTTTACGGGTTCAATCACCGGGTGAAACCTCTAATTACAAGTTCAATATAGAGTTCAATTCCGGCTCAGGGAAGCAATAAACGATGCCAATGTCCGCCGTTCTCGAAAATACCGAAAAAACCAAATCCCCCAAACAATGGCTGGCTGGCCTGATCACCAGTGTGATGTTCCTGATTGTCTGCCTGAGCTGGGGCACCACCTGGCTGGGGATCAAGATCGCGGTGGAAAGCGTGCCGCCCCTGACGTCGGCGGGGTTGCGCTTTTTGATCGCCTTCCCACTGTTCCTGTGCTTTGCCTTTCTGCGTCGCGAGCCGATCCTGTTCCCCCGGGAAAGCCGCTGGTTCTTTGTGTTCGTGACCCTTTGCTACTTCAGCGTGCCCTACTACCTCCTCAACTACGGCGAGATGCATGTCTCATCCGGGCTCACCGCGCTGCTGTTCAGCTGCATGCCGGTGTTCATCCTGATCTTCTCGGCGCTGTTCCTGCGCGAGCGCATCTACTTTTCCCAGGTCGTCGGCATCGGCATCGGTTTCGGCAGCCTGTACATGATTATCCGCAGCCAGGGGCTGCACCTTGACCACGCCGAGTTCTTCGGCGTACTGGCAATTCTGAGCGCTGCGATCATGCATGCCTTGTGCTATGTCATTACCAAGCAAAAAGGCAGCGCCATCAGCGTGATCACCTACAACACCCTGCCCATCGGGATTGCCGGGTTGATGCTGTTTGTCGCCGGGCTGTGGTTTGAATCGCCGACCTTCGAGGCCATCACCCTGCGGTCCTGGAGCGCCCTGTTCTACCTGGGCCTGGTGGCCTCGGTCGGCGGGTTTATCGTGTACTTCATGCTGCTCAAGCGCCTGAGCCCGATCATCCTGTCGTTCGTCTTCATTATTTTCCCGGTGTTCGCCGTAATCATCGGCGCCTGGTACGAAGGCCTGGAGTTGTCCCGGGACCTGATGCTGTACTCGGCGATCCTGCTGGCCGGCTTTGCCATCACCAAGTTGCCGATCGAAAAGCTGCTGGCAAAAGCCAACTGACCCTTTCCCCACAACGCGAGAGAAACATGGACGTCCTCCGCCAAAACGCACTGGAACAGATCTACGCCCACGCCAGCAGCACTTACCCCGAAGAGTGCTGCGGCTTTGTCTTCGCAGACGGCAGCGTCTACCTGGGCAGCAATATCCAGAACGAGTTGCATCGCAAGAACCCCGAGGCCTACCCCCGCAGCGCGGCCAACGGCTACACCTTCTCGGTGACCGACACGCTGCTGATGAACAAGGCCTTTCGCACCGACAACCCGGTGGTGGTGATCTATCACTCCCACCCCGATGTCGGTGCCTACTTCAGCGACGAGGATCAGGACAAGGCCCTGTACATGGGCGAACCGATCTACCCCGTCAGCTACCTGGTGGTGGATGTCCGCCAGGGCAAGGCCCTTGGGTCGAAGCTGTTTGCCTGGGATGGCACGCACTTCGCCCTCACCCCCTTCAACGACCTGCAAACGGAGTTGTACATGAACGCTGTCTCTTTCCCCGACATCCTGGTCCGCGTGGCCAAGTTGCCAGAATCGACCCTCGAGGGTGCCGGATCGACATTGCGCAAAGTCATTGAAGACACCTGCACCCGCCACCCCCAACTGCGGGCGCACCTGTTCCACGAAAACAACGGCCAGCTCAAGGAGCATTTCCTGTTCACCGCAGGGGAAGAACTGATCGACCCCGACGAGCCACTACCCGCAAAGGCCAGGATTGAAGTACTGCTCGCCACCTCCGGCGGCATGGACATCGAGTCGCTGAGCAACGAGGAAGTGCAGCGCTATGTGCGCCATATCACCCTGCCCGGGGTTGGCCGCGAAGGGCAACTGAACCTGAAGAAAGCCAAGGTCCTGATCATCGGTACCGGTGGCCTGGGTTCGCCCATCAGCCTGTACCTGGCCGCTGCCGGCATCGGCACCCTGGGGCTGGTGGACTTCGATGTGGTGGAAAGCAGCAACCTGCAACGCCAGGTCGTGCACGGCAACAGCACCCTGGGCCTGCCCAAGGTCGAATCCGCCAAACGCCGGCTGCAAGACCTCAACGCGCATATCCGCATCAACACCTACGACACCGCGCTGAACGCCGACAATGCCCTGGACCTGGTCGGCGCCTACGACCTGGTGATCGATGGCACCGATAACTTCGAGACCCGCTACCTGGTCAATGATGCCTGCGTACAGCTGGGCAAGCCGCTGGTATATGGCGCGATCTACCGTTTCGACGGCCAGATCAGCGTGTTCAATTATCAAGGCGGGCCCTGCTACCGTTGCCTGTACCCCCACGCGCCACCCACGGAGCTGGCACCCAACTGCAGCGCCGGCGGCGTCATCGGCGTACTGCCCGGCGTAGTCGGGATGATCCAGGCCACCGAGGCCATCAAGCTGTTGATCGGCCTGGGCGAATCCTTGTCGGGCCGGTTGATGCGCTTTGATGCCCTGGCCATGAAGTTCAGTGAAATCCGGTTCAAGCGCCGCGCCGACTGCCCGTGCTGCTCCGAACTGCGTGAAGAACACCAACCCGCGCCAGCCGTGTGTGCCGATACCGTCCGCGCCCCCAGCCTGGCCGAAGAGCACTACATCAAGCCCCAGGTGCTCAAGCAGCTGTTGGAGCAGCGCAGCAGCGCCGATATCCTGCTGGATGTACGCGACGCCAGCGAGCTGGAGGTCTGCCAACTACCCGGCGTGGTGCACATCCCCCTGGCCCAGCTCGACGAGCAACTCGACACCCTGAGCCGTGAAAACACCCATTACCTGATCTGCTATGCCGGCACCCGCGCCGAGCAAGCCGCCAGCACGTTGCTGGCCGCAGGCTTTGCCAACACCCGGGTGCTGCAAGGCGGTATGAAACACTGGGTGCGCGACGTCGAACCCGACATGCCTTTGTACTGATCACAGGCCTTGGGGGACTTATCTGATGCTGCATAACTCCATACTCGACGCCATTGGCCAGACGCCCATCGTGCGCCTGGAACAATTCTCCGAAGACCTCGGCATCGAGGTCTTCGCCAAGCTTGAATCCCTCAACCCGGGCGGCAGCCACAAGGCACGGATCGCCCTGGGAATGATCCTCGACGCCGAGCGCCGGGGCATCCTGATTCGCGACTCGGGGCAGACCATCATCGAACCCAGCGGCGGCAACACCGGCATCGGCCTGGTCATGGCCGGCAATGTGCTGGGCTACAAAGTGGTGTTGGTGATTCCCGATAACTACAGCCCCGAAAAGCAAAAACTGCTGCGCCTGTATGGGGCCAAGGTGGTGCTCTCGGACAGCCGCCTGGGCAACAATTCCCATGGCGAAAAGTGCATGGAACTGCAGTTGGAAAACCCCAGCTTCGTCATGCTCAACCAACAGCGCAACGGCGCCAACCCCCAGACCCATCGCGACACCACCGCCCCGGAAATCATCCGCGCCTTTGGCGAGCGCCAGGTCGATTACTTCGTCAGCGGTATCGGCACCGGGGGCCATATCACCGGTATCGGTGAAACCCTCAAGGCCACCTGGCCGCAGATCCGCGTGATGGGTGTCGAACCCGAGGAGTGCGACCTGCTCAGCGACCGCCATGCGCCGCACCATATCCAGGGCCTGTCCATCGGCCTGATCCCGAGCATTCTCAACCTGAATGTACTGGACGGCATGCTCAAGGTTTCGCGCCTCGAATGCCTGGAAATGATGAAGCGCATCATGCGTACCGATGCCATCAGCCTGGGCCTGTCGTCAGCCGCCAATATGGTGGCCATCGCCAGGCTCGCCCCGGAACTGCCCACCGACACCGTCGTCCTGACCATGGTGTACGACAGCGCCGACAGCTATCTGCCCTGTTTCGAATAACGACAATTGCGGGGGTGCCTTCCATGGGAGGCTTTATCGACATGCAACAGTTGCACGATGAGTTGCTGACCCACCTCATCAAGACCCTTTCGCCGGCGCAGATGGCACAGTTGCAGCCGCACCTGGCAGCATTGATCCAGCCGGCGGCGCAGGAAGTGGCCGAGGACCTGATTGCCTATGCCTGGCGTGACCCGGCGTCCAGGGGCCGGGGCGAGTTGATCCTGGAATCCTACGCCTCGTTCAAGGCCGTGCTGTACTACCGGTTGGCGCATCGGGTATGGAACCTTCCCGACCAACCCCACGGCCAGTTCTGCGCCATCGCGCTGACCTTGAGCAACCAGGGCAAGATCCTGTCCGGGGCCGAAATCCACCCGGCCGCCTGCATTGGCCGGCGCTTTGTACTGGATCATGGCTTTGGCACGGTGATCGGCGAAACCTGCGAGATCGGCAATGACTGCTACATCCTGTGTGGCGTGACCCTGGGCGCCCGGGGCATCGCCAACAACCCGGACGGCAAGCGCCACCCGCGCCTGGGCAACAACGTGGAAGTCGGCTCGGGCGCCAGGGTGCTCGGCTACGTGCTGATTGGCGACAACGTGTTTATCAGCCCTTCCTGTGTCATCACCCAGGACGTGCCTGCAGGCACCAAGGTCAAGGTGGTCAACCAGATCCAGCTACAGAAAAACGACGAATCGGACGCCAGTAACTATCTTGGCGCGTTTGCTCTCGACGAGCGTCTGCATGTGGTCGGCGAAGTCAACACCAGCCACCGCGTCACGGTGCTGGATGCCGACTTCCATCCGCTGACCGGCCTAGTGCTGGAGCCCACGGTCAAGGAACGTCATCACCTGCAATTTCGCCTGCGCACACTGCAGACACCCACTTACCCACCACGCCTGCCCCTGAACCTGAAGGTGTGCGGGCCGAAGTTCGAAGTCACCCTGCTTTCCCCGCCCGGGTTGAGCGCAATGGTGCGGCGCCTGCTGCAAACCAGCCCACTGATCGTTGGAGGTTGAACATGTCCGTGCACACAATGGAAACCCTGGCGCTGTTCGACAGCGCGCCTTACCAGAACGCCTTCAGCGCCCGGGTGATTGCCGTCAGCGAACAGGGCGTTGCCCTGGAACACACCCTGTTCTATCCCACGGGAGGCGGGCAACCGGGCGACACCGGCTATTTCACCCTGGCCGACGGCAGCCGGGTCAACGTGACCGGGACCGTGCGCGACCCGGTCCTGCGCTCGATCATCTGGCATCAAGTGGAGCATTGCCCCGAATCATTGCGCGCCGGCGTGCAGGTAGACGCCGGCCTGGACTGGGAGCGGCGCTACCAGCACATGAAGATGCACACCTGCCTGCACCTGCTGTGCTCGATCATCGACGCACCGGTGACCGGTTGCAGCATCAGCGCCGACAAGGGCCGCCTGGATTTCGACCTGCCGGAAATGAACCTGGACAAGGAAAGCATCACCCGCGACCTGAATGCCCTGATCGAGCAGGCCCATGAGGTCAAGTCGCTGTCGATGCCAGCGTCTGAATATTCCACCTTGCTGCAAATCACCCGCACCCAAGCCGTCGCGCCGCCGGTGATCCAGGGCGCGGTGCGAGTGATTGAAATTACCGGCATCGATATCCAGCCGTGTGGCGGCACCCATGTGGTCAACACCGAGGAAATCGGCCGGGTGTTCTGCGAGAAAATCGAGAAGAAGAGCAAGCACAACCGCAGGGTAATCCTGCGATTTGAATGAAACGGCAAACCGGTAGCGGTCAATATGGGCCTGTCTCTGCCTTCTCCATATTGACCCTTTGACGTCACGCTGCCTGGGCTTTAACCCTGGCAGTCAGCGCCTCTATTTGCTGCTTCAGTTGTGAGATCACCTGTGTGAATTGGGCGATCATTTGCTCTATACGGGTGCGAAGTTCCTCATTGTCGCGTAGGAGATCATTCACTGTGCGAGTCTCGGACGAAGTGGCATCGTTGGCCTGAGTGGGTGACCCGGCTTCATCGGCATCGGGCGCAGCTGTAACCGAAGAAGAGTTCTGGGAGGAATTAACGCCAGCGCCCGAGGCGTGGGGAGCCGTCTGATCGGGTGGAGTGCCCCCTCCGTCCAGCCTTTTATTCAACGTTTGTATTTGTTCTTGAAGCTGTTTGACGATCCCGTTGAACTGGGTTTGCATACGGTCAACTGTTTGGCGCAGTTGGTTATTTTCGGCCGTCAGCTGCTGCAGGCTCTGCGGCGCCTTTTGCTCTGACACCGGTGTGTTTTCTTCCGGAGCATTCACGTCAGGCGAGGCAGGGTGCCTGGAATCATTACCGACCTCTGGAGACGACCGCAAGCTCTCTTTGACAGGCTCCCCCGTCTTATTGAGTTGTTGCGTGAGGTCTGCCACTTGCTGTCGAAGTTCAATGATTACCGGCGTGAGCTGAGCAACCAACTGCTCAAGCTTGCCACGCAGTTGTTGGTTTTCCTTGGAAAGCTGTACCAGCCGATCAGGCTCTGCTTGTGTCGTGGATGCTGGCGAGTTGACTAGGCCACGATGTTTTGAAAACTGCCCGCGCTGCTGAGTGGACATTGGCTGGCGGGGTGGCTCTGAATTCGCCTGGTGGCTCTCGGCACTGCCTTCATTTTGATTGGGCGCGGGCTTAGGTGGCATTTCATAGTTAGCGTGATAGGGTGCGTACTGTTGATTGCTTACTCTGGTCATAGAGCGTCTCTCATATTCAGGTGTTGTATTCAAGACGACCCGCTTAGCAGGCCGTCTGACTACCTGATTGGCAGTTATCTGAAAACGGTTCCGCAGTTGTAGGATGCATGAATAGCAAAATGTGTTTGCGCCATCCGTCGAAACAAGTTTTCAGATCACCCAAGCATCCACAAACCGGTTCACCGGCGTCGCTTCAAGCCGCGCCTGATCCTTGCACAGGGCAAAAATCTCGGCGCTGCGCTGCGCAGTGAAGCGTGTCGCCAGGTTGGCCTTGAACTTGTCTTCCAGCAACGGAATGCCATCCGCCCGGCGCCGACGATGGCCGATCGGGTATTCCACCGCAACCTGCTCGGTGCTCGAACCATCCGTGAAGAACACCTGCACCGCGTTGGCAATGGAACGCTTGTCGGCTTCCAGGTATTCGCGGCTGTAGCGAGGGTCTTCGACAATGACCATCTTCTCGCGCAACTCATCGATGATCGGGTGCGCGGCATGGAACTCATCTTCGTACTGCTCGGCCACCAGGTTGCCAAACGCCAGGGGCACGGCCGTCATGTATTGCAGGCAATGGTCGCGGTCTGCCGCATTGGCCAGTTGGCCGACCTTGGAAATGATGCGAATGGCCGATTCGTGGGTGGTGATCACGATCCGCTCGATTTCATGCAGGCGCTGCTTTACCTGCGGATGCAAGGTGACGGCGGCTTCACACGCGGTCTGGGCGTGAAACTCCGCCGGAAAGCTGATCTTGAACAGCACGTTTTCCATCACATAGGTGCCATAGGGCTGGGGCAGGCTGAATGCGCGCTTGCCCTCAGGCTTGAGGGCCAGATCCTTGTTGGTATGGCTGAACAGCACGTCGTAGAAGCCCCACTGCGGCGCGCTCAGCACACCCGGAATGCCCATTTCGCCGCGCATGGCGATATCCGCCAGGCGCACGCCACGGCTCGACGCATCCCCCGCCGCCCACGACTTGCGTGAACCGGCATTCGGCGCATGACGGTAAGTACGCAGGGCCTGCCCATCGACAAACGCCTGGGACAGCGCCGCCAACAGTTGCTCGCGATTGGCGCCCATCAACTTGGCGCAGACTGCAGTGGAGGCGACCTTGACCAGCAGCACATGGTCGAGGCCGACGCGGTTGAAGGAGTTTTCCAGGGCAATCACCCCCTGGATTTCGTGGGCCATGATCATCGCTTCCAACACCGCCCGCACAGTCAACGGCGCCTCGCCCTGCGCCACGCGCTTTTGCGACAGGTGATCGGCAACCGCCAGGATGCCACCGAGGTTGTCCGAAGGATGGCCCCATTCAGCGGCGAGCCAGGTGTCGTTGTAATCGAGCCAACGCACGATGCAACCGATATCCCACGCGGCCTTGACCGGATCCAGGCGATAGGACGTGCCCGGCACCCGCGCACCGAACGGCACCACCGTGCCTTCGACGATCGGCCCCAGATGCTTGGTGCACTCAGGGAAACGCAGGGCCAGCAGGCCACAGCCAAGGGTGTCCATCAGACAGTTGCGGGCGGTGTCCAGGGCGTCCCGGGAATCAACGCGGTAGTTGAGGACGTAATCGGCGATGTCCTGCAAAACCTGGTCGTAGTCGGGGCGGTTGTTCTGGTCGACGTTGGCGCTCATGGCAGTACTCCAAAATAGGTGGGGTGTGTTCCTTCCTCAGGCTCAGGGTTGGTCGTTTATGGCAGGTCTGAAGCCTGCTCTCGTACATAAATTCAGCAGCTACCGATAATCCCCAGTGGAAGCGGGTTTGTGTGGGAGCGGGCTTGCTCGCGAAAGCGGTATTTCAGTCAGCACCTGTATTGACTGATCCACCGCTTTCGCGAGCAAGCCCGCTCCCACATTGGGGCCGGTGCAGGGCTTTAGAACGCGTCGCCGGGCACGCGCACGAAGCCTTCCATCAATACTCGCGCACTGCGGCTCATGATGGCCTTTTTCACCACCCATTCGCCGTTGACCTGGCTGGCTTCGGCGCCCACACGCAGGGTGCCGGACGGATGCCCGAAGCGCACGGCATTGCGTTCTACGCCGCCCGCCGCGAGGTTGACCAGGGTTCCGGAAATCGCCGCCGCCGTGCCAATCGCCACCGCCGCCGTGCCCATCATGGCGTGATGCAATTTGCCCATGGACAATGCGCGCACCAGCAGATCCACATCCCCGGCCTTGATCGCCTTGCCGCTGGAGGCCTGGTAATCGGCAGGTTTGGCCACGAACGCCACCTTTGGCGTGTGCTGGCGCTGGGCTGCTTCGTCCAGGTGCTTGATCAGGCCCATGCGCAACGCGCCATGGGCGCGCACGGTCTCGAACATGGCCAGGGCTTTGGGATCGCTATTGATCGCGCCTTGCAGCTCGGTGCCGGTGTAGCCGAGGTCTTCGGCGTTGATAAAAATCGTCGGGATCCCCGCGTTGATCAGCGTCGCCTTGAACGTGCCGACACCCGGCACGTCCAGGTCGTCGATCAGGTTGCCGGTGGGGAACATCGAACCACCGCCGCCCTCTTCTTCCGCTGCCGGGTCGAGGAATTCCAGTTGCACTTCGGCCGCCGGGAAGGTCACGCCATCCAGTTCGAAATCACCGGTTTCCTGCACCGCGCCGTCGGTGATGGGCACATGGGCGATGATGGTCTTGCCGATATTCGCCTGCCAGACCCGCACCACGGCCATGCCGTTATGGGGCACGCGGCTGGGGTCCACCAGCCCGGCGCTGATGGCGAACGAGCCGACCGCCGCCGACAGGTTGCCGCAGTTGCCGCTCCAGTCGACAAAGGGCTTGTCGATGGATACCTGGCCGAACAGGTAGTCCACGTCATGATCGGCGCGGGTACTCTTGGCGAGAATCACGGTCTTGCTGGTGCTTGATGTGGCACCGCCCATGCCGTCGATCTGCTTGTCGTAGGGATCGGGGCTGCCGATCACCCGCAACAACAAGGCATCGCGTGCCGCACCCGGGACCTGGGCCGCTGCGGGCAGGTCCTTGAGGTTGAAAAACACGCCCTTGCTGGTGCCGCCACGCATATAGGTGGCGGCGATCTTGATTTGCGCTACGTGTGTCATGGTCATCCTCTTCAGGCCGTCGCCGCCGATTCCAGGAAGTCCTGGGCGAAGCGTTGCAACACGCCGCCCGCCTCGTAGATCGACACTTCTTCGGCGGTGTCCAGGCGGCAGGTCACCGGCACTTCGACACGCTCGCCATTCTTGCGGTTGATCACCAGGGTCAACTGCGCGCGCGGGGTGCGCGCACCGATCACGTCATAGGTTTCGCTGCCATCGATATGCAGGGTCTTGCGGTCGGTGCCCGGCAAAAACTCCAGGGGCAGCACGCCCATGCCCACCAGGTTGGTGCGGTGGATGCGCTCGAAGCCTTCGGCGGCAATCGCTTCCACACCCGCCAGGCGTACGCCCTTGGCCGCCCAGTCGCGGGAAGAACCCTGGCCGTAGTCGGCACCGGCAATGATGATCAGCGGCTGCTTGCGCTCCATGTAGGTTTCGATGGCTTCCCACATGCGTGTGACCTTGCCTTCCGGCTCGATCCGCGCCAGGGAGCCCTGCTTGACCTTGCCGTTTTCCACGACCATTTCATTGAACAGTTTCGGGTTGGCAAAGGTTGCGCGCTGGGCGGTCAAGTGGTCGCCGCGGTGCGTGGCGTAGGAGTTGAAGTCGACTTCCGGCAAGCCCATTTTCGCCAGGTATTCGCCGGCGGCGCTGTCGAGCATGATCGCGTTGGATGGCGACAGGTGGTCGGTGGTGATGTTGTCCGGCAGCACCGCCAGCGGGCGCATGCCCTTGAGCGGACGCGCGCCGGCCAGGGCACCTTCCCAGTACGGCGGGCGGCGGATGTAGGTGCTTTGCGGGCGCCAGTCGTACAGCGGCGTGACTTTCGGGCCGGTGTCCTCGTGGATCGCGAACATCGGGATGTAGACCTGGCGGAACTGCTCTGGCTTGACCGAAGCCTTGACCACCGCGTCGATTTCTTCATCGCTCGGCCAGATGTCCTTCAGGCGGATTTCCTTGCCGGTCGCATCCAGGCCCAGCACGTCTTTTTCGATATCGAAACGGATGGTGCCAGCAATCGCGTAGGCCACCACCAGCGGTGGCGATGCCAGGAACGCTTGCTTGGCGTAAGGGTGGATGCGCCCGTCGAAGTTGCGGTTGCCCGACAACACGGCGGTGGCATACAGGTCGCGGTCGATGATTTCTTGCTGGATCACCGGGTCGAGTGCACCGGACATGCCGTTGCAAGTGGTGCAAGCGAAGGCCACGACGCCAAAACCCAACTGCTCCAACTCGCTGGTCAGCCCGGCTTCGTCGAGGTACATGGCCACGGTTTTCGAACCCGGCGCCAGGGACGACTTGACCCACGGCTTGCGGGCCAGCCCCAGCTTGTTGGCATTGCGCGCCAGCAGGCCGGCGGCAATAACGTTGCGTGGGTTACTGGTGTTGGTGCAACTGGTGATGGCAGCGATGATCACTGCGCCGTCGGGCATTTGCCCCGGTACGTCGTCCCATTGCCCGGAAATGCCCTTGGCCGCCAGGTCGCTGGTGGCGACGCGGGCGTGCGGGTTGCTCGGGCCGGCCATGTTGCGCACGACGCTGGACAAGTCGAAGCTCAAGCCACGCTCGTACTGCGCACCCTTGAGGTCATCGGCCCACAGGCCGGTGTGCCGGGCGTACTGCTCGACCAGGGCGACTTGTTCGTCTTCACGCCCAGTGAGCTTGAGGTAGGCAATGGTTTGCGCGTCGATGTAGAACATCGCCGCCGTGGCGCCATATTCCGGCGCCATGTTGGAGATGGTCGCGCGGTCGCCCAAGGTCAGGGCCGAGGCGCCTTCGCCGAAGAACTCCAACCAGGCACCGACGACTTTCTGCTGGCGCAGGAACTCGGTCAGCGCCAGCACCATGTCGGTGGCGGTGATGCCGGGTTGCAGCTTGCCCGTCAGCTCGACGCCAACACTTTCCGGCAAGCGCATCCACGACGCGCGGCCGAGCATCACGCTCTCGGCTTCCAGGCCGCCGACGCCGATGGCGATCACGCCCAGGGCGTCCACGTGGGGGGTATGGCTGTCGGTGCCGACGCAGGTATCCGGGAAGGCCACGCCATCACGCACCTGGATCACCGGGGACATTTTCTCCAGGTTGATCTGGTGCATGATGCCGTTGCCGGGCGGGATCACGTCGACGTTTTTGAAGGCTTTCTTGGTCCACTCGATAAAGTGGAAACGGTCTTCGTTGCGGCGGTCTTCGATGGCGCGGTTTTTCTCGAAGGCGTCCGGGTCAGAACCACCGGCCTCGACAGCCAGGGAGTGGTCGACGATCAGTTGGGTCGGCACCACCGGGTTGACCTGGGCCGGGTCACCGCCTTGCAGGGCGATGGCGTCACGCAGGCCGGCGAGGTCCACCAGGGCGGTCTGGCCAAGAATGTCATGGCACACCACACGCGCCGGAAACCATGGGAAGTCGAGGTCGCGCTTGCGCTCGATCAGTTGGCTCAGGGAAGCATTGAGGGTCGCCGGGTCGCAACGGCGCACCAGGTTCTCGGCGAGCACACGGGAGGTGTAGGGCAAGGTGGCGTAGGCACCGGGAGTGATTGCCTCGACAGCCGCACGGGCGTCGAAGTAATCCAGGCGGCTGCCGGGGAGCGATTTGCGAAATTCAGTGTTCATCGTCAGGACTCGGTCACGGTAGTTACAAAAGGAAGACCTGCGCCGCCCCAGAACGGGTATGAGCTCCAAATGTGGGAGCGGGCTTGCTCGCGAATGCGGTGTGTCATTCAACACATTCAGTGACTGTTACCGCGCATTCGCGAGCAAGCCCGCTCCCACATTTTTGACTCGGTTACCCATTCGGGACTGGCGGCCTCCTCACTCAGCGACGTTCGATTGGCACGAACTTGCGCTGCTCGACGCCGGTGTATTCGGCGCTTGGACGGATGATGCGGTTGTTGGCCCGCTGCTCGAATACATGCGCGGCCCAGCCGGTAAGGCGCGAGCACACGAAGATCGGGGTGAACAGCTTGGTCGGGATGCCCATGAAGTGGTACGCCGAGGCATGGTAGAAGTCGGCGTTGGGGAACAGTTTCTTCTGTTCCCACATGGTCTTGTCGATCGCTTCGGAGACCGGGAACAGCACCTTGTCGCCCACTTCATCCGCGAGTTTTTTCGACCAGCCCTTGATCACTTCATTACGCGGGTCATTGTCTTTATAGATCGCGTGGCCAAAGCCCATGATCTTGTCCTTGCGCTCCAGCATGCCGAGGGTGCCTTTGACGGCTTCTTCGGCCGAAGAGAAACGCTCGATCATTTCCATCGCCGCTTCGTTGGCGCCGCCATGCAGCGGGCCGCGCAGCGAGCCAATGGCGGCGGTAACGCAGGAATACAGGTCGGACAGGGTCGAAGCACACACGCGAGCGGTGAAGGTCGAGGCGTTGAATTCGTGCTCGGCGTAGAGGATCAGCGACACGTTCATGACTTTTTCATGCAGCTCGCTTGGCTTCTCGCCGTGCAGCAGGTGCAGGAAATGCCCGCCGATGCTCGGCTCGTCGGTCACGCAATCGATGCGCTTGCCGTCATGGCTGAAGCGGTACCAGTAGCACATGATGGCCGGGAACGCGGCCAGCAGGCGGTCGGTCACATCGCGCTGCACGCTGAAGTCTTTTTCCGGCTCGATATTGCCCAGGAACGAGCAACCGGTGCGCATTACGTCCATCGGGTGGGCGTCGGCGGGAATGCGCTCCAGCACTTCTTTAAGCGCTTGGGGCAGGTCGCGCAGCTTGGCCAGCTTGGCGGTGTAGGCCGCGAGTTCGGCTTTGCTTGGCAACTCGCCGTACAGCAACAGATAGGCAACTTCTTCGAACTGCGCATCGGCGGCCAGTTCGCGCACATCGTAGCCGCGATAGGTCAGGCCGGCACCGGCCTGGCCCACGGTGGACAGTGCGGTCTGCCCGGCCACCTGGCCACGCAGGCCGGCGCCACTCAGTACTTTTGCTTCAGCCATGGTTCTTCTCCACTCTTATATTTATCAAGACGACCACTGCCCCCTGTAGGAGCGGGCTTGCCCGCGAAAAACGCCAGGGCACCGTGTTTAATCAGGTTGGCCGCGTTATCGTTGACGATTTTCGCGGGCAAGCCCGCTCCTACAGTGAGCATGTAGCCTTTATTTTTTCGCGGCGAACAGCGCGTCAAGCTTTTGCTCGAAGGTGTGGTAGTCGATGCGGTCGTAAAGCTCCATGCGCGTTTGCATGGTGTCGATCACGTTCTGTTGGGTACCGTCGCGACGGATCGCGGTATAGACGTTTTCGGCGGCCTTGTTCATGGCGCGGAATGCCGAGAGCGGGTACAGCACGATGGAAACATCGGCAGATTTCAACTGTTCGGTGGTGTACAGCGGCGTTGCGCCGAATTCTGTGATGTTGGCCAGGATCGGGGCTTTTACCCGCGAAGCGAACAGCTTGTACATCTCAAGCTCGGTAATGGCTTCCGGGAACACCATGTCGGCGCCGGCCTCGATGCACGCGGCGGCGCGCTCCAGGGCGGACTCCAGGCCTTCCACGGCTAGGGCGTCGGTGCGCGCCATGATCACGAAGCTGTCATCGGTGCGGGCATCCACGGCAGCCTTGATGCGGTCGACCATTTCCTGCTGCGAAACGATTTCTTTATTTGGACGATGGCCGCAGCGCTTGGCGCCTACCTGGTCCTCGATATGGATCGCAGCAGCGCCGAACTTGATCATCGACTTGACGGTGCGCGCCACGTTGAATGCCGAGGAACCGAACCCGGTGTCCACGTCCACCAGCAGCGGCAGGTCGCACACGTCGGTGATACGGCGCACATCGGTCAGTACATCATCCAGGCCGGTGATGCCCAGATCCGGCACGCCCAGGGAGCCCGCGGCCACACCGCCACCGGACAGGTAGATGGCCTTGAAACCGGCGCGTTTGGCCAGCAGAGCGTGGTTGGCGTTGATCGCGCCGACGACTTGCAGGGGGTGTTCGCTGGCGACTGCGTCACGGAAACGCTGGCCTGGGGTGCTGTTTTTATCGGAACTCATGACTCACCTCTCGAGGGGGCGCCGTCGGGGAAGTGACGGGCGATATTGCGTTTGGAAGCGCCGATATGGCGGCGCATCAACAACTCGGCCAGTTCACCGTCGCGATCGGCAATCGCGTCAAGAATGCGGTGATGCTCGGCAAATGCCTGGCGTGGACGATTGGGGGTGGCGGAGAACTGGATGCGGTACATGCGCACCAACTGATACAACTCGCCGCACAACATTTGGGTCAAGGTGCGGTTGCGCGCGCCCTGGATGATCCGGTAGTGAAAGTCGAAGTCGCCTTCCTGCTGGTAGTAACCGACCCCGGCCTGGAACGCGGCATCGCGCTCGTGGGTGTGCAATACCTGGCGCAGCTCCTCGATTTCTTCGTCGGTCATGCGCTCGGCGGCCAGGCGACAGGCCATGCCTTCGAGGGACTCGCGGATTTCATAGAGTTCCACCAGCTCGGCCTGGCTCAGGGATACCACCCGCGCGCCGACATGGGGCACGCGCACCAGCAGGCGCTGGCCTTCCAGGCGGTGGATCGCCTCGCGCAGCGGGCCACGGCTGATGCCGTAGGTGCGCGCCAGCTCCGGCTCCGAGATCTTGCTGCCGGGCGCTATCTCGCCCTTGACGATGGCGGCCTGGATGCGGCGGAAGACGTTCTCGGACATGGTCTGGGAATCGTCCTGCCCTGCTACCGGAATTTCCAGCTGATCGAGCATGATTGTCGACACCTTTAAAAGCAATGCCGCAAAAACTAGCCAATCAGCCCCTGATAGTCAAAGAATAAATGCACATTGTCGACAATCGTCTAATAACCCCTCTTGCACTCTATAGGGGCATGGCCGCCTGCCAGCGCTGGCGTCAGAAAACCTTCATGTTAGAATGCCCGCCGCATTTGCCTGACATCTCCGGATGAAAAGGCGCACGAGGGAGCTTGCGCAGCAATGCCAGTCGCCTTGAATCAAACATCGCACTGCACCGCCTCAGGATCTATGAGACTCAAGCCCTTCCCCCTATTGTTCTGCCTAATGATGTTCCCGGGCCTTGGCATCGCTGCCGAGAAGACCGTTTATGGCCTCAATGAATACGCCAAGTTGGCGGGCATTGACCTGGAAGTCGCCGCCAAGCTCGACACCGGCGCCAAGACTGCGTCCCTGAGTGCCCGGGATATCAAGCGCTTCAAGCGCAATGGTGAATCCTGGGTACGCTTCTACCTGGCCATCGATACCGCCCACTCGCACCCCATCGAACGTCCACTGGCCCGCGTCAGCAAGATCAAGCGACGCGCCGGTGACTACGACCCCGATGAGGACAAGAACTACACCGCCCGTCCGGTGATTGCCCTGGACATCTGCATGGGCACCGCTTTACGCAGCATCGAAGTGAACTTGACTGACCGCAGCGCCTTCCAATACCCGCTGCTGATCGGCTCCGAAGCGTTGAAACGCTTTGATGCGCTGGTCGACCCCAGTCTTAAATACGCAGCGGGC
The DNA here is from genome assembly GCF_012985695.1 of Pseudomonas sp. WS 5027. NCBI lineage: Bacteria > Pseudomonadati > Pseudomonadota > Gammaproteobacteria > Pseudomonadales > Pseudomonadaceae > Pseudomonas > Pseudomonas sp. WS 5027. Next base: position 34,168 of record NZ_JAAQWU010000006.1, on the reverse strand, counting down.
AAACCTGCCTGCGCCACCGACGCTCATACCGCCGAGTAATTCCAATGCGCTCTCTTACTATGCACCTGAAGATTCTGATCGCCATCCTGGTGGTACTGGGCATTTCGGTCACGGCCTATCAGATCTTCGTCCTCGGCATCCCGGTGACCGAAGACGCCACTGACGACCTGTGGAACATCGACGCCAAGGTCGAGTTCGTCGCCAACGCCAAGGACCCGGTAAAGGTCCAGATGTTCGTGCCGCCCCTGAGCCGCGACTTCGTCAGCCTCAACGAGAGCTTCATCTCCAATAACTACGGGGTGAGCGTCAACCGCATCGACGGCAACCGCAAGGTCACCTGGTCGGCGCGGCGTGCCAAGGGTAACCAGACCCTCTACTACCGCCTGGTGCTGACCAAGCGCTACAGCGGTGAAAAGGTCAAGGTCAAGGGCCCGACCTTCCGCGACAGCATCGCCGTGGAAGGCCCGGAAAAAGTCGCCGCCGAAGCCCTGCTGGCGCCAATCCGCCAGCACTCGGCCGATGTCGAAACGTTTATCAGCGAAGCCATCAAGCGCACCAACAACCTCAACGACGACAACGTCAAGCTGCTGCTGGCGGGCGATCCATCGACGCCGCACAAGGCCAAGATCGTCGAGTTGCTGCTGTCCATCGCCCACGTACCGGTGGAAAAGGTCCACACCCTCCGCCTGGTGGCCGACCAGCCGCAAACCCCGGAACTGTGGCTGCGCAGCTTCAATGGCAACGACTGGCTGTACTTCAACCCGGAAACCGGCGAACAGGGCCTGCCCTCCGATCGCCTGCTGTGGTGGACCGGCGATGAAAACCTGATCACCGTCGATGGCGGCAAGAAAGCCGCCGTGACCTTCAGCCTGAACAACAGCGAGATGAACGCAATCCGCCTGGCCAAGCTGACGGACGAGAACACCGACGCCAACTTCCTCGAATACTCGCTGTACGGCCTGCCACTGCAAACCCAGCAGACCTTCATGATCATGGTGATGATCCCGATTGGCGTGCTGGTGATCCTGATCCTGCGCAACCTGATCGGCCTGCAGACCCTGGGCACGTTCACCCCGGTACTGATCGCCCTGGCCTTTCGCGAGACGCAACTGGGCTTTGGCATCGTGCTGTTTACGGTGATCACGGCGCTCGGGCTGTCTCTACGCTCGTACCTGGAGCACTTGAAGCTGCAAATGCTGCCACGCCTGTCGGTGGTGCTGACCTTTGTGGTGGTGCTGATCGCCGCCATCAGCCTGTTCAGCCATAAGCTGGGCCTGGAGCGCGGCCTGTCGGTGGCGTTGTTCCCGATGGTGATCCTGACCATGACCATCGAACGCCTGTCGATCACCTGGGAAGAACGCGGCGGTGGCCATGCGATGAAAGTCGCGATCGGCACCCTGTTCGCTGCGTCCCTGGCACACCTGATCATGAGCGTGCCGGAGTTGATCTACTTCGTGTTCACCTTCCCGGCGATCCTGTTGATCCTCGTGGGCTTCATGCTGGCCATGGGTCGCTATCGTGGCTACCGCCTGACCGAGCTGGTGCGTTTCAAGGCCTTCCTCAAGGCTGATTCGTAATGTTCGGGTTCTGGAAGACCTGGAAGGCCCTGGAAGCGCGGGGCATCATGGGCATCAACCGGCGTAACGCCGACTACGTGCTCAAGTACAACAAGCGCAGCCTGTATCCGATTGTCGATGACAAGATCATCACCAAGGAACGGGCGATCCAGGCCGGCATCCACGTGCCGGAGATGTACGGGATCATTTCCACCGAGAAAGAAATCGACAAGCTCGACGAAATCATCGGTGGCCGTAGCGACTTCGTGATCAAGCCGGCCCAGGGCGCCGGCGGCGACGGCATCCTGGTGATCGCCGACCGTTTTGAGGGACGCTATCGCACGGTGTCCGGCAAGATCATCAGCCATGAGGAAATCGAGCACCAGATTTCCAGCATCCTCACCGGCCTGTATTCCCTGGGCGGTCACCGTGACCGCGCATTGATCGAATACCGCGTGGTGCCCGACCAGATCTTCAAGAGCATCAGCTACGAAGGGGTGCCGGACATCCGCATTATCGTGCTGATGGGCTACCCGGTGATGGCCATGCTGCGCTTGCCAACCCGCCAATCCGGCGGCAAGGCCAACCTGCACCAGGGCGCGATTGGCGTCGGTGTGGACCTGGCGACCGGCCTGACCCTGCGCGGCACCTGGCTGAACAACATCATCACCAAGCACCCCGACACCACCAACGCGGTGGACGGTGTGCAACTGCCCAACTGGGATGGTTTCATGAAACTCGCCGCCGGCTGCTACGAGCTCTGCGGGCTGGGCTACATCGGTGTGGACATGGTGCTGGACCAGGAAAAAGGCCCGCTGATCCTCGAACTCAATGCTCGGCCTGGGTTGAACATCCAGATCGCCAACGATTGCGGCCTGACCTTGCGTACCCATGCAGTGGAGGCTCGCCTTGAAGAGCTGAAGGCGGCGGGCGTGACGGAAACGGCGGAAGAACGCGTGAGATTTGCCCAGGAAATGTTTGGGCATATTCCGCCCGTGGAAGGCTGAAACCTGCACCCGGCTCCGTCCTCCATCCAGCAATCCCCGACATCCCCTCTAGGAGCAAATCCTTGAGGGGACTACAATCCCCTCCCCCGCGCCCATGGCTGATACACCCCCGCATGTCGACCTGCTCCGTACACCCGCTGCCCTACCACGCCAACCCCGCCGAGTATTTTGCGGCGATCCGCCATGCACCCGGGGCCGTACTGCTGGACAGCGGCCGACCAGCAGCCGAGCGGGGTCGTTATGACCTGCTCAGCGCCTGGCCGGAAGCAACGTTGGCGGTGTGGCCGGATGAAAGCGGTAGCGATTTCCTGCAACGCCTGCGGGAAAACCTGACGCTGCTGGGTGAAGCGAGCCTGCCCGCACCTTATGAGCTACCGTTTGCCGGCGGCCTGATCGGTTACCTGAGCTACGACTTTGGCCGCCACCTGGAACAACTGCCGCACCAGGCAATCGACGACCTGGGTCTGCCCGATGCGCGTTTTGGCCTCTACGCCTGGGCGCTGATCAGCGACCATCAGGCGCGCACCAGCCAATTGGTGTTCCATCCGAAACTGCAGGAAAGCGAACGGCAACGGCTGCTGGCCCTGTTCAGCCAACCTGCCGCCCAGACCCAGGCCAGCTTCAAGCTGCACACCCGGATGACCCCGGACCTGAGCGCCGAAGCCTATGAGCAAGCCTTGGCCCGCATCCAGGCCTATATCCAGGCCGGTGATTGCTATCAGGTCAACTTCGCCCAACGCTTTCGCGCGACCTGCAACGGGGATCCATGGGTCGCCTATTGCGCCCTGCGCGCAGCGTGCCCGACGCCGTTCTCCGGCTTCCAGAGCCTGCCGGATGACGGCGCGGTAGTAAGCCTTTCACCGGAGCGTTTCGTACGGGTCAGCCAGCGCCAGGTGGAAACCCGGCCGATCAAGGGCACCCGGCCTCGGGGGCTGACGCCTCAAGAAGATGCCGCCAACGCCGCCGAACTCCTGGCCAGCCCCAAGGATCGCGCGGAGAACCTGATGATCGTCGACCTGCTGCGCAATGACCTGGGCCGCACCTGCCGCACCGGCTCGGTCAAGGTGCCGGAGTTGTTCAGCCTGGAAAGCTATCCGAATGTGCATCACCTGGTCAGCAGCGTGACCGGCGAACTGGCTGACGGCAAAGACGCCTTGGACCTGATCGCCGGCAGCTTCCCCGGCGGCTCGATCACCGGTGCGCCGAAGATCCGCGCGATGCAGATCATCGACGAACTGGAACCCACCCGCCGCGGGCTGTACTGCGGCTCGTTGCTCTACCTGGATGTGCGCGGCGAGATGGACAGTTCCATCGCCATTCGCAGCCTGCTGGTCAAGGACGGCCAGGTCTGTTGTTGGGGCGGCGGCGGGATCGTTGCCGACTCCCAGTGGCAGGCGGAGTATCAGGAATCGATGACCAAGGTGCGGGTGTTGCTGGAGACGCTGGAAGCGCTGTAAACCCACCTCCCAGGGAAAGAACCTGAATCAGAACCGCCGTGGACAGCATCGGGGCGCAGGGATAGCGTCTCGCTTCGAAGTTACTTGGCCGTCTGTGAGGGATCACATGGATCGACTGCTTGTTGCCTTTGTCGTTTTATCGCTTGCTACGTTGAAGCAAAGCCCATTTCCTACACATCGCGTTGCCTGTCTGGGGTTGAAAATCCCGGAAGCGACGCCTAATATCTCCCAAATTGGGAGGTTCGATATATGCGAATAATCGCAAGAGCCGCCTTAAGGGAGTTCTGGGAAAGCAATCAGGCTTATACCGACTCAAAAACACCACTGGTTGAATGGTATCGCCATCTGGAGAAGTCCACCTATCACACGCCACAAGACCTGAAGATGGCGCTTCGAACCGCAAGCGTTCTCAAAGGAGGAAGGGTCGTGTTCAATATTGGTGGCAATAAGTATCGGGTGGTCATGGCGATCGACTACTTGCGGCAGCTGGGTTTCATACGGTTTGTTGGCACTCACGCCCAGTACGACCAGATCAACGCGGAGATTGTGTGATGAACATCAAACCTATTCGTACCCCAGAAGACCTGGCCGCTGCGCTGGCGCGTGTGGATCAGTTATGGGGGGCGCAGATCGGCTCGCCGGAAGGTGATGAGCTGGAAATTCTCGCGCTGCTGATCGAGAGATACGAAGACGAACACTTTCCCATGCCGCCTTCCGATCCGGTGGAAGCCATCAAATTCCGTATGGACCAGATGGGCCTGACGGCGCGCGACCTGGAGCCCTTTATCGGCTCCAGCGGCCGAGTGTCCGAAGTGCTGAACCACAAGCGCAAGCTGAGCCTGGCCATGATCAAGCGCCTGCACGAGGGCTTGCGCATTCCCTATGAGCGGTTGCTTGCGGGAGCTTGATCTTCAGGGTTTTCGAGGGCCTCATCGCGGGCAAGCCCACTCCCACATTTTTGCTCTGCAAACACAGTCGAAAATGGGGGAGCGAGCTTGCTCGCGATGAAGCCGTCCGCCTCGCTAAATTACTTACAGGCTCAACGACCGATTCGAGGCCTTGATGAACTCCCGCTTCAAGTCCTCAAAGGTATGCACCGCTGGGAATTGCGGGAACTCGCGAATCACATTCTCCGGCGCATGGAACAGAATCCCACGATCCGCCTCACCCAACATGGTGGTGTCGTTGTACGAATCACCTGCAGCAATGACCCGGTAGTACAGGGTCTTGAAGGCCAGTACCGACTGGCGCTTGGGGTCTTTCTGGCGCAGTTGATAGCTCACCACCCGATCATTTTCATCGGTGATCAGGCGGTGGCAAAGCAGGGTCGGGAAGCCCAGTTGACGCATCAACGGCTGGGAGAATTCATAGAAGGTGTCCGAGAGGATCACCACCTGGAAGCGCTCGCGCAGCCAATCGACGAACTCGATGGCGCCCTCCAGCGGTTTGAGGGTGGCGATCACTTCCTGGATATCCGACAGTTTCAAGCCGTGCTCGTCAAGAATCCGCAGGCGCTGCTTCATCAGCACGTCGTAGTCGGGAATGTCCCGGGTGGTGGCCCGCAAGGATTCAATACCGGTTTTTTCAGCGAAGGCGATCCAGATTTCCGGAACCAGCACCCCTTCCAGGTCGAGACAGGCAATTTCCACAAGACACTCCCATTTGGATTTTTTTTCAGTTGAGCGAGTAAAAGGACTGCCGAACTCTAGCGATTCGCGCTGGCCGCCGCAACGCAGGGCGGATTTTGTTAACATCCCACCCCTATAGAGCGCTCAGCGCCACTGACCTGTAGGAACCGTCCTGATGAACCAAGCCTTCGACGTCGCTGAACTCGCCGCGACCTATGCCAACAAGTCCGCCCAAGACATCCTCAAGCTGGCGTTCAGCCAGTTCGGCGATGACCTGTGGATTTCCTTCAGCGGTGCCGAGGACGTGGTGCTGGTGGATATGGCCTGGAAGCTGAACAAAAACGTCAAGGTCTTCAGCCTCGACACCGGCCGCCTGCATCCGGAGACCTACCGGTTTATCGAGCAGGTGCGCGACTTCTACAAGATCGATATCGAGTTGATCTCGCCGGACCAGAGCAAGCTGGAACCCTTCGTCAAGGAGAAGGGCCTGTTCAGCTTCTACAAGGACGGCCATGGCGAATGCTGTGGCGTGCGCAAGATCGAACCGCTGCGCCGCAAACTCTCTGGCGTCAGCGCCTGGGCCACCGGCCAGCGCCGCGACCAGAGCCCCGGCACCCGCAGCCAGGTGGCGGCCCTGGAAATCGACACGGCGTTCTCCACGCCGGAACGCACCCTCTACAAGTTCAACCCGCTGGCACAAATGACCAGTGAAGAGATCTGGGGCTATATCCGCATGCTGGAGCTGCCCTACAACAGCCTGCACGAGCGCGGCTTTATCAGCATCGGCTGCGAGCCTTGCACCCGCCCGGTGTTGCCGAACCAGCATGAGCGCGAAGGCCGTTGGTGGTGGGAAGAAGCAACCCAGAAGGAATGCGGGTTGCATGCGGGGAATATCATCAGCAAGGCCTGAAACCGGCCCCCTCCGACTATAGCGCTTTGTGGCGAGCGGGCTCGCCCCCCGCTGGGCTGCGTAGCAGCCCCACTCCAGGCATCGCGGTTGTTTCAGACATACCGTTGGGGCGGCTGCGCCACCCAGCGCGGGCGATACGGCGTTCCGGCAAGCCCGCTCGCCACAATAAGCCCGCACACTTCATTCACCCTGCCGAAAAATCCCGTACACAATATTGTCACTAACAGTGCCATTTTTGTGTGCACTTCAATTATTTCGCACCGAAAAGTTACACCCCACTTCGGCCAACTTCCTACATCCTCCACGCCTACATTCCCGCAACAAAATAAATACCTGTTCAAACGGTCAATTTATAGTTGTTTAAATTCAGCTATTTATTAATCAAACCTGCAAAAACGAAATTAGCCAAGCTTTTGATAGATAAAAACCTGGCACACAAGTGGCTAAGGGAGTTGAAGTCTTTGTATACAACTTCAACAACAACCTTCATACACTTTGTGTCCGCATGCCAGGCGCCCTGCAACCCAGCGCCTGCTGCAGATGCCAGGAGCCTGCCGGAATGCGCACAACTCTCCCCAATAATCTCGCACTGGATCTGCCCTCCTCCACAGGCAGCCCCACGGCCGCAAACCCCGGCCTGCTGGTGCTCAGCCCACGCCTGCACAACAAGGACCTGGCGCCGACCAAGGTCGAAGGCCGGCGCTGGGGTGGCTATAGCATCTTCGCCCTGTGGACCAACGATGTGCACAACATCGCCAACTATTCCTTCGCCATCGGCTTGTACGCACTGGGGCTGGGTGGCTGGCAGATTCTGTTGTCACTGGGGATCGGCGCGGCGCTGGTGTATTTCTTTATGAATCTGTCCGGCTATATGGGCCAGAAAACCGGTGTGCCGTTTCCGGTGATCAGCCGGATCAGTTTCGGCATATATGGCGCGCAAATACCTGCGCTTATCCGGGCGGTGATTGCCATCGCCTGGTTCGGGATTCAAACCTACCTCGCATCAGTGGTGTTCCGCGTTCTATTGGTGGCGATTGATCCAGGATTTTCCGACTACGACCATAACTCGATCCTCGGCCTTTCAACCTTGGGCTGGGCATGTTTTGTGCTGATCTGGTTCGTGCAACTGGTGATCCTGGCCTATGGCATGGAAATGGTCCGACGCTACGAAGGCTTTGCCGGCCCGGTCATCCTGCTGACTGTCGCGGCGCTGGCCGGTTGGATGTATTTCCAGGCAAGCGGCAATATCGCCTGGTCAATCCGCGAGCCCCTGAGCGGTGGCGAGATGTGGCGCAACATCTTTGCCGGTGGCGCCTTGTGGTTGGCGATCTACGGCACCCTGATCCTCAATTTCTGCGACTTCGCCCGTTCATCGCCCTGCCGCAAGACCATCCAGGTCGGTAACTTCTGGGGCCTGCCGGTGAATATCCTGGTGTTCGCGATCATCACCGTGCTGTTGTGCGGCGGGCAGTTCCAACTCAATGGCCAGGTGATCGAAAGCCCGACCCAGATCATCGCGGCCATTCCCAATACCTTCTTCCTGGTGCTGGGCTGCCTGGCATTCCTGATCGTCACGGTGGCGGTGAACATCATGGCCAACTTCGTTGCCCCGGCCTTTGTCTTGAGCAACCTGGCGCCCAAGTACCTGAACTTCCGCCGCGCCGGGCTGATCAGCGCGTTTCTCGCGGTGCTCATCCTGCCTTGGAACCTCTACAACAGCCCCCTGGTGATTGTGTACTTCCTTTCCGGCCTCGGTGCCCTGCTGGGCCCACTGTATGGCGTGATCATGGTGGATTACTGGTTGATCCGTAAGGGCCGGATCGACGTGCCGCAGTTGTACAGCGAAGATCCCAACGGGGCGTATTACTACAGCCGCGGGGTCAACCTGCGGGCGGTGGCCGCGTTTGTCCCGGCGGCGGTGATTGCCATTGTGCTGGCGCTGCTGCCGGGTTTTGCCAGCGTCTCGCCGTTCTCCTGGCTGTTTGGCGCCGGCATTGGCGGGGTGCTGTATCTGCTGATCGCCAAGCGCCAGCCGGTCTATGCCGATATCAGCGGCGAGAGCATCGCTGTCGACAACGTCAGTCATTGATCAGGGAGCATTCCATGCGCATTCTCGTCGTCAACGTCAACACCACCGAATCCATCACCGAGGCCATTGCCCAGCAGGCCCGCAGCGTGGCGGCGGCGGGCACCGAAATTGTCGGGCTGACGCCGTTTTTCGGCGCCGAATCGGTAGAAGGCAATTTCGAAAGCTACCTGGCGGCCATCGCGGTGATGGATCGGGTGATGGCCTACGATCAGCCATTCGATGCGGTCATCCAGGCCGGTTATGGCGAACATGGCCGCGAAGGCCTGCAAGAATTGTTGAACGTGCCGGTAGTAGATATCACCGATGCCGCCGCCAGCACCGCCATGTTTCTCGGCCATGCTTACTCAGTGGTTACCACCCTGGACCGCACGGTGCCGTTGATCGAAGACCGGCTCAAGCTTTCCGGGCTGTATGAGCGCTGCGCCTCGGTGCGGGCCAGCGGTATGGCGGTGCTGGAACTGGAGGAACACCCGTTGCGAGCCATGGAAGCCATCGTGCGCCAGGCCGAGTTGGCCATCAGCGAAGACAAGGCCGAAGTGATCTGCCTGGGTTGCGGCGGCATGGCCGGGCTGGATGAACAGATCCGCCAGCGCACCGGGGTACCAGTGGTGGATGGCGTGACCGCCGCCGTAACCCTGGCCGAAGCACTGGTGAGGCTGGGGTTGTCGACTTCGAAGGTGCGCACTTATGCGCCCCCCCGGCCAAAGAACATCATCGGTTGGCCGGGCAGGTTCGCACGCTGAATCGCCGATTTCGGTCAGTTCAAGACGTCATTGAGCACTTCATAAATGATCCCGGTGGCAATCGTCACCAGGATCAGGTCGGTGCCCGCCTGCTGCCATTCGTAGCCGTCGTAATGGGGCAGGCGCCCCAACAGGCGTCCATCGAGTTTCTTGGCTATCCCCGGTGGCAGGGGTTTGCCCCGGGCCAGGTTTTTCTGGATACCCGGCGGCAGGGATGAATCGCCGCGCCAGTAGTCGCGGTTATCACCGATGATGCCCCGCACACCGCCGATGTCAATTTGCGGGCCATTGTAATGAGCTCCCGCGCCCTTCTTGCCACCACCCTGGCCCTGATTACCCTGGCCGCCGCCCTTATTGCCATGGGCACTGCCTTTGTCCTTGCCGTTGCCGTTGCCGGGATCGGCCAACAGCGCCGGGGAGCCTGCAATCAACGCCAAGCTGGTAAATACGAGTAAAGCGCGTGATATGGACATGATCCGTCTCGACAGTCGCAAGCCCCATTGGCTCGTATCAGCTTAGAACAGTAGTGGGTAACAAGTTCAGCGGCGAGCGCTAAACCGCGCTGAACCGCTGCGCCAACTGCTGCTGGGCAAACTGCTCGAGGATGAAGTCGACAAATACCCGGGTCTTGCCCGGCAGCAGTTTGTGCTCGGCGTAATACAGGGAGATATTGCCGTCATCGACGTACCAGTCGGGCAACACCCTCACCACGGCGCCACTTTCCAGAAACGGCACGGCCATCGGCATGCTGACCAGGGCAATGCCCAGGCCTTGGGTGCAAGCGCAGCACGCGGCTTCGGAGTCGCCCATGGTCATGCGCGGTTTGAGCATCAACGGCCGCTGTTCGCGGGCGCGATTGGTCAATTGCCAGGTCCGCACGCGGCCGGTTTGCGGCGAGCGGATCAGGATGCCATTGCACAAACCCAGGTCTTCTGGGACACGCACGGGCAGGCGTTGCGCCAGGTAATCGGGCGAGGCCACCAAAATCCGATGGGCCGGGGTCAGCTTGCGCGCGACCACGCCTTGGGGCAGATCGAACCCGCCGCCGATGGCCGCATCAAAACCCTGGCCGATAAGGTCGACCTGGCGATTATCAAAATGCCAGTCAGGACTGATATCGGGAAATCGTCGCAGAAACTCTGCCAACAGCGGCACCACATAGCGGTTGCCGAATACCGTGCCCATACTCACTTTGAGCGTACCCACGGGCCGCCCTTCGGCGCTGGCCAGGTTGGCCACGGCATTCTGGATGGTGGTGAGACTGGCGCCGACTTGCTCCAGGAACAACTTGCCGGCTTCGGTCAATGTCAGGCGCCGCGTACTGCGCTGAAACAGTCGCACCCCCAGTCGCGCCTCCAATTTGGCGACGCTTTTGCCGACGGCTGCCGGGGTCAGACTCAGGTGCCGGGCCGCTTCGGCAAAGCTGCCGCCTTCGGCACTGCGCACAAAGCATTCGATACTGCCAAAGCTCTCCATCTCGCCACACTCTAAACTTTTGGTTTACACAGACTATAGCAATCGCGGTCTACCGAGGCTGGTCAACGAGGTCGATACTCCCCTCCAACAACAAGGCAACCTCGCCTTGAATGATCTGGAGATCGACATGACTACGCAAAACCTCAGCGGCAAAGTTGCCTTGATCCAGGGCGGCTCCCGCGGCATCGGTGCCGCCATCGTCCAACGCTTGGCAGCGCAAGGCGCAGCTGTTGCCTTTACCTACGTCAGCTCCGCCGCCAAGGCCGAAGACTTGCAAAACAGCGTCATTCGCGCTGGCGGCAAGGCCCTGGCGATTCAAGCCGACAGTGCCGATGCAAGCGCCATCCGCAATGCCGTCAGTGCCACTGTCGACGCGTTCGGGCGCCTGGATATCCTGGTGAACAACGCCGGTGTGCTGGCGGTCGGCCCGCTGGAGGATTTCAAACTGGAAGACTTTGACCAGACCTTGGCCATCAACGTGCGCAGCGTGTTTATTGCCACCCAGGAAGCGGCCCGGCACATGGGCGAAGGGGGTCGCATCATCAATATCGGCAGTACCAACGCTGAGCGCATGCCCTTCGCCGGTGGCGGCCCGTATGCCATGAGCAAAGCCGCGCTGGTGGGCCTGACCAAAGGCCTGGCGCGCGACCTGGGACCACGAGGGATTACCATCAACAACGTGCAGCCAGGCCCGGTGGACACCGATATGAACCCGGCCAACAGTGAATTTGCCGAGAGCCTGATTGGCCTGATGGCGGTCGGTCGGTATGGGCAGGTGGAAGAGATCGCCAGCTTTGTGGCTTACCTGGCAGGGCCGGAGGCTGGGTACATCACCGGCGCAAGCTTGACCATCGATGGTGGCTTCAGCGCATGACGCTTGTAGGAGCCGGCAAGCCGGCTCCTACAATTCAGCGCAGCGGCGGCAGGCCGTAGGCCGCCAAGTCGAAGTCCGCAAGTTTGCGGATGATCTGGTCGGCGTGAGCGTACTTGCTGTCGGCCATGGCCTCATCAGGCACTGCGATGGCGGTCATGTTCGCGGCCTTGGCAGCGGTCACGCCAAACGGCGAGTCTTCAAACACCAGGCAATCCTGGGGCGCAACGCCCAGGCGGCGGGCGGCGGTGAGGAAGATGTCCGGCGCAGGCTTGGCAGCGCCGACCTCCGGGTCGTCGGCAGTGACGATGGTACCGAACAGGCCAAACCACTCCCGGTGCAGCGTGGTCTTGTGGCCAAACGAATTGCGCGACGAACTGGTGCCCACGGCGATGGGAATATCGTGCGCCTTTAAATGCCGTACCAACGCCTCGGCGCCCGGCATGCCCAGTGCCTTGGGAAAACGCTCGCTCATCAACGGCTCGCGGATGCGCAGGAACTCTTCAGGCGTGATCGGCAAGTCCAGCGCCTTGACCACATACTCGGCCAGATCCTGGGCGCCACGGCCAATAATGTGCTGCTTGATGCCCCAGTCGTAGGTGCGGCCATAGCGCTCGGCGATAATCTGTGTGACTTCGGTGTAGATGCCTTCGGTGTCCAGCAACAACCCGTCCATATCGAAAATCACGGCCTTGATCGGGCCGACAGCAGTACGCGATGCGCTCATCACAAAAGATCCGTGGCAAAGGACTAAAAGGATTCAGCACAATAACGGCCCTGCCAGCCTGCAAGCAACTCATTATCCCTTAGACTGGCGCCCTCCCCGTCCAAGCGAACCCGATATGCTTTTGCGCATTGCTGCCGACAGCCTGGTGCTGTTTCACCTGTGTTTTATCCTGTTTGTGCTGTTCGGTGGCCTGCTCGCCCTGCGGTGGCGCCGGGTCATCTGGCTGCACTTGCCCGCCGCAGCCTGGGGCATGGCCGTCGAGTTCTTCCACCTGCCCTGCCCCCTGACCCGCTGGGAAAACCTGTTACGCCACCTCGCCGGGCAAGAGGGTTATGGCGCAGGCTTTATCGAGCATTACATTATTGCCCTGATATATCCCGCGGGGCTGACACCACAGATCCAACTGGGCCTGGGCGCGCTGGTCCTGGCGATCAATGTTGCGGTGTATACGCGCCTGGTCAGGCGCTGGTAGCGATTCGGTGCAGGCATGGGTATCCCGATCACAATTCTTCGCTATATAGTGAAAGACATAACGATCAGCCTATAAAAACCGAGGACACCCCGTTGAACGCACCTTCGAAGGAAGCCGTGGGCGCCGCCTACAGCATCGACTCCATGCGCCACGCCCAAGCCATGACCTGGCGCGCCATCGAGCAACTGGCCCAGCAGATCCGCCCCGGCATGCTCGAATCCGAGGCCCGGGAACTGGGCAAGCACGTGCTTGCCGAGCTGGACATGCAGCGCATCTGGCACCCGCTGCTGGTGCGATTTGGCGCCAACACCCTCAAGACCTTCAAGCAGCGCTCGGACGGCGATCCAGTATTAACCGAGGACGACATCTTCTTTATCGACATGGGTGCGGTGTGGCAAGGCCACGAAGGCGACGCCGGCGCCACATTTACCACCGGCAGCGACCCGCAAATGGCCGCTTGTGCGAGCGCGGCCAAAGAGCTGTTCGACCGGGTGCAGTTTCGCTGGAAAACCGAAAAAGTCGTGGGCCTTGAGCTGTATCGCTATGCCGAGGAACAGGCCCGGGACATGGGCTGGGTACTGAACCTGAGCATCAAGGGGCACCGCGTCAGCGACTACCCCCATGCCATCCATCGTGGTGGTGACTTGGGGGATTTCGCGCACTACCCCAATGAAGGGCTGTGGATCCTGGAGATCCAGATTGCTCATCCGAGCAAACCGTATGGCGCGTTTTATGAGGACTTACTGGCCTAGCCTTGTTGCCGCGCCAGAAACTCCACAATCAATGAGGTGGTCTGCTGCTGGATCACCTCACGTGGGCGGGCACCTGCGCCATCCCTGCAGATCATGCCATCGCCCGGCGAGCTCTCTTCGATCAACGCCTCACCGCCCGGCTTGCACACCGCCCTTACCTGCTCACCTGCGTCCTGTTCTGGCATTTCAAGGCAAAGGCGCAGCGTTGGCGGTGTACCAGCCCGACGGGGTCTTGGCACACACCTGCGGTCTTAGCGGCGTTTCCACCGTGGTATTGGCCTGAGTGGAGAGTTGGCGAACAGCAATCACGCAGCCGGCCTTGAACGTGCTGATCTTTATAATTTGAAGTTCCATCTCATAGTCTTTGCCAGGCTCGGGGATGAGTGTGACGGGCGCGGGAAAGCAGGAGATTTGCGATCCACCCATGCCAAACCCTGCAATAAAGGGTTTGCCGGCCGCAATGACATGCTCGTCAAACACCTTGGGCGACTGATTGATGGCTTTGCTCGCCTTACTGGCAGGCATGCCAATCACACTGTTCTGGCTGTCTGTCGCCCGAAAAGGGTACAGACCTGCCGAGTCGACATGCGCGGTTTGCCACCCAGCCTCTTCAGGCGTTTTGGTCAGCAGGGACTCGTTGTAAAACATCTCGCAGGTCTGGCCACTGATAAAGCCCGCGTTGGTGGTATCACCCGTGATCAAGCGAACACGAGCAGTGTTGGCCGGATCATATTTGCTGATTTGCACTTCGTTGCGAACATCGGTTTTAGTCGTGGCGCAGCCAATAAGAGCCAGGCTGACAGCCAGCGGGAAGAGTAAACGCATGGGTAACCTTCATATCCTGTGAGGGTTGGAGGCCGCAACGATACTATGAAGGCCGCGCAGTTGCCCACTTGCCACCCGGCCACGCAGAAATGCTGCTTCGCTCAAAAGACTGGCTGGCCAATGGGATGGGGGAACCGTTCGCAGACCTGGAAAACCAGTCATCTACCCCGTATCTCCTTTTTCCAGATGCCAGAAACCACAAACCCCCGGCTTTCTCGAAGAAAACCGGGGGTGTGTGTTTGTAGAATGTGGCGGTGAAGGAGAGATTCGAACTCTCGATACAGTTTCCTGTATACACACTTTCCAGGCGTGCTCCTTAAGCCACTCGGACACTTCACCGTATCTCGTCAAACTGATTCAGTCTGTCGAGGCGCGCTAATGTAGTCGAAAGCTTTTCCGATGGCAAAGGTTTTTTTCAGAATTTTCATGCGCTTAGACGGTTATCTCGACCTGCATCCCTCTGGTGTGGGGTGAAGGGTGGCGATTGTGCCATTCTCAAGGCCTGTCGACAGGGGTGAAGAGTGGCTGGCGAGCGCTGTCATGGCCTGTTCCAGGCCGGCGGCTGGGGAAAAGTCTGACTGGCCAGTCAGTCATGGCGCTTTACCGGGGCGGCCATGCTGGGTAACGTCTGCGGCCTGCCCTTCTATTAAACGTATTACAAGGAATCGCGTCATGAGTGAGTTGATTGCCTACCACCTAGAAGACGGTATCGCGACCCTGACCTTGAGCAACGGTAAGGTCAATGCCATTTCCCCTGCCGTGGTCAGTGCGTTTAATGAAGCGCTGGATCAGGCCGAGAAGGATCGCGCGGTGGTGATCATTACCGGTACGCCGGGGATTCTTTCCGGTGGTTATGATTTGAAGGTGATGACGGCCGGGCCTAAAGAGGCAGTCAGCCTGGTGACGTCGGGCTCGACCCTGGCGCGCCGTCTGTTGTCGCACCCCTTCCCGGTGATTGTGGCGTGCCCAGGGCATGCGGTGGCCAAGGGGGCGTTCCTGTTGTTGTCGGCCGATTACCGGATTGGTGTCGAGGGGCCATTTAGCATTGGCCTGAATGAAGTCATGATCGGTATGACCATGCACCACGCTGGCATTGAATTGGCACGTGATCGTCTGCGTAAGTCGGCGTTTAATCGTTCGGTAATCAATGCCGAGATGTTTACCCCGCAGGAGGCATTGAATGCCGGTTTCCTCGACAAGGTGGTAGCGCCAGAGGAGTTGCAGGCTGCGGCCCTGGAAGCAGCGCGGCAGTTGAAGAAGATCAATATGAACGCCCACAAGCACACGAAGCTGAAGGTGCGTAAAGGCCTGCTGGATCTGCTGGATAACGCGATCATCCAGGACCAGGAGCATCTGGGCTGAGTCACCCACGCCTGTATCAAATAAAGCCCGACCACGTGTCGTAATGCTGTTCAGTTAAGCCTTTTTGTAGGAGCGAGGGGGACGCCTAGTTCTTGCTCGCGAAGAACTTGAGAGCGCCGCGTTTACCTAGCAAACACGCGTTATCGTTGACGTCCTTCGCGAGCAAGCTCGCTCCTACAGAAAGCAGAATCCGCTTAACTGAACGGCATTACGACCAAGTGTCGGGCTTTTTCTTACGCGCCGTTCCGAATCACCTTGCAACCGCTCTAGATAGCATCTGACTCAAACTGTTGAAACATGCGCTTAAACATCGCCCATCTCCTACCTCTACAGGGGTAATTGCCGAATACAGTGCACGTCCGTACACTGCGCCACCTTTTGTCCCGATGGTCCGTGTCGATGCTCTATTTTTTACGCATGTTATTGATGGGCCTGCATTTTCTGATCGCCGGTGTGCTCGGGGTGTTGCTCGGTGTGTGTCGGCCGTTCAACCCGGATAACAGCCGCCTGTGCGCGCGCCTGTATGCATTGCCGGCCATGTGGATCCTGCGACTGCGGGTCAAGGCGCAAGTGGACTCGCTGCGCAACAAGCCCAGCAGTTGCGTGATTATCGCCAACCATCAGTCCAACTATGATCTGTTCGTATTTGGCACCGTGGTGCCCTACCGCACCGTGTGTATCGGCAAAAAAAGCCTGAAGTGGGTGCCGCTGTTCGGGCAGTTGTTCTGGCTGGCGGGCAATGTGTTGATTGACCGGGGCAATGCCCAGAAGGCGCGACGGTCGATGCTGTCCACCACCCATACCCTGCAACACGAGGACACGTCGATCTGGGTCTTTCCAGAGGGCACACGCAACCTGGGTGAGTCGTTGTTGCCGTTCAAGAAGGGCGCGTTCCAAATGGCGATCGCCGCCGGAGTGCCGATTGTGCCGGTGTGCGTCAGTACCTATGTGAAACAGATGAAGCTCAATCGCTGGAACAGTGGCGATATTTTCATCCGGTCATTGGCGCCGATTCCTACGGCTGGTTTGACGATGGATGACATGCCCGGGCTGATGGAAAAGTGCCGGGAGCAGATGGTCGAGTGTATTGAAGCCATGGATCAAGAACTGCAAAACCGCTGAATCGTAGGAACCCGCAGGCCGGCTCCTACAATGTGGTGTTTCAGGCTAAGCTGGCCGGTTACTGCCACTTGTAAAGAAGCGATCAGCATTATGGGTAGAGTTGTTGCGGCGGCCGTCTATAGCGCCGGGAAAAAAGTCAGGGATATCACCCTCGATGAAGGCGCCGCGTGGGCGGCCAAGCCCGGCCACTTTGTGTGGATCGGCCTGGAAGAGCCCGACGCCCAGGAACTGGCCAACCTGCAACGCCAGTTCAACCTGCATGAACTGGCCATTGAAGACGCCCTGGAAAAACACAGCCGGCCGAAGCTGGAAACCTTTGGCGACGCACTGTTTATCGTGACCTACTCGCCGGTGCGCCATGAAGGCAAGCTGGAGTTTATCGAGACCCATATCTTCGCCGGCAAAGGCTATATCATCACCGCGCGCAACGGTCACTCGGCGTCCTACGGCTATGTGCGCCAGCGCTGTGAGGCACGGCCGCTGTTGCTGGAGCACGGGGAAGATTTCGTACTCTATGCGCTGTTGGATTTTGTCACCGAAAACTACCAGCCCGTGAGCGAGGCGATTCACGCCGAGATCGATGCGCTGGAGCACAACGTGTTGTGCAACTCCCTCAATGAGCGCGATATCCAGAACCTGCATGGCCTGCGCCGCGACGTACTGCGGCTGCGCCGGCACGTGGCGCCGATGGTAGAGATCAGCGAGGAACTGCAGAAGCTGGACTTCCCGTTTATCGACAAGAACATGCGCCCGTACTTCCGCGATGTGGAGATCCACGTCACACGGCAGATGGAAGACCTTTCGACCCTGCGCGACATCGCCAGCCAGACCATCGAGATCGGTGTGCTGCTCGAAGCCTCGCGCCAGAGCGTGGTGCAGCGCAAGTTTGCGGCCTGGGCGGCGATCCTCGCCTTCCCCACGGCTGTGGCCGGGATCTATGGGATGAACTTCCAGAACATGCCGGAGCTGCAATGGCACTACGGCTATTTTGCGGTATTGGGATTTATCGCGGTGGGGTGTACAGGCTTGTGGGCCAGCTTCAAGCGCTCGGGGTGGCTGTAGCCTGCCCACCCCGGCCGGCCAGGGTCAGGCAACCTGCGGCTTGTGGGCCACAAAGCGCATCATCCATTCCGCCACGGTTACGCCGTGGTGGTCGCGAGCAAGGCTGGCGACGCCTTGCTGATAGATCTGCTCGCCAAGGTTGAGCTGGCGGATATCGAGCAAGGCCCGGGAGTAATCGTGGATAAACTCCGGATGCCCCTGGAAGCACAGCACCTGGTCATTGATGTGATAAGCAGCAAACGGGCAGAAATCGCTGGAAGCGATCACCGTGGCGTTTTCCGGCAATGCCGTGACCTGGTCCTGATGGCTGATCAACAGGGTCAGTTCTTCCACCACCGGGCTCATCCACGGGGCCTTGGCGTCCAGTTGATAGTTGTGGATGCCCACGCCCCAACCCTGGCTCGCACGCTCGCTCTTGCCGCCCAGCAGCAGCGCCAGCAGTTGATGGCCGAAGCAAATACCAAGCAGCTTGTCGCCCCGCTCGTAGCGGTTCAACAGGTAGGTCTTGAGGGTTTCGATCCAAGGGTCGGTGGCGAAGGAATCCGCCTTGCTGCCCGTCACCAGGTAGGCGTCGAACACTTCGCTGTCCGCCGGGTAGTGGCCTTGCATCACGTTGTAGACGATGAACTCGGCGGCAATCGGCTGCTGCGAAAACAGGCGCTGGAACATCTGCCCGTAACCTTGATATTGATCGACCAGCTCCGGACGCAGGATATCGGTTTCCAGAATGCAGACGCGTAGCGACATAAAAAATACCTGACACGGTGATGGGAATAACGCACACCCGCCAGCCTGCCCTGAAATACCCGTTCAAGGCAAGCCCGACCTGTGGCGAGGGGACAAGCCCCAATGCCGTTCAGTTAAACGCAGATCCCCTGTGGGAGCGGGCTTGCTCGCGAATGCGGTGGGTCAGTGATGGATAGGTTGACTGATACACCGCATTCGCGAGCAAGCCCGCTCCCACATTTGATCTTCGCTGCTTTGGGCATTTCGTTCGCTTAACTGAACGGCATTAGGCTTGCCCCCTCACCACAACGGGTTAAAAGTTTGCGCCCTGGGCGGCCTTTTCCAGCAACAAGGCGGGTGGGTTGAAGCGCTCGCCGTATTGCTCGGTCAGGTAACGCGCGCGCGCCACGAAGTCCTTCAGCCCGTACTGGTTGATAAACTGCAGCGCCCCGCCGGTCCAGGCCGCAAAACCGATGCCGAAGATCGAACCGATGTTGGCATCGGCGGTGGACATCAATACGCCCTCCTCCACACACCGCACCGTTTCGATGGCCTGGATAAACAGCAGGCGGTCGCGCACGTCCTGCGCCGAAATCTGCTGGCCGGGCTTTTCAAAGCGCACCTTGAGCTCTGGCCACAGGTATTTCTGGCCACCACTGGGGTACTCGTAGAATCCACCACCCGCCGCCTTGCCCGGGCGTTTGTACTCATTGAGCAACAGGTCGATCACCGCAAAGGCCGGATGCTCGGGCAGTGCCTTGCCTTCGGCCTGCAGATCCTTGGCTGTCTGCTGGCGGATATGGCTCATCAGGCTGAGGGAAACTTCGTCAGAAATCGCCAGAGGGCCAATCGGCATCCCGGCCTTGCGCGCCTCGGTCTCGATCATCGGCGCGGCCACGCCCTCGCCGAGCAGGGTGATGCCTTCGTTGGTGAAGGTACCGAACACCCGCGAGGTGAAGAAACCGCGACTGTCATTCACCACAATCGGGGTTTTCTTGATTTGCAGTACGAAATCAAAACCGCGAGCCAGTGTTTCATCACTGGTGTTGGCGCCCTTGATGATTTCCACCAGCGGCATTTTTTCCACCGGGCTGAAGAAGTGCAGGCCAATAAACTTGCTCTGATCAGGCACGGCGTTCGCCAAGCCGCTGATGGGCAAGGTGGAGGTATTGGAAGCGATCACCGCGTCTGCGCCTACCACGCGCTGGGCCGCAGCCGAGACCTTGGCCTTGAGGTCACGGTCTTCGAACACCGCTTCGATGATCAGGTCGCAACCGGCCAGGTCGGCATCGTTGTCTGTAGGATGGATCCGCGCCAGGGTACTGTCGCGCTGCTCGGGCGTCAGTTGCCCACGGCTGACTTTCTTGTCCAACAGCGCCGCCGAGTGGGCCTTGCCCTTCTCTGCCGCCGCCAGCGTCACGTCCTTGAGCACCACCTCCACTCCCGCCGATGCGCTGGTGTAGGCAATCCCCGCGCCCATCATGCCGGCGCCAAGGATGCCGACCTTGCGCGTGACATAGGGTGCAAAACCCGCAGGCCGCGAGCCACCGGCGTTGATTTCGTTGAGTTGGAACCAGAACGTACCGATCATGTTCTTCGCCACCTGGCCGGTGGTGAGTTCGGTGAAGTAGCGAGTCTCGATCAGGTGCGCGGTGTCGAAATCCACTTGGGCGCCTTCCACGGCAGCACAGTGGATTTTCTCCGGCGCGGGGAAGCAGCCATTGGTTTTGCTGCGCAGGATCGACGGCGCAATGGCGAGCATCTGCGCGACTTTTGGATTGGACGGGGTGCCGCCGGGGATCTGGTGGCCCTTGATGTCCCAAGGTTGCCTGGCCGCAGGATTGGCCAGGATCCAGGCCCGGGACTTGGCCAGCAGCTCATCACGGTCTGCCGCCAACTCGTCGATCAAGCCCGCTTGCAAGGCCTTTTGCGCGCTGACCTTCTTGCCTTCGAGCAAGTATGGCAAGGCCTTTTCCAGGCCCAGCATGCGCACCATACGCACCACGCCGCCGCCGCCCGGCAGCAGGCCGAGGGTCACTTCCGGCAAGCCGATCTGTACGGCTGGATGATCCAGCGCCACACGGTGCTGGCACGCCAGGCACAGCTCCCAGCCACCGCCAAGGGCTGCGCCGTTGATCGCGGCCACCACCGGCTTGCCGAGGGTTTCCAGGCTGCGCAGTTGCGCCTTCAGGCCCAGGACCATGTCGTAGAACGCCTTGGCGTGTGGCTTGTCGACTTTGATCAGTTCATTGAGGTCGCCGCCGGCAAAGAAGGTTTTTTTCGCCGAGGTGATAATGACCCCGGCAATCTCGTCCTTTTCTGCGTCCAGGCGCGCGACGGTGGCGGCCATGGCCTCGCGGTAGGCCGCATTCATGGTGTTGGCACTCTGGCCAGGCATGTCGAGGGTCAGCACCACGATCTGGTCCTGGCCTTTTTCGTAACGAATGGCGTCGGTCATGACAAATTCCTTAGGCTCAGAGGCGTTCGATAATGGTGGCGATACCCATGCCGCCGCCCACACAGAGCGTGGCCAGGCCGTAGCGCTGCTGGCGCACCTCCAGTTCATCGAGCAAGGTGCCAAGGATCGCGCAGCCTGTGGCTCCCAGCGGGTGGCCCATGGCAATCGAACCGCCATTGACGTTGACCCGGGCGGCGTCGATGCCCATGTCCTTGATGAACTTGAGCACCACCGAGGCAAAGGCCTCATTGACTTCAAACAGGTCAATGTCCTCGACTCGCAAGCCGGCCTTGGCCAGGGCCTTGCGGGTGGCGGGCGCGGGGCCGGTAAGCATGATGGTCGGGTCGGTGCTGGTCACCGCCGTGGCGACAATACGCGCCCGCGGTTGCAGGCCCAGTTCGCGGCCCCGGGCCTCGGAGCCAATCAGCATCAACGCCGCACCATCGACAATCCCAGAGCTGTTACCCGGTGTGTGCACATGGTGGATGCGCTCGACATGGCTGTAGACCCGCAGGGCGGTGGCATCGAAACCCATCTGGCCCATCATTTCGAAGCTGGGCTTGAGTTTGCCCAGCCCCTCGAGCGTCGAATCGCCACGGATAAATTCGTCGTGATCCAGCAGCACGATACCGTTCTGGTCCTGCACCGGGACCAGGGATTTCTTGAAGGAACCGTCTGATCTGGCCCGTGCCGCTTTCTGCTGGGAGTGCAAGGCGAAAGCATCGACATCTTCGCGGGTGAAGCCCTCCAGGGTAGCAATCAGGTCGGCGCCAATCCCCTGGGGTGTGAAGTGGCTGTGCATATTGGTCTGGGGGTCCAACACCCAGGCCCCGCCGTCGCTACCCATGGGCACCCGGGACATGGACTCGACACCGCCCACCACCACCAGGTCCTCAAAGCCGGAGCGCACCTTCATGGCGCCGAGGTTGACCGCCTCCAGACCCGACGCGCAGAAACGGTTGACCTGAACACCGGCGACGCTCACGTCCCAGTCGGCCACCAGCGCAGCGGTCTTGGCGATATCCGCGCCCTGATCCCCGACTGGCGTGACGCAGCCAAGCACAATGTCATCCACCTGGCGGGTATCCAGGTCGCTGCGCCGTTGCAGAGCGCTGAGCAAGCCGGCCACCAGGTTCACCGGCTTGACGCTATGCAACGCGCCATCGGCCTTGCCCTTGCCCCGGGGCGTACGTATCGCATCAAAGATCAAAGCTTGGGTCATGACGTCCTCGAACCACTGTGCAATGGAGCTCTCAAGGGGAGAGCCGACCGTGCCCTTACCTTAAGCGCCACGAGGGCAGATTCAATGACCGATACGCTCATTGACCTTGACGACCACGCTCAGACGAACGGTAAGAGACTACCGAAAACCTCGGGTTAATCGTTTTAGCTGTCTAGCCAAGGGGCTGGCGCGGAGATGGCTATATGCCTCATACCTTTTTAAAAGGATTTCAATATAACTTGATATGAAAGCGATCTAAGCCACGCCCCACATGGGCTCTAAGGTTCAATCAGTAAGAAGTGTATGACGCTGCTGCCGGGTCTTGCTGGAGCAGCTGTAAGAAAAATGCCATCTAGTCGGCTTAACGTAACGAATGGATGGTGCTTGTATCGGCGCATTTGACGCTCAGGAATAACAACAAAAGGCAGTCAGCCATGTTTAAACAATCGAAAGTTCGCCAGGCGGGGCTTATTCTCTTCGCCACTACCCTGATTCTGATTTTGCCCAATCTGACCAAGATCATTGGCTGAACGGGCAGGTCACACCTCGACATTGCAACCTTTGGCAGCACCGCCCGGGCAACCGCGTAAAGCGTTCCCGTGGCTGGGGCTGTCTTTTTTTGCATACGGCTGAGCGGCGGTTTTCCGGTATCGTGGGCGCGTATCGCCATTGCCATATGGGCTTCGCCTTGAAACAAATTATTGTCCTACTGCTGCTGATCCTGGCCGGCCCCACCAGCGCCGCCGAGTTAACCATTGCGCTGGATCACAGCCGCACCACTTGGCAAACCGCCGAGCTGCTCAAGCACCCGGCTGCGCAGACCGTGCAGATCGTCGACGACGTTTCCTACAAGCGCAATATGACCTATCGCGCAGTGCCGCTGGCCGTACTCTTACCGGGCCTGAAGGTACAGAACCATGTGCAGGCCGTGGCGCTCGATGGTTTTGCCGCCGAACTGGCCGCGGCGCCGCTGCTTGCGCAAAGCGGCGCGCAAGCGTGGCTGGCGGTTGAGGATCCGGCCCATCCCTGGCCCCCGTTGGCCAATGGCAAACCCAGTGCCGGGCCGTTCTATCTGGTGTGGACCCAGCCTCAGGTGAGCGGGATCAGCCCGGAACAATGGCCCTTCCAGATCTCGACGATCAAACAATTGAAAACCGTTGCCGAACGCTTCCCCGCGCTGCTGCCCGACCCGGCTCTGGCGGCGGATGATCCGATCAACCAGGGGTTCGCCCTGTTTCAGAAAAACTGCCTGGCCTGCCATCGCCTAAATGGCGCGGGGGACGCGCAGGTAGGACCGGATCTGAATGTGCCCTACAGCCCGACCGAGTATTTCGGCGGCGACTTCCTCAAGCGTTACATCCGTGATCCCCAGAGCCTGAGGCATTGGCCGCAGGCGAAGATGCCGGCGTTTGCCGCCAGCGTCTTGCCAGACGCCGAACTGGAATTGCTGGTGGGGTATTTGAAGCATATGGCCGCTCGCAAAACCGACACGCCCTTGTAGGAACCGGCTTGCCGGCTCCTACAAGGGCGTGGTGGAGTTATTGCTGCTGCACCAGGATCACCGGGGTCGGCGCGACAAATACCCGCGCATGCATCTGCTCATGCCCGCCACCACGGCGCATGCCGCGCACCGGGCACGCGTCGAGGTAATCCAGGCCCACCGCCAGTTTCAAATGCCGCTCCGGGCGGGCCAACTGGTTGGTCACATCGAAGCTGTACCAGGCGTCATCCAGCCAGGCTTCAGCCCAGGCGTGGCTGGCCAGGTGCTCGCTGTCCTCACTGTACAAATACCCCGACACATAACGCGTGGCGATCCCCAGGCTACGCGCGCAGGCCAGGAAGGCGTGGGCGTGGTCCTGACAAACGCCGGCACGCCCGGCGAACGCCTCCGCCGCACAGGTCTGAACTTGCGTGGCACCCGGCACGTAGGCGATGTGCTGGTTGAGGGCGTGCATCAGGTCGATCAGGGCATTGCGATCCCGGCGCTTGCCGCAGTGCTGCTGGGCAAAGGCGCACAGGGCCTCGTCCGGTTCGGTCAGGCGCGTGCCACGCTGGTAGGGAAATGGCGATCGGCTGTCATGCTCGGCCTCGCGCCACTCGTCAATGTCCACCTGGCCACGGGCGCCGATGATGATCGATTCATGGGGCTCATCCATGGTCAGCACATGCAGGATATTGCCGAACGGGTCCAACTGGGCCCGTACCGGACGCGGCAAATCGAGCTGCCAACTGAGCACATGCTGACGCTCGCTGTCGTGAGGCGTCAGGCGCAGGTATTGGATGCTGGCGCGCACCTGGTCTTCGTAGCGGTAGGTGGTTTCGTGGCTGATGGAAAGTCTCATGCCGCCTCCAGGTAGGAATGATGAATGGCGTTACCCAGCTGGCGTACCAGTGGAATGAAATCGGTCAGCCAGGCGTGCAGGCCTTCCTCGAGGATTTCGTCAATGGCCGTAAAGCGCAGGCGTGCGTCCATCTCAGCAGCCAGGCGCTGGGCCGGACGGCCATTGATGCCACGCAGGCTGGCGAGGATTTGGTCGATTTCTTCGCTGCATGCGCGCAAGGACCGCGGCACATCGGCGCGCAGCAGTAACAACTCCGCCACCTGGCGGGCACCGGGCGCATCACGGTAGATCTCGGTGTAGGCCTCGAATGACGACAAGGCGCGCAGCAGCGCACTCCATTGGTAATAGGCATGGGCGGTGCCATCAATCACCACTTCGGCCTGGTCCCCGGCCATCTCGTACCGCGCGTCCAACAGGCGCAGGGTGTTGTCGGCCCTTTCGATAAAGGTGCCCAGGCGAATAAAGCGAAAGGCGTCATTGCGCATGATGGTGCCGTAGGTCGCACCGCGAAAGAGGTGAGAGCGTTCCTTGACCCACTCGCAGAAACGGCTCATGCCATAACGGCTCAGGCCTTCCTGGGCGATGACGCGAATATCCAGCCAGGTGGCGTTGATGTTTTCCCACATGTCAGCGGTAATTCGCCCACGCACCGCATGGGCGCTGGCGCGGGCCGCCCCCAAGCAACTGTAGATGCTCGCCGGGTTGGCGGCGTCCAGGGCGAAGAAATGCAGCAGGCGCTCGGCGTGCAACTCGCCATGACGCTCACGGTAGTCGTCCAGGGTGCCGGTAATCAGCAAGGGCATGGCCAGTTCGTGCAGGCCATCGCCGCGCCCATCCTGGGGCATCAGTGACAGTGAATAGCTGACATCCAGCATGCGCGCGAGGTTTTCCGCACGCTCCAGATAGCGCGACATCCAATATAAATCCGAGGCAGTTCTACTCAACATGGTTTTATTCCTCGACCACCCAGGTGTCTTTGGTGCCGCCGCCCTGGGACGAGTTGACCACCAGCGAGCCTTCACGCAGCGCCACACGGGTCAACCCCCCCGGCACCACGCGGGTTTCCTTGCCGGACAGGACGAACGGTCGCAGGTCGATATGCCGGGGCGCGATGCCGTTTTCGACAAAGGTCGGGCACGTCGACAGGCACAGGGTCGGTTGGGCGATGTAGGCATGGGGCTTGGCCTTGATCCGCGCACGGAAAGCTTCGATCTCGGCGGCCGTGGCGGCCGGGCCGACCAGCATGCCGTAGCCACCGGAGCCTTGGGTTTCCTTGACCACCAGCTCCGGCAGATTCGCCAGTACGTGGGAAAGTTCGTCAGGCTTGCGGCATTGGAACGTCGGAACGTTCTTGAGGATCGGCTCTTCATCCAGGTAAAAACGGATCATGTCGGTGACGAAGGGATACACCGACTTGTCATCCGCCACCCCAGTGCCAATGGCATTGGCCAGCACCACGTTGCCCGAACGGTAGGCGGCCAACAGCCCCGGCACGCCGAGCATTGATTCCGGATTGAAGGCCAGCGGATCGAGGTAGGCATCGTCGAGGCGACGGTAGATCACGTCCACCGCCTTCGGGCCGTCTGTGGTACGCATGAACACGCGGTCGTCACGCACGAACAGATCGGCGCCCTCCACCAGTTCCACGCCCATTTCCCGGGCGAGGAAGGCATGTTCGAAAAACGCGCTGTTGAATCGCCCGGGCGTCAGCACTACTACGCTGGGGTTTTCCCGCGGGCTGGCGCTTTTCAGGGTGTCGAGCAACAGGTTGGGGTAATGATCGATCGGGGCAATGCGCTGGGCAGCGAACAATTCGGGGAACAGGCGCATCATCATCTTGCGGTCTTCGAGCATGTAGCTCACGCCGCTGGGGGTACGCAGGTTGTCTTCCAGCACGTAGTAGCTGCCGTCGCCATCGCGTACGAGATCGACACCCGAGACGTGGGAATAGATATCACGGTGCAAGTCCAGGCCCTGCATCGCCAGTTGGTATTGCTCGTTGGCCAGCACTTGCTCGGCCGGAATGATCCCGGCCTTGATAATGCGTTGGTCGTGGTAAAGGTCGGCAAGAAACAGGTTCAACGCCTTGACCCGCTGAATGCAGCCTCGTTCGACCATTCGCCATTCGCTGGCGGGAATGCTGCGCGGGATGGTATCGAAGGGAATCAGGCGCTCGGTGCCCTGCTCATCGCCGTACAGGGTGAAGGTGATGCCGGCACGGTGAAACAGCAAATCGGCTTCACGCCGCCGCTGGGCCAGCAGTTCGGGCGGGGTTTCAGCCAGCCAACGGGCGAACTCGCGATAGTGAGGTCGGACCTGGCCGGCCCCATCGTACATTTCATCGTAATAAGTGCGGATCATGCCGAACTCCTTGTCACCCGGACGCAACGGACTGTCGCAAGGCCCGTGCCAGCGGCATAAACACTTAAGTATCAATCAGTTGGATACAGTCAAAGGCAATGCCGCACCGTCCTGGTGCAGCAAATGCCCGAGCCTTGCCATGCGCGCTTCATCAAGACGCAAGCATTGCCTATCACCAGCATAGTCAGAGTTGATTTCACTGCCGGGGAAAGCCTGCGGATAATCGCCAACATTCGCTGAACAGGACTCTTCCTACAGCATCACCCCATCACCGCCGGTAATTTGCTTGTGCATGTACCGATCGGTTCCCCTTCATACCGATCTTCCCTTTTGGCCACCCTGCTCCGGTGGCCTTTTTTTGTGCCGGTTTTTTCATATTTAGTTCCGAGCACTTTGCACCACCACAAACAAAATCGGCCGACCCAAAGGTCAGCCGATACGCTGCGTTACTGATCATGTGTCTACATGGGTAACCCACGAACCTCGTGCTTGACGCCCCACCCCTCGATAATCCCGCCCAAGGGCTCGACTACCGCCTCAAAGTCCTGCTCGAAATCACCGATACCGTCATAGGTGGCGAACATGACCTTGCTCAACTCCAGGAACCAGGCACCGTCATCCCGTGCGCTGACCTGTGCGTTGATCGACTCCCCACGAAACCGACCCGCAGCTCGGCGCGCACGTTCCTCATCCGGGAAAATGGCGTAGAACTCGATGGGATGGAAACGCGAGAAGTCAAAGCCGCCCTCTTTCATGCGGCGTAACACGTGGGTGCTGATGTCTTCTTGATAGGCTGTGCTCATGAAACGTCCTCCTGAACCGATGGATAGACTTTCCGTGCTTCCCAGGGCCTGCGCGTGAACGGCGCAGGTGGACGGCAATGACATCACCGCAGGAAAACAAGCATGTAGCTGACAAGACCAGACCTTAGCGATTCATTCGCTGATCTCTCTTGCAGAGTAGCGCGAAGCTATCAGCTCCACCAGCAGCGCTTTAACAACGTACAGGGAATGTTCAGGGGGCGGGAGAAATGTCGAGGATCTGGATACTGTTCTGGTCCTTCAGGCTTTTGACCGTCGGCTCGGCGATCCGGCCGTCCAGGTCGTTGAGGTCCAGTTGAGCGGGGATGGGCAGCAATTTGGCGCGAATCATCTGTGCGGCGTCTTCGAGGCTGGGCTTCTGGGCGCAGCTGAACTGCTCTACGGACTGCACACCGTGATCATCAACGAAGGTAACTTGCCAGTTTTGCATCAGTGCCTCCTCGATAAAGCCCATGGATGGGCTCACATCTATCTGGACCTTGAGGGCGCGATGATCGTTCCACTCAAGGCTGGAGGCACTGCTCGGCTGCGCTTAAGGCTTCTCGGCGCTTTCCTTGAGGGCTTTCAAGGTATTGAAGGGCGCTTCAACCACGAACTTGTTGGCCAACCAGGACGGCACGCTGCCACCAGGCTCGGTGTGGACCTGGTAGGTCACTTCAGTCTGGTCGGCGCCTTTAGGCACCAGTTTCCAGAAGCCCTCGACCTGGGCCACGCGCACATAGCCTTTCTCTTCCGGCAGATAGGTGGGCACTTCCAGCAACTTGCGGGTCACGCTGCCGTCGGCGGCCTGGGTCGTGGTGATTTCCAGGATCGAGTCACGATCGGTGACTGGGAACGGGGCTTTGAACTGGGTGTAGGTCCAGCTCTTGTCGCCTTCCTTCTTGAGCAGCTTCTGCGACTTGCATTCGTGAATCCACTTACAGGCACCGACTACATCGTCCTGTAGGGCCTGGATCTTGGCCAATGGCGCCTTGATCACCGTAACGCCGCGATAAGCCTTGTATTTGGAGCCGGACACTTCACTCAAGGCAACCTTGATACCTTCCTCGTCCTTGGCAACCTGCCACTCTTCTGCCTGTGCAGCACCCGCAAACAACACCGTAAAACCGCACAACACAGCCATTCGTTTCAGCGAACCCATTGTTGTATTCCTTATTGTTGAAGTTCTGACATTAAAGCCCACTACGCCGCCGTCATCTGCTCCCACCAGCCGATCAACCTGATCGCTTCTTCCTGGCTACTACCACAGACCTCGAGATCCGCCGCGAAGGCACCGCATACCGCAGGCCGCTCAGGCTGGCCAAACAATTGGCACAGCTGTTCGACCGACAGATGCAGGCAGCGTTCGCCCGCGGGCTTGCCATTGGGCATACCGGGTAACGGCGAACTGATGGAAGGGGCGATACAGCAGGCGCCACAGCCTTCACGGCATTTCATGACCAGTAGGTCCTCGACGACAAAGTGTTGATGGCCGGGCTAGAGTACGCCCTAAAACATCCGTTTTAAAATGGTCTAACAGGGGTTTTTCGCAGAAAACAAAAGTGACCGACCAGTCTGCGACAGAAGGTCAGGGGATCAGGTCACTTTGCCAGGCAAGATTAATTCTTGAATTCGAAATCCAGGGCCGCGCCTTCCACATCGCGCCGCTCTTCATTGCGCATTTGCAGTTGCATTTCGTTGCTCAATAAGCGGCCGTTGATCTGGAATGCACTGTTATCGATCGGTTTCTCGCCAAACATCGGCGGCAACAACGGCACATTCTTGGGCTGCGGCATAGTGCCGAGGGGCTGCAGGTGCCGGACCATTTCTTGAGGCAGACTCAGGTCCAATTGCGCTGGCGCCAGTTTGGTCTGGGCCACTTCCCGGGCCGACTTGGACTTGTTGGCGATGGGTGCGCGCTTTTTTTCCTTGGCGGCTTTTGTAACCGGAGCGGCTTTTTTAGCCTGGGTCGTTTTTTTAGCCGGTGCCGGCTTTTGTTCGGCGGCTGCCAGCACAACTGGCGCACTGGCAGGCGCTGCCAGTACAGAAGTGGTGTTGCACAGGCTCGCCAGACAGATCAACAGCGCGGCAGGAAAAATAGAGGTCATATCGCCAACAGCATTAACGGCAGAAGGCCATATGCTCGCTTGTTGAGCGCGACATGACAAGCGCGGTGATTAGCCAGCTACCGTTCACGCCCCGTTTTGGCGCGTCAAAAACCACCCGCAGCCTCTTGGCATAACTGGTTGGCCAGCATGCCCAGGGTCATCAGGGCGCGCTCCGCTTCGCGATTCCACGGCGTGCCGCAGTTGAGCCGAATACAGTGGTTGAACTGTTCGGTATTGCTGAAGATCAGCCCCGGCGCGATGCTGATGCCTTGCTGCAAAGCCCGCACGTGCAGCTCCTGGGTATTGACCCGGCCCGGCAGACTCACCCACAGGATAAAACCGCCCGTCGGCCGGCTCATCTGCGTGCCTTCCGGGAAATACTGCTGCACCGCTAACTGGAAGGCACTGAGGTTCTTGCGGTACTCCTGGCGAATGTAGCGCAGATGCCGGTCGTAACCGCCATTCTCCAGATACGCCGCCACTCCCATCTGCGTAACGCTGCACGCCGAATGGGTACTGAACATCTGCAGGCGCTGGATCTCCTGCTGGTATTTGCCGGCAATCATCCAGCCGATGCGCACGCCAGGGGACAGGGTCTTGGAGAAACTGGAGCAGTAGATCACCCGATCCAGGCGGTCATAGGCCTTGAGGGCCTTGGTGCGGCCCAGTTCGAACATCAATTCGCCGTAGATATCGTCTTCGACGATCTGGATATCGAAATCCGAGGCCAGGCGCAGCAGCTGTTTCTGCCGTTCTTCCGGCATGGTGCCGCCCAGGGGATTACTCAGGCGCGTGGTCAACACCAGGGCCTTGATCGACCACTGGTTGGCCGCCAACTGCAGGGCTTCCAGGCTCATGCCAGTGGCCGGGTCGCTGGGAATCTCGATGACCTTGAGGCCAAGCAAGTCCGCCAGTTGCAGCAGGCCGTAATAGGTGGGCGATTCGGCGGCAATGAGGTCGCCGGGGCGGGTCAGCACCCGCAACGACATCTGCAATGCATCGACGCACCCGTGGGTGATCACCACTTCGGACGGATCGACCACCACTCCGGCATCGCGCATACGAATCGCGACCTGGCGCCGCAGCGGCTCGAAGCCCGGGCTGAACATATAGCTGAACGCCCGTGGGCTCTGAAAGCGCGTGACCTTGGCCAGTTGCTGGTGCAGCGCCCGCACCGGTAGGTAATCGACACTGGGAACAGCGGCACCCAGCGGGAACACCCCTTCGCGACGGGATTCAACCAGGACCTGTTGGATGATACTGCTGCGGGTGACCAGGCCCGGGCGCTCGACCCGAGCGATATCAGGCGTCGGTGCGGTCAGAGCCGGCGTCTGGTGCACGTAATACCCGGACTGCGGCCGCGCACGGATCAACCCCTGGTCTTCAAGGTTGGCGTAAGCCTGTAGCACGGTGGCATGACTGACATTGAGCTGGGAGCTCATCTTGCGCACCGAAGGCACGCGCTCACCCGGTTGATAGACACCGCGCCGGATATCCTCAGCCAACTGCTGGGCGATACGTTGGTAAAGCAAGAGATTGGTCATGACGCAGCACTCGATTTCACGGGTATTTTATTTTTGTGTGAAACATACCGGCACAGTTTAGAAGTGTACGGGGACAGTTGCCACAATAGTCGAGGACGCGCGGCAGTGATAGAAAAAACTGTATGGGTTGAGCTGTGAATCGCGGGCATGAAAAACCCGATCAAAGATCGGGTTGCATAGCGGGTGCGCCACATACCCGGTAGGAGCTGGCTTGCCTGCGATGCTGGCGACGCGAGTGTTCAGATGCACCGCGCCGATGCTATCGCAGGCAAGCCAGCTCCCACATCGACCGCACGCGCACTGAGGTTTAGCGCGCGGCGCCGAGCTGGCCCTTCTCATCGGAGAAGACGATTTCCACACGCCGGTTCTGCGCACGACCACGTTCGGAAGCATTCACTTCCACCGGATACTGATCGCCATAGCCTTCCACCTGGATGCGTTTTTCATCAATACCCAGGTCGACCAGTACGTCCGCCACGGCCTGTGCACGGTCACGGGACAGTTTGAGGTTTTCGTGCTCGCCGCCGGTGCTATCGGTATAACCCTCGATCCGCACGACCCGCTTGGGGTTCAGTTGCAGGAACTGCACGATCTTCAGCACTGTACGGTTGGCGGAGTTTTTCAGCTCCGCCTGGCCGGTGTCGAACAGCACGTCGCCCAAGGTCATCACCAGGCCACGATCGGTCTGGGTGGTGGTCAGGCTGGCGATCTGCTCTTCCAGCCACTTGCCCTGTTGCTGCACGCTCAATAACTTGGCTTCGCGCAGCGCCAGTTGCAGGCGTTGACGTTCCAGTTCGAGCTTGGCCGCACGTTCTTCGTTGAGTACCAACTCGGTATGTTCCCGGGCGATGGCGCTATAGCGCTGGCTCAGGTAGGCGTAATGCACAACGTCGCCACCGCTGCCCCAGTAGCTGGAAAGGCGGTCGGCGCGGGCCAGGGACTCACCGGCGCGGATCACGTCCTTGGGCGCGATGCGCAACACATTGGAGTCTTCCTTGACCTTCTGGAAGTCGCTGCCAGCCTGCTGCAACGCGGCGTCGCTATTGGGATGGCTGGCGCAACCGGCGAGCAGCAGGCTGCTCAATAGCAGCCCAAATGTCAGGCGGTTCATTGGGCATCTCCCAGCTGTTTGCGCAGGCGGGTGATACGAGTGTCGAGGACATTCAACTGCTCCTGACTCTTTTGCGTCAGTACCCGCGCCTCTGCCAGGCGCGCGTCGAGTTCGGCCTGTTCAGCCTGCATGCGGGCATCCTTGTAGGACTCGTCAGCCATGTCGGCCTTGGCCTGGGCCAGCTTCGTCTCGGCGAGTTTCAACTCAGGCACGTCGTCAGCGACGGCCCCCACGGCGGCGGCTTGCTCCAAGGCTTGCTGGGTCAGGCGCATTTGCTCATTCGGCGCAGGATCTGCGGCACAGCCCGCCAGCGTTACTACGGCGAGGGCGGCGAAAAGAGGTCGAATAGTCACTAAAAATCCCTACTTTGTTGGGGTACTGACGGGTTGCTGCAACTGCGTCTTCCAGCGTTCGATATTGCGCTGCAACGCGGCTTCCGTCAGACCGGACGCGGACAATTCTGTCATCTTTTTGGCGAGCTGTCCGCGCAACCACGGATCATTGCAGGCCGAGTTGTGGGAAATCGCCAGGAACAGCCCCGGCTGATCAATCGGTAGTTCACGGGCCAGCAGGTCTTTGCTCATGCCCAGGGTCTGCGCCATGGCCATGCCGGAGTAACGGCCGGCCAGCACGTAGTCCACTTCGCCAAGCAGCAGTTTCTGCAAGGCCGGGGTTACGGTTGGCAGGCGTTCCAGGGTCAGGTGTTCGCTGGCAAAGGTTTCAAACTCAGGGGACAGGCGCGCCCGCTCCGAGACCGCACCCTTGTGGCCATGCAGGTCGGCTGCATGGGTATAGACCAGGGGCGACTCGACGCGGGTCCACACCCGGTAATCGGCCTGCATCAGTGCCGGATGGATGTAGTCCAGGGTCTCCAGCTCGCTGACACTCAACGGCGCATCGACCAGCATGTCCATGCGCCCGCTGCGGACTTCATCAAGGGCCAGGGAACGCTTGCCGCCATACAACAGGTCGACTTTCAGCCCCAGCTCCTTGGCCACTTGTTGCAGCACGTCGGCATTGGCGCCGATCAGGTGGGTGGGGTCTTGCGGGTCTCGCCACAAATAGGGCGGCGCATCCGGGCTGCCGGTCACCACCAGGCGCTCGCATTTGCCGGCAGCGATAGACAAGGTCGGCAGCAGTGACAGGCCCAGCAGTACAGTCCAGCGACGCAGTTCCATGGCGTGGTTCCCGATCAAGATTGGCGTGCAAAAAAAAGCCCGGTCATAAGACCGGGCTCTTTATAAGTGAAGCCGCTGGTTTAGACCAGCTTCTCCAACTCAGGTACGGCTTCGAACAAGTCCGCCACCAGGCCGTAATCAGCCACCTGGAAGATCGGTGCTTCTTCGTCCTTGTTGATCGCAACGATCACTTTGGAGTCCTTCATACCAGCCAAATGCTGGATCGCGCCGGAGATACCGACCGCGATGTACAGCTGTG